>NZ_PGEN01000001.1:300000-600000 GCF_002797435.1 Sphingomonas koreensis | reverse complement strand
TTCCTGAGCGACAATGGCCGGCCGTTTCCGGGCGCCAAAACCAACCTCTACGCGCCGGGGCTGCACCTCCCGCTGATCGTGCGTGCGCCGGGCAGTACGGCGTCGGTCAACGATGCGATGGTGAGCTGGATCGATATCGCACCCACGATCCTGGACTGGGCCGGCGTGGCAGCGCCCGGCTATCCGCTGTCGGGCCGTTCGCTGCTGTCGATCCTGGGCAAGGCTGGCGATCCGGCGCGCGACGCGGTGTTCGCGAGCCACGAGTTTCACGAGATCAACCAATATTACCCCATGCGTGCCGTCCGGACGCGGACGCACAGCTACATCCTCAACCTCGCCCACCCGCTCGACTATCCGATCGCGGGCGATGTGGCGGGATCGCCGAGCTGGAAGGCGATCCGTGCGGACCGCTCGATCCGGCTCGGCAGGCGCACCCAGGCCGCCTATCTCAGGCGGCCGGCCGAGGAGCTGTACGATCTGACGCGCGATCCCGACGAGGTGGCGAATGTCGTGGGGAGTCGCGCCTATGCCGGAGTGCTGGCGGAGCTGCGCGCACGGATGCTGAAGATGCGCATCGACACGCGCGATCCGTGGCTGGCGGGACAGACCGATCCATATGCACATCTGAAACAAGGATGAGGACATCGATATGATGAGGGTCTTCGGCGCGCTGCTCGCCTTGTTCGCCGCAGCACCGGCACTGGCGTGGCAGGATAGCGCCGCCGTCGAGGTTCCCGCCTTCACGCTGCCGCCCTCGGACCAGCTGAGCGAGGAGGCGAAGTCTGTGCTGCTGCGGATGCGTGCGGCGCGGGCACCCGACCTCAAGGACGACATCGCGCGGCAGCGGGCCTTCTATCAGAAATACAATGACGACCGGCTGGCGGAGATGCGGCGGCATTTCCGGACCCGCGAGGAAAGGGCGTCGCTGGGCGGAGTTGCAGTGGATGTCGTCGTACCCGGCGCGGGCATCACACCGGGCAATAAGGACCGCGTGCTGATCAACGTCCATGGCGGCGCGTTCATGTGGGGATCGGGCAGCGGCGCGCTGGTCGAGGCGATCCCGATCGCCGCGACCATGGGGATCAAGGTCGTCACGGTCGACTATCGCCTGACCCCCGAACATCGCTATCCGGCGGCGTCGGAGGACGTGACCGCGGTCTATCGCGCGCTGCTCAAGCAATACCGGCCGGAGCAGATCGGCATCTATGGCTGCTCGGCGGGCGGGGTGATCACCGCCCAGTCGGTGGCGTGGATCCGCAAGCAGGGGCTGCCGCGCCCCGGCGCGATCGGCACCTTCTGCGGAACCGCAGCCGGGTTCAGCGGGGACAGCCCCTATCTTGCCGGGCCGATCGCCGAAGGCACCGTGCCGCCGGCCGGGCCGCTGCCAAAGCTGTTGCCAACGGCCTATATGGCCGGGGTCGCGGGCGAGGATGCGGCGGCGTACCCGCTGCTCTCCGACGCCGAGATCAAGGCCTTCCCGCCGACGCTGCTGCTGGCGGGTAGCCGCGACTTCGCGGCGAGCGCGCTGACGCTGGCGCATCGCCGGCTGGCGCAGGCAGGCGTGCCAAGCGAGCTGTTCCTGTTCGACGGATTGCCCCATGCTTTCTTCGTGTGGCCCGACATGCCCGAATCGATCGAGGCATATCGGGTCATCACGCGGTTCTTCGACACGCATCTGGGCAGACGGAAATGAGCAACGAAATCGACCGGCGCGGCGTCCTTCTCGCAGGGAGCGGCGGTGCGTTCGGCCTCTATAGCTGGGCAGCGGACGCGGCCGCCGCGCCGGCGGCGCAGAAGAGGAGCCTCCTCCTCAAGCGCATACCGCGCACGCGGCCGCGCAACATCCTGGTTGTGCTGACCGACGACCATCGCTTCGACGCGATGGGGTTCATGAAGACCCAGGATTTCGGCGAGACCCCGACGCTCGACCGGTTGGCGCGCGAGGGCGTGCATTTCCGCAACGCCTTCGTCACCACTGCGCTATGCTCGCCCTCGCGCGCGTCGATCTTCACCGGCCTCTACGCCCACCAGCACCGCGTGGTGGACAACAACCATCCGATCCCGCCGGGCCTGACCTACTACCCGGAGTATCTCCAGCGCGCGGGGTATGAGACCGCGTTCATCGGCAAATGGCATATGGGCGCGGAGACCGACCGGCCGCAGCCCGGCTTCGACCATTGGGTGAGCTTTAAGGGGCAGGGCCACTACATGCCGCATCCCGACGGCCTGAATGTCGACGGACGCAAGGTGCCGCAACGGGGCTACATTACCGACGAGCTGACCGACTATGCGCTCGACTGGATCGGCAAGCGCGACCGCAAGCGGCCGTGGATGATGCACCTGGCGCACAAGGCGGTGCATTCGGAATTCATCCCGGCGCCGCGCCATGCAGGGCGCTACAGGGACGCGAAGTTCCGATATCCGGAGAATATGAAGCCCGGCATGCCCGGCCGGCCGATGTGGGTCGAGAACCAGCGTAACAGCTGGCACGGCGTCGATTTCCCCTATCATTCGACGCTCGACATCGCCGACTACTACAAGGCCTATATGGAGACTTTGCTGGCGGTCGATGAAGGGCTGGCGCGGATCATGGATCTGCTGGCGCAGCGCGGCGAGCTCGACGACACGCTGATCCTCTACATGGGCGACAACGGCTTCATGTTCGGCGAGCATGGCCTGATCGACAAGCGTGCGGCATATGAGGAATCGATGCGCGTACCGATGATCGCGCGCTGCCCGGCGCTGTTCGGGCCCCGGACGGTCGACCAGGTGGTTGCGAATATCGATGTCGCCCCGACGATGCTCGCCGCCGCCGGCCTCGCCGCGCCGGAGAGCATGGCGGGCGCGAACATGCTTCCGCTTGCGCGCGGCGAGACGGTGCCCTGGCGCAAGGAACTGGTCTATGAATATTATTGGGAGCGTAATTTCCCCCAGACCCCGACCGTCCACGCGCTGCGCGAAGACCGCTACAAATATATCCGCTTCCACGGCATCTGGGATCTGGACGAGCTGTACGACCTTGAGGCCGATCCGCACGAGAACGACAATCTGCTCGCCCGGCCGGGGCATGAGGCGCTGGCGAAGCGGATGGGCGCGAAGCTGTTCAAGCTGCTCGAGGAGACCGACGGGATGCAGATCCCGCTGAGCGCGGATTCAGAGGGGCGTAATGTGCTGCGCAGCGCCAGGGGGCCAAAGGGCGCGCCGTTTCCGCCGCAATTCGAGCGATAGGCCTGCCCGCCCGATATTCGGCGGATAGCCCCGGGGTGAAATACCCGCTGACCCGTATTTCGGTGCGCCCGATCGTGCGCAACAGCAGCCGGACCACATGCCCGTGTCAGCCAGCGCGACGACGGCTGATCAACGCTCGATCTCGTCCAGCAGGATATCGACCAGCCGGAGGCGAACCGTGGCGCGCGACCAGACGATACCGATTCGCCGGCCGACCGGTGCGCCGGGCAGGGGAAGGCGGCTGAGGTTTAGTCCCTCGGGCCAGGGTGGCATCCAGTCGGGCACGAGCGATACGCCGAGGCCGCGGTCGACCATCACCGCGATCGCATTGAGCGCGTTGAGTTCGAACCGTTCGCGCGGGATAATGCCCGATGCGCGCAGATATTCGTCGGCGCGACGGCCACCCCATTGGTTGCGGTCGTACCTGATCAGCGGCTCTTCGCGTAGCAGGGCGTGCGGGTCGCGATCTGCCAGCGCAGGCGGCGCGAGCACGACCAACTGCTCCTCGCGCAGCACGCGCCACTCGCAGGTCTTGGGCAGGGGATGCGGCGCTTCGAGCACGAAAGCAGCATCGAGGTTCCCGGCTTCCACTTCCGCATAGAGCTGGGCCGAGTGGCTGGAGCGGATGTGGACGTTGATCTGAGGGAATTTTGCGCTGACCCTTGCAAGGATCTCGGGGAGCATGCCGATCAGCGGAGTGGTGCAGGCGCCGAGCCGCAATTCGCCGCTCAGATCGCCGTCGCGGGCGAGGCTGCGCAGATCGGCGGCATCGCGGAGCAGCTGACGGGCCTGAGCGAGGATGCGGTCGCCCTGCTCGGTCATCCGCACGGTGCGGCCGACGCGCACGATCAGCGGTGCCCCCAGCTCGCGTTCGAGCGCATGCAGCTGCTGCGCGACCGCCGACGGGCTGAGCGTCAGCGCACGCGACGCCGCCGCCATCGAGCCATGCTCGACAACGGCCACGAAGGTGCGCAGGAAGTTGATGTCGATGGCGTCTCTCTCCGGTCAGGCCGCCTGCTTACGCGCTTTATCGTAGATGGTCAGGCCCTCCAGCGAATGGCTGGGCGGGGGGAAGAGCAGGCTTGCGAGATAGCCGATCACGATCGAGGCCATGATCGCCAGCGCGAGATACCAATAGGGATGGATCAGCCCGAAGATCCACACGACCAGCGTCAGCAGCGATGCGGCGACGATGCCGATCGCCACCCCCTGCCAGTTGGCGCGTCGAGTGAACATGCCGAGCGTATAGGCCCCCGCGCAGCTGCCGCCGAGCAGCCCGAACAGCTCGATCGTCAGGTCGAGCAGCGAATGGATGTCCATCCGCGACAGGATGATCGCGATGCCGATGCCGATCAGGCCGACCACCACGCTCATCCACTCGGCGAAGCGCACTGTCTGCTCCTGCGTGGGGTTGCGGAACTTGCCGTAGAAATCGACCGAGAGCAGGGTCGCGACGGAATTGATGATGCCCGACAGCGTACCCATCGCCGCCGCGAACAGGCCCGCGATGATCAGGCCGGTGACGCCGGCGGGCAGCTCGGTGCCGATAAAGGCCGGGAACACCGCGTCGATCGGCAGCATCGGGTTCAGCTGTGCGGGATTCTCCCGGTAATAGGCGAACAGCACGGTGCCGATGATGTAGAACATGAAGGCGCTGGGCAGCAGCACGACGGCAAACACCCAGACAGAGCGGCTCGCTTCCTTTTCGGACGGCGTCGCCAGCACGCGCTGCATCAGCACCTGATCCTTGGGGAAGGTGAGCACCACGTCGAACAGCACCAGGATCAGGAAGCCCCAGAGGGTCGGCTGGGTGATATCGAAGCTCAGATTGACCATGTCGGTCTTCTCGAACGCGCGCGCGGTCTCGACGACCGGCATCAGGCCGAGCTGGTAGATGATGAAGCCGATCGCGAAACAGGCGCCGCCGGTCAGCACCATCACCTGGAACACGTCGGTCCAAACCACCGCCTTCATGCCGCCGAGCGCGGTGTAGATGATCGTGAAGATGCCGACGACGACGATGCAGGCGACGATGTTGGTATCGGTGATCGTGCCGATCGCCATCGCGGGCAGGAACAGCACGATGCCCATCCGCCCGCCGATCTGCATCAGCATCCACAGCGCGCTCGAGAGCAGGCGGATCGAGGGGTGAAAGCGCGTTTCGAGATAGTTGAAAACCGACACGAGATTGAGCCGCCGGAACAGCGGCACGATCATGATCGCGACGAAGATCAGGCCCGCGATCGTCGACATCTTCGACATGATGTACTGCCAGTTGGTCTCGTACGCCTTGGCCGGAATGGCGAGATAGCTGATCGAGCTGATGCTGCCCGCGAACATGCTGATCCCCGCCGCCCAGGCCGGGATCGACCGGCTCCCCAGGAAGAACTCATTCGACGAGCCGTTCTTGGCGCCACGGTAGAAGTAGAAGCCTACCCCCAGCATCCCGAACATGTAGACGCCGATGATCAGCCAATCGAGCAGCGCCAGCGACTGGCGTTCGCTGACCAGTTCGGTGGTGGTGAATGCGAGGCCGTTCGCATTGCTCCGCGCGGCCAGCAGACCCTCGCCATAGCTGACCGCGGCTTGCGGCGTTCCCGCCTGCGGTGCGCCGAGCGCGGCCCATGCGTCGGTGATCGCGCTGTAACTGTAGAGCCGCGTCGCGCCGTCGGCGCCCGAGCCGAGATAGAGGAGATAGGCCTGTCCGATCGCCCGCGTCGATCCCGGCACGATCGCCGCCGGCGCCCTTGCCCCGACGCGCCAGCCCTTGTCGGAGAACCAGCGCCATTGCGCGCCGTCGGCCAGCGTTACGAACACGCCCTTGTTCTGCGCGCCGAGCGCGACCGGCGCAGCGCCGCCCGGCCATGCGGCCTGCGCCGCCCAGCGGCCGGGGGCGGAGAGGGAAGCCTTGTACAGCCGGGCTGCGCCGTCGGGGCCGAGTCCGGCCAGCCAGATGCTGTCGTCGCGGATCGCTGCCTGCGCCGCGTGCAGCGGGACGGGCAGGGCTGCGAGCGGGTGGACGGCAAGCCCGTCATTGGCAATAGTCAACCGGACGATCCGTTCGGCCACCCCGCCCCGGCCCGCGATCAGCACGGTACGGTTGCCGTCGCTCGCGGCAGCGATCTCGCCCAGATCGGCAAGCGCGTCTGCACGCAACGGTTCCCAGCGGCGCTTGTCCGCGGACAGCCGGAACGCGCGCCGCCCGTCCAGAACGACGGGCTGCCCGTCCACACCGGCCAGCCGGATCCGGTCCCCCGTATCCGGCAAGGCGGGCAGGGGGGACGTCTTGCTCGACACTGGCGCCCCGGTGCCCGCCATTGCGGGAGCGACGGAGGTCAGGACCAGCAGCAGGACGGCCAGCGGCCAGGACAACAGGCGGGCGGTCATGCGTCGTCTCCGGCGAGCAGGGCTTGCGCTTGCGCGATCATCGGCCGGTCGACCATGCGTCCTTCGAACAGGAATGCGCCGCGGCCGTCCAGTGCGGCCGCCTGCGCCGCGGCGACCAGCCGCCTTGCAACGGCGCGGTCGAGCGTATGATCGAACACTTCATTCGCGGCGGCGATCTGGCGCGGGTGGATGCAGCTCTTGCCCATATATCCGAGCGCCTGCGCCATCCCGGCCTCTGCGCGGAACCCCGCTTCGTCGGCAAGGTCGGGCCAGGCGCCGTCATAGGCGAAGATGCCCGCAGCAGCTGCGCCGAGCCTGATCTGCCACAGCGCCGCATGCACGGCGCGCGGATCGCGGCGGTCGGCGCCGAGGGTGGCGAAGAGATCGTTGAGGCCGACCTGCAATCCCGCGACGCGCGGATGCGCGTTCGCGATCGCGGCTGCGCGCATCAGCGCATGTGGAGTCTCGATATTGACGAGCAGGCCGATCGCCCTGCCGGTCGCATTGGCCGCGGCGATCACGCCGGGCGCATCCTCGATCTTGGGAAGGTTGATCAGATCGATACGGCAGTTCCGGATCGCTTCGATGTCGGCCGTGAAATCGGGCCCGGCAGGATCGTTGACGCGGACGATGATCCGTTTCGGGGTCCCGCGTACCGCGTCGCTGGCGAGAAACGCGGCGAGCCGCGCGCGCGCCGCCGCCTTGCCGTCCGCCGGTACCGAATCCTCGAGATCGAAGGACAGCGCGTCGGCCGCACTCGCCAGCGCCTTGTCGAAAAACTCGGGACGCGAGCAGGGCACGAACAGCTTGCTGCGCATCAACACATCCTCCCCGCCGGGTCGATCCCGATCTGCGTCATCGATAACCGCGCATGGAGGAAATTGATGCTGGTTTCACACCGCAGGAAATGTGCGTTCCGAATTGGTGGGCCAATCGGGACCGCACAAATTGTCGGGTATGAACGCAGCACAACCCCGGTTTTATCGCCCTGCAGGCGGCATAGGATAGCGCGCAGATAACGAACCATAAGAATTGGGAGGGGACGATGAGGAGTTTCGCACGCGCCACGGCCGCAGCATTGATGCTGGGCGGGGTCGCTATGCCGGCCTGGGCACAGCAGGTCGATGCGCAAGATGGCGCCGCCGCAGCCGAGGAGGCCGACGAGAATTCCAAGGACGTGATCGTCACGGGCAACCGTGCGCCCAAGGCGGTCGACAAGATCGCCGGCGCGATCACGGTGATCTCGCCCGCCGAATTGCAGCGCTCGCTTGCGATCACCGAGGACAATACCGCGGTGCTGGCCAAGACCGTTCCGGGCTATTCGGAATCGAACCAGACGCTGAACACGCTGGGCGAGACGATGCGCGGGCGCACCGCGCTCTATCTGTTCGACGGCGTGCCGCAATCGACCCCGCTGCGCGACGGCAGCCGCAACGCGACCTTCACCGACATGTCTACGGTCGAGAAGATCGAGGTCATCGGCGGCGCTTCCGCGGCCGAAGGCATCGGCGCGGCCGGCGGCGTCATCAACTATATCTCACGACGCGCCACCCGTGACGGCTTCCACGCCAATATCGGCGGCCGGCTGGGCAGCCAGTTCCGTGACGACAGCGAGACCTGGGGCATCAAGGGCGACATCGCCTACAAGGGCGGCGCGTTCGACGTGTTCGTCGCCGCCGCCTATGTCGATCGCGGGATGACCTATGACGCGAAGGGCCGCCGCATCGGCCTGTCCGCGTCGAGCTCGCTGGCGGATTCGACGCAGCGCAACTTCTTCCTGAAGGTCGGCACCGATTTCGGCAGTGCCGGCGTGCAGCGGCTGGAGGCGACGGGCAGCTACTTCAAGCTCGCGAGCAAGGGGGGCTATCATTATGTCGCAGGCAACCGTGCGACAGGGCTTCCCGACACTGCCGAGCCGGGCCCGTTGCTGGTCAATGGCCTGGACGTGCTGCGCGAGGAGTTCAACGAGTTCATCCAGGGCGCACTGACCTACACGCATACCGACCTGTTCGGCGGCAATCTGGTGATGACCGGCTATTATGCGAAGCAGGCGATGCGCTTCGGCGGCGAGAACAGCACCGACCGCCAGGACCCGCTGATCGCGCCGATCGGCACGCTGGTCGATCAGTCGGAGATCCGGTCGGAGAAATATGGCCTGCGCACATCCTATTCGCGGCCCAATTTCCTGATCGACGGCCTTGAAGTCCGCGTCGGCATCGATGCGGTGCATGACGAGACCGAGCAGCGGCTGGCGCTGACCAACCGGGTCTGGGTTCCTCCGATGAAATATACGAGCTTCGGCCCCTATGCCCAGCTTTCCTGGGATATCGGCGCGGTTACCCTGTCGGGCGGCGTTCGCCATGAGAACGGCACGATCAAGGTCGATGACTATACCACCACCTTCTTCCGTGGCCGCCAGGCGGTGAAGGGCGGCGAGCTCAAGTACAAGAACACCCTGCTCAACGGCGGCGTGATCGTCCGGCTGGGCCATGGCTTCTCGGCATTCGCGTCGTACAGCGAAGGGTTCACGCTGCCCAATGTCGGCATCCCGCTGCGCAATATCAGCACGCCGGGCCAGTCGGTCTCGAGCACCTTTGACGAGCTGCAGGCGGTGGTGTTCGAGAACAAGGAAGTCGGGGTGAACTGGCGCGGCAGCTGGGGCAGCTTCGGCATCTCGCGCTACAATTCCTATTCGAAACTGGGCTCGACCTATGGCGTCGATCCGGTCACGCTCGACTTCGTGCTCAACCGCCGCCCGATCCGGGTCAAGGGCTGGGACGTGACCGCCGAGGTCCGGCCGATCTCGCAGTTGCGCTTCAACGCGGTCTACAGCTCGCTCGAGGGCTATACGAGCCCGGCCAACTTCCAGAGCCGCCCGCTCAACGTCCAGCTCGGCATCGTCAATATCGCGCCGGACAAGCTGAACCTGAGCGCGACCTGGACGCCCACCGACGCCGTCTCGCTCTCGTTCGGGATGGACAAGACCTTCGACCGGACCGTCCGGACGGGCCAGACCGTCACCGAGCGGACCACCGGCCGCACGCTGTTCGACCTGACCGCCAAGTACAAGATGAAGGACGTCGGCACCGTCTCGCTGGGCGTGGAGAATCTGTTCAACAAATATTATTTCCTCGCCTTCTCGCAGATCGATTTCTTCCAGAATTACTTCGCGGGCCGCGGACGGACGGTGTCGCTGACGCTCAGGAGCGATTTCTGAAGCTCCGCCACCTTTGATAAGAGGACCGATATGACCGGGACCACGCCCGGCGGCCGGGTGCTGGTCGCCGGATCCGCCAATGTCGACTTCGTCGTCCGCGCGCCGCACATCCCGGCGCCGGGCGAGACGGTGCTGGGCGGCGACCTGTCGGTCGTGCCGGGCGGGAAGGGCGCCAACCAGGCGGTCGCGGCAGCCCGTGCCGGCGGCGCGGACACCGCGATGCTGCTTGCGCTGGGTGACGATCCTTCGGCGGGGGTGCTGGAGGATTCGCTGCGCGCGGCGGGAGTGAGCCTGCACGTGGTTCGGGCCTCCCGCCCGACCGGCGCGGCGCTGATCACCGTGTCGGACGGGGCCGAGAATGCGATCACCGTCGCCCAGGGGGCGAATGGCGAGCTGGCGCCGGAGCATCTGCCGTCGCTGGAAGGGGTGTCGTGGCTGTTGCTTCAGCTCGAAACCCCGATCGCGAGCGTGATCGCCTATGCGCGGGCGGCGCGGGTCGCGGGCGTCGGGGTGATGCTGAACGCAGCGCCGGCGCAGCCGCTTCCGGCCGAGCTGCTGGCGCTGGTCGATCTGCTGGTGGTCAATGAGGAAGAGCTGGCGGCGATCACCGGCAAGCAGGGCAGCATCGCCGAGCGGGTCGCGCGGACCGGCGTCGCCACCACCGTGGTGACCCTGGGCGAGCGCGGCTGCTGTGCGGCCGATCATGGAACATTGATTTCGCAGGCAGCCTTTTCGGTCGCGGCGACCGACACGACGGCGGCCGGCGACACCTTCTGTGGCGTGCTGGGTGCGGCGCTGGCGGGCGGCACCGACCTGCTCGGCGCGCTGCGCCGGGCGGCGGCCGCGGCGGCACTGTCGGCGACCCGCGCCGGCGCGCAGACCAGCATTCCGACGGCGGCGGAAGTCGCCGCTTTCCTGGCCGATGCGGCCGAAGCCGATGCGCGTACACTGGCCGCCTATTGCGGCATAAGCGAGTAGATCCCGATCCCGATGACCGACCACCCGATCCGCACCACCAGCGACTACAAGTTCAGCCACGCGCTGACCGGCCCCTATCTGCCCACGCCGGGCAAGGCATTGGGCTGGCCGTTCCAGGAGATGGGGCGCTGGCGGATCGACGCCGATGGCGAGGCCGATGAATGGGTGCGGGGCCTGATCGAATGGCGGCGCGAGCACCTGATCCGCATCGGCTTCGACGACAGCCTGTACCGCCATCCGGACCTGGTCTGGGCGCAGGGCAATTTCGTCCATGCGCTGCTGATGGTCGAGGATCGCTATTTCTACGATCCCGACACCGGCCGCTACACGGTCGACCGCTATCTCGACGATCTCGAGGCGCGGTTCGGCGGGATCGACAGCGTACTGCCCTGGTATATCTATCCCAATATCGGGATCGACGACCGCAGCCAGTTCGACCTGGCCGACGCGCTGCCGGGCGGGGTCGAAGCACTCAAGCAGGTCGTCGCGGACTTCCATCGCCGCGGGGTCAAGGTGTTCCTGCCGACGATGCCGTGGGACAATGGCACGCGCGAGGGCGACCGTCCGGACTGGGAGCGGATGGCCGATCTGGTCGCGGCGACCGGCGCCGACGGGATCAACGGCGACACCTATTCGGGCGTGCCGCGCGCCTTCCACGTCGCGTGCGAAGCGCGCGGGCGGCCGGTGATCCTTCAGCCCGAATCCACCGCGCAGGCGGGCGACCATCACCTCTCGTGGAACCTGCAGAGCTGGACCAAGCGGGTGCCGGACGAAAGCATTCCGACCGTCATCAAGCTCAAATGGCTCGAGCCGCGCCACATCATCAACATCGAGAACCGCTGGAGCCGCAACCGGACCAACGACCTGCAACATGCCTTCTTCAACGGCATCGGCTATGTCGCGTGGGAGAATGTCTTCGGCTTCGTCAACCTGATCACCGATCGCGATGCCGAGACGCTGCGGCGCGTGGCGATGGTGCAGCGCCGGTTCGCGCCGCTGTTCGTGAGCAAGGACTGGCGGCCCTACGAACGCACGCTCCAGTTCGGCATCTTCGCCAGCCGTTTCCCCGGTGAAGGGCGGACGCTGTGGACGTTGATCAACCGCAGCGAGTTCGCGGTGACGGGCGAGCAGCTCAAGGTCCCGCATGTCGCTGGCGCGCGCTATTACGATGTCTGGAACGGCACCGAGCTGTCGCCGCGGATCGAGGGTGATCGTGCCATTATCGCGTTGGCGATCGACGGCCGCGGGTTCGGCGCGGTGCTGGCGGCGAGCGGTGAGGAGCCCGGACTTGCCGAATTCCTGAAGGCGATGGCCGACCGCGCGGCGACGCCGCTGTCGTCCTTCTCGTCCGCCTGGGCTGCCGCGCAGCAGGAACTGGTCGAGATCGAGGCAACCGCGCCCCATGGTGCGGCACCGGAAGGGATGATTGCGATCCCTGCCGCAGAGTTCGACTTCAAGGTACGCGGTGTGGTGATCGAGGGCTACGCCACCGCGGGCGTGGATATCCAGTATCCGTGGGAGCCCGATCCGCGCCGCACCCATCGCCACCGGGTGAACATCCCGGCCTTCGCGATCGACAGATTCCCGGTCACCAACGCGGAGTTCAAGCGCTTCCTCGACGCGAGCGGCTATGCGCCAACAGACGCGCAGAATTTCCTCGTCCACTGGATCGACGGCGCGCCGCCCGCCGGGTGGGAGAACAAGCCGGTCACCTGGATCGGGATCGAGGACGCCCGCGCCTATGCCGCCTGGGCGGGCAAGCGGCTCTGCCGCGAATGGGAATGGCAATATGCCGCGCAGGGCGATGACGGGCGCCTTTATCCCTGGGGCAATGACTGGAACCCGGACGCGGTCCCGGAACCATGCCTCGACCGGACGATGCCCGTTCCCGCCGACGTCGATGGCCATCCCGCGGGCGCCAGCCCGTTCGGCGTGATGGATCTGGTCGGCAATGTCTGGGAATGGACCGACGAATATCGCGACCGCCATGTCCGCGGCGCCGTGCTGCGCGGCGGGAGCGCCTATCAGCCGCAGACCAGCCATTGGTATTTCCCGCAGGCCTATCGCCTCGACGAGCATGGCAAATATCTGCTGATGGCGCCGTCCAAGGATCGCTCGGCCGGAATCGGGTTCCGTTGTGCCGTCGATCTCTGAACCTGCCCAGACCCTTGCGCCGCCCGGAGCGGTGGCGCTGGACGGCGTGCTGGGCGATGCGCTCGCCGCCAACCATCTTGGCCGGCTAAGCCATTTCATCACCGACGAGACCAGCCCTGCCATCGCGATCTTCGCGCCCGAAACGGTGGCCGCGAACGAAGGGGGCGACTGGTATGGCGAGCATGCCGGAAAGTGGCTCGCCGCCGCATCGCGCGCGGCGGCGCGCAGCAGCGATACGGCGCTTCTGGGCAGGGTTCGGCGGGTTGCCGACTGGCTGATCGCGCGGCAGGGGCGGGACGGCTATCTCGGCAACTATCCGCCGCCGCGCCGTTTCACCACAAGGCATCCGGAGAAGCCCGTCAGCTGGAACGGCGAGCCGAGCCTTCGCACCTGGGACATCTGGACGCACGCCTATCTGGCGCTGGGCCTGGTCGAGCTGTGGCGGGTGACGGGTGAGGGCATTTATCTCGACGCCGCGCGCAGGATCGGCGATCTCGTCTGGCGAGCCCTGACGGAAGACGGGCTGAACATCACCGACATGGGCAATCATTTCGGCCTGTCCGCGACGGTGATGCTCGATCCGGCGCTGGAGCTGTATTTCGCGAGCGGCGAGCAACGCTATCTCGATCTTGCGCTGAAGATCGTCGCGCAGGCGGAGGGCGAGCCGCATAACCGGCTGCTGAGCCAGGCGCTGGCTGGTGCCGATCCGTCGGAGATCGCGACCGGCAAGGCCTATCAGCTGCTCTGGAATCTCGTCGGTCTCGCCAAGCTCCATCGTGCGACGGGGGAGGAGACGTATCTCACCGCCGTCCGCAACCTGTGGACCGCGGTGCGCGATCATCATCTGACGCTGGGCGGCGGGCCGTGGGGCGGGGTCGCGCATCGATCGCGCGAGGTGTTCAACCCTGCGGCGGTGTTCGATCCCGACGGCTATGTCGAAACCTGTTCGACCATGGCGTGGATCCAGCTCAACCGCGAGCTGCTCGGCATCCTCGGCGAGGCGCAATTCGCGCAGGAGATCGAGCGCAGCGCCTATAATGATCTGATCGGCGCGCAGGCCCCGGATGGGGAGGACTGGTGCTATTACTGCTTCCCCAATGGCCGCCGCGTCCACACCACCTACTGGCGTTGCTGCAAGTCGAGCGGGGCGATGGCGATCGAGGAACTGCCCGCCATTGCCTATGCGGTGACGGCGGATGGCGGCATTGCGGTCAACCTGCTCGGGCCCGGCGAGGCGCGGTTGAACCTGCCCGGCGGTGCCGTACGGGTACGGCAAGAGACCGGATACCCGTTCGAGGGCAGGGTCGAGATCGTCGTTGAAACGGACCGCCCGGCCGAGTTTCCGCTGCGTATCCGCATTCCCGATTGGGCCGATGGTGCGCAGCTGACGGTTGCCGGGGACGCAGTCGCGGCGCCCGCCGGCGACTATGCGCGTGTGGTTCGCCGCTGGCGATCGGGCGATCGCGTCGTGCTGACGCTGCCGATCCGCCCCGCATTGCACCGCGCCGCACGGCGCAACGTGCAGGAGTCGCTTGCGCCCGATGGTTCGCCGGTGGCGCAGCAGGTGATGCGCTACGACTATCTGGCGATCACCCGGGGGCCGCTGGTTCAGGCGACGGGCCTGATCGATGGGTACAAGCTGAGCGAGACGCTTCGTTTCGACGGTGAGCCGGAGGTCGAGGAGAAGGACGGCATCCTGTTCCTCAAGCCGGCGGGCCGCGCGCCCATTCCGTTCGAACCCTGGTTCAGCGCGGGCGGACGCCGCGACGGCACCTGGCGGCTGACCTGGATGCAGCTCGCGCCGGAAACGATCGGCTGATGTTCGCCCGCCGTGCCTTCCTGGCCGGACCGGCAGCGCTGCTGGGCGCGCGCGCCTTTGCGCAGGCACCCGGGGGCGCGGAGGTGACCTGTCCGGCCGGCCGTTTCACCGGCGAACGGGTCGGCGGTATCGCCCGGTTTCGCGGCATTCGCTACGGCCGTGCCGAACGTTTCCGCCGTGCTATGGCCGTGCCGCCGGAGCGCGATCCGGTCCGCGCGACCGCCTTCGGTCCCGCCTGTCCCCAGCGGGGCAAGTACCGCCCGCAGTCCGAGGATTGCCTGTTCCTCAACATCTGGACGCCACAGGCCGATGCGCGCGCACGGCTGCCGGTGATGGTCTATGTCCATGGCGGCGCCTATGCGAACGGCAGCGTCACCGATCCCGAGAATGACGGCGCGTTGCTGGCAGGGAAGGGGGTGGTGCTGGTGACGGTGAACCACCGGCTCAACGCGCTCGGTTATCTCTATCTCGCTCCCTTCGACCGGCGCCTTCCGGACAGCGGCAACAACGGACAGCTCGACCTCGTCCTCGCACTGCAATGGGTGCGCGCGAACATCGCGGCGTTCGGCGGCGACCCATCGCAGGTGACGATGTTCGGTCAGTCGGGCGGAGGCGCCAAGATCGCCACACTCACCGCGATGCCGGCAGCGCGCGGCCTGTTCCATCGCGCTGCGACGATGAGTGGGCAGCAGGTCGCCGTGACGGATGCCGAGCGCTCAACCGAGCGGGCGCGGGCCTATCTCGCCGCACTCGGGGCTTCGCCGCGGGACGTGTCTCCAGCGCTGACCGTTCCGGTCGAACGGCTGCTCGAGGCGCTTTCGGCCCGTGACCCGTTCGAGGATTCGCCGGTCTATATGGGCCCCGTCCTCGATCGCCGGAACGTGATGCGCCATCCGTTCAGCCCCGGTGCGGCACCTGCGGCGCGCGAGCTCGCCTGGATGCTGGGCGGTACGCGTGACGAGACCCGCGCCTATTTCGACCCGGATAGCATGGAGATGCGTACGCTGAGCTGGGATGCTGTCGGCGCGAAGATCGCGGCCGAGCTGCCGGTGAAGGCGCCGGTCGAAACCATCGTCGCCGAATATCGCCGCCGCTTTCCCGCCCATGCTCCTGCCGATGTCTTCTTCGCGGCGACAAGCGACGGGCGCAGCTGGCGCCCGATGCTGGAGGAAGCCGAAGCGCTTGCCCGCGCGGGACGCCCGGCCTTCGTCTATCAGTTCGACTTCGCCTCGCCAGTGGAGCCTGTACGCGGCGCGTTCCATGCGCTCGACATGCCGTTCGTGTTCGGAACGCTGGCGGGATCGCCCGCCGGAACCGGGCCGGAATCGCGCGCGGTAAGCGCGGCGATGCAGGACCGGTTCGTCGCCTTTGCGCGTTCCGGCACGCCCAACGCGCCCGGGCTTCCGGCCTGGCCCGCCTATCGCCTGCGCGATCGCGCGACGATGGTCTTCGACCGCCGTTCGCGCGTGGTTCGCGATCCGCGCGGCTGGCAGCGCCGGCTGTTCGCACCCTATCCCTATACGCAACCCGGAACCTGACTTGATGAGCGGCTCTTCCCCCTTTTCCAGCCCCCGCCGTACCGGGCCTGCCGGACCGCTCAGCGGCATCAGGGTACTCGACCTCAGCGCCTATATCGCGGGCCCCTATGGCTGCAGCCTGCTTGCCGATCAGGGTGCCGACGTCATCAAGGTCGAGCCGCCCGGCGGCGACAATCTGCGCCAATATCCCTCGACGCTGGCGGGCGAGAACCGCGCCTTTCTCGGCGTCAACCGCAGCAAGCAGGGCGTGGTGCTGGACCTCAAGCAGGACGGCGAGCGGGCGGTGCTGCTCGACCTGGCCGATCAGGCCGATGTACTGGTCCATAATTTCCGGCCGGGCGTGCCCGAGCGGCTCGGCATCGACCATGCGGCGCTCTCCGCACGAAACCCGCGGCTGATCTACTGCGCCGTGACCGGCTATGGCGAGGAGGGACCGCTGCGCGCCAAGGCCGGCTATGATCAGGTGCTGCAGGCGATGACCGGCATGTGCGTGCTGCAGGGGCCGCCGGGTACGCCGGAGATCACCTATGGCTCGCCGGTCGATTATTATGCCGCGGCGCTGGTCGCGGCGGGGGTCGCCTCGGCGCTGTATGAGCGGGAGCGGAGCGGAGTCGGGCAATATGTCGGCGTCTCGCTGCTGCGCAGCGCGCTCACCATGCAGTCGGCGCGGCTGATCCGCGCGGAAGGGGAGGACCCCGGCATCTCCCGCGACATGCGTTCGGGCGGGATTACCGGCCTGCATCCCACAGCCTTGGGGCATCTCTATCTGTCGGCCAACACGCCGCATTTCTGGCGCGCCTTGTGCGAGCGGACGGGCCTGGCCGATCTGCTCGAGGATTCACGGTTCGACACCGTCAAGGGCCGCGCCGCACATGCCGACGAGATCATCCCGCGATTGCGCGCGGCGCTGATGGAACGGACGGCCGCGGAATGGGAGGCGTCGCTCGGGGATGCCGTCCCGTGCTCGGTCGCTCGGTCGATCGACGACATGTTCGACGACGCCCAGGTCGCCGCCGAAGCGATGTTGAGCGACATCCCGCACCCCGTGCTCGGCAGCTATCGCGGCGTCGCGCGCGCGATCAAGTTCGGCCGCACCCCGGGGCCCGATCCGTTCAAGGCGCCTCTGCTCGACGAGGACAGCGACCGGTTGCGCGGCCGGGGTAAGGCTGATCCGTAGCGTCGCTTCGGAAGCACCGGCGCGCCGATGTCACTCGTCCGCGACGGCGCTCGCCACCAGCGGCGTCACTTTCATCACGATCGAGTCGATTCCCGCGGGATTGGGGTGGATGCGATCGGGCAGCATCAACTGCTGATCGGTGACGACACCGTCGAGAAAGAAGGGATAGAGGACAGCGTCGTAGCGCTCCGCTAGATCGGCGTAGATGGGGTTGAAGCGCTCCGCATAGTCGCGGCCCATATTCGGTGCGGCGACCATCCCGGTGAGCAGGATCGGGATACCGCGACGCTTCAGCTCCTCGCAGATCGCGGTCAGGTTGGCGCGGGTTTCCTTGGGATCGATGCCCCGCAGCATGTCGTTGCCGCCCAGATTGACCATCACCAGATCGGGCTTGCGGTCGAGCCCGTCGAGCGTGAAGGCCAGCCGCCGGAGGCCGGCCGAGCTGGTGTCGCCCGAAACCCCGGCGTTCCGCACCGTCGCGGCGACCCCGCGCGCGGCCAGCGCCTTTTCGAGCCGGGCCGGGAAGCTCTGCTGCGGCAGGACGCCGTAACCCGCATAGAGGCTGTCGCCGAACGCGACGATCAGCCGGCCGCTCGCGGCTTCCGAGGGGGCCGTGGCGTTGCTCTGCGCGCCCGGCGTCTCCGCGATCGTCTGGTTTGCGGAATTATTCTCGCTCGAACATGCCGCGAGCCCTTGGAGCAGCAGCAGCGCGCCCGCATATGGGGCAAGTCTGTTAGGCAAGGGTGTCATCTCCAAGCATGTCGATTGATCCGGCGGCGGATATCGCAATCCGCGCACGCAATGTCACCCTTACCCTCGGCACGCGCGAGGCGCCGACCGAAATTCTCAAGGGGATAGATGTCGATATCGCGCGCGGCAGCAGCGTCGCGATCCTGGGGCCGTCGGGATCGGGCAAGTCGTCGCTGATGGCGATCCTGTCGGGGCTCGAGCGCGCGAGCGGCGGCGAGGTCAGCGTGGCGGGGATTGCCTATGGCACGCTCGACGAGGACGGGCTGGCGCGCGCGCGGCGCGGTCGCGTCGGTATCGTGCTCCAGGCGTTTCACCTGCTTCCGACGATGACCGCGCACGAGAATGTCGCGGTGCCGCTCGAACTGGCCGGTGCGCCCGACGCCTTCGCACGTGCCGGGGCAGAGCTTGACGCCGTCGGACTCGGCCACCGGCTGACCCATTATCCGGTCCAGCTTTCGGGCGGCGAGCAGCAACGCGTCGCCATCGCCCGTGCGGTCGCGGGGCGCCCGGAAATCCTGTTCGCCGACGAGCCCACCGGCAATCTCGACGGCGCCACCAGCGGCGCGATCGTCGACCTGCTGTTCGATCGCCAGCGTGCGGCGGACGCCACCTTGCTGATCATCACGCATGATCCGGCGCTTGCGGAGCGCTGCGATCGCGTGCTGACGATGCGCGATGGCCTGATCGTCGCGGACAGCGCCGCTTGAGCGCCGTGCAAGCGCTTGGCTGGCGGGCCAGTTGGCAGATCGCCCGGCGCGACCTTCATGCCGGCTTTCGCGGCTTGCGGCTGCTGCTGGTGTGCCTGTTCCTTGGCGTCGCGACACTTGCCACGATCGGCAGCCTGACGGCTTCGATTACCGCGGAGCTCTCCGCGCGCGGCCAGGCCCTGCTGGGCGGCGATGTCGAGGTGGCGATGACCCAGCGCCAGGCATCCGCTGCGGAGCACGCTGCCCTCGCGGAGCTGGGGGCGGTCGGCGACACGATCCGTACTCGCGCGATGGCGCGCCGTGCGGCGCCGACCAGCGGCGCGCCGGATGCCGTGCTGACCGAGCTCAAGGGGGTCGACACGCGCTATCCGCTCTATGGCAGCCTGACGCTCGCCGCGGGGCGGTACGCCCCGCTCGCACCGGACGCGGTGCTGATCGGGCGGTCTCTCGCCGAACGGCTGCTGCTCAAGTCCGGTGACCGCATCCGCTATGGCGAGGCCGAGTTCCGCATTGCCGGCATCATCGCCGACGAGCCCGATCGCGTCGGTGAGGGATTCACCCTCGGCCCGGTCGCCATCGTATCGCTCGACGGGCTCAAGCGCACCGCGCTGCTTCAGCCCGGTGCGCTGTACGAGACCAAGTACCGGATCCGCCTCAAGCCCGGCATCGCGCCCAAGGAAGCGATGGACCGCCTCAAGTCGAGATTTCCGGCGGCCGGCTGGGAATACAAGGATCGCGACCGCGCCGCCCCGGGCGCGGTGCGCTTCTTCGAGCGGATGGGACAGTTCCTGTCGCTGATCGGGCTCGCCGCGCTGGTGATCGCCGGGATCGGGGTGAGCAACGGCGTCGCCTCCTATCTCGCGCAGAAACGGGGCAGCATCGCGACCCTCAAGATCCTGGGCGCGACTTCAGGCGATATCAGCCGCATCTATCTGCTCCAGATCGGCGCCGCGACAGCGCTTGCGGTGATCGCGGGCCTCGCGGTCGGGGCGTTGCTGCCGATCGGCTTCGTCACCCTGGCGCGCGACCTGCTGCCGGTCGCGCCGGGGATCGGCGTGTATCCGTTGCCGCTGGCGACGAGTGCAGCCTATGGCATCCTGATCGCGCTCGCCTTCGCATTGCCGCCGCTCGCGCGGGCGCGGACGCATCCCGCTGCCGCGCAGCTGCGCAGCGGGGTCGAGGGCACCCGGCGGATCGACCGGCGCAGCCTGTTGCTGGTCGCGCTCGCCGGCGGGCTGGTCATCGCGCTGGCGCTTGCTGCCGCGCGTGAGCCGCTGTTCGCTGCCGCCGTGCTCGGCGCGGTCGCGGGAGTGTTGCTGGTGCTGCTCGGTATCGGCGCGCTGATCCGCTGGCTCGCTGCGCGCGTACCGCGTCCCCGCCGCCCGCTGCTGCGCCTCGCCATCGCCAATTTCTATCGCCCCGGTGCCCAGACGGTCGCGCTGGTGATTGCGCTGGGGCTGGCTCTGACCCTGTTCGTCACGCTCGCCGCGATCCAGACCAGCCTGGACGCAGAGATCAGTCGCGCCGTGCCCGCGCGCGCGCCCAACCAGTTCGTGCTCGACATCCCGTCGGAATCGCGGGATCGCTTCGCCGCCGTGGTGAAGCGCGAGGCGCCCGAGGCGAAGCTGAACATCGTCCCTTCGCTGCGCGGTACGATCACCGCCTATGGCAAACAGCGCGTCGCCGATCTGGCGACGTTGCCGGAGGGCGCCTGGTTTCTGCGCGGCGAGCGCGGCGTGACCTATGCCGAGACGCTGCCGCAGGGCAGCGAACTGGTGGCGGGCGAATGGTGGCCGAAGGACTATGCCGGTCCGGCGCTGGTCTCGCTCGATCGCGAGGCTGCGCGCATCCTCAACCTGAGCGTGGGCGACACGATGACGGTGAGCATCCTCGGTCGCGAGATCGAGGCGCGCATCGCGTCGCTGAGACAGGTCAATTGGGACACGATGGGGTTCAACTATGTGCTCGTCTTCTCGCCCAATACGCTGGCGAGCGCGCCGCACAGCCTGACCTCGACGATCGACATGGACGCACGGAACGAGGGCGCCGTATCGCGCGCGCTGCTCGCGGCCTTCCCCTCGGCATCGATCATCGCGGTGAGCGAGGTGATCGGGCAAGTCCGCACGATCCTGGACCAGATGGCGACCGCGATCCTGTTGTCGGCGTCAGTGGCCGTCCTGGCGGGAATCGCGGTGCTGATCGGGGCGATCGCCGCCTCGCGCCAGGCGCGGACCTATGACAGCGTCATCCTCAAGACACTGGGTGCGACGCGGCGGCAAATCCTTGCTGCCCAGGCACTCGAATATGCGCTGCTTGCCCTCGTCCTGGCGGCGCTTGCGCTGGCCGTTGGCGGAACGGCAGCATGGTATGTGATCACGGGCGTGTTCGAGTTCCGCTGGGCTCCGGATTGGGGCGTCGTGCTGGCGACGCTTGGCGCCGGTGCCGTGATCACGCTCGGTATCGGATTGCTTGGATCGCTGCCTGTGCTGTCTGCGCGACCCGCACAAGCGCTGCGGCGGCTATAGCAACGTAAAGAGCCCGGCCAAAGACCGCTCGCCGAATTGCGGTGCGGGCCAGCCTTCGGGCGGACGGTTACGTAGCGTTACAATTGCTTACCAAGCGCCGGTATTTTGTGCGGTGCGGCATCGTTAGGCGGGGCGCTTCCTCGACAAAGGGTCCCGATCATGCCGTTACGTACTCCGATCGCCGTCACCGCGGCCTTGCTGCTCGCCGGGTGCGGCGGGGCGAAGCAGATGCCGCCGCAAGGACCGGCCGAAGTCGGCGTCGTCACGCTGCGCGCCGAACCCGTGACGATGACCTCGGAGCTCACCGGCCGGACCACGGCAACGGCGATCGCGGAAATCCGGCCGCAGGTCGACGGGATCATCAAGGCACGGCTGTTCACGGAGGGCTCCTATGTCCGAGCCGGCCAGCCGCTCTACCAGATCGATCCGCGGCTCTACGTCGCCTCGCGCAACCAGGCAGCGGCACAGCTGGCAAGCGCGCAGGCGTCGGTGATCACCGCCAATGCCAAGGTTGCGCGCTATCGCCAGCTCGGCGGCGCGGATGCAGTCAGCAAGCAGGAGATCGACGACGCCGTCGCCACGGCGCGTGCGGGCGAGGCGAGCGTTCGCCAATATGCCGCGACGCTGGACAGTGCGAAGGTCAATCTCGGCTTCACCCGCGTCTATGCGCCGATCTCTGGCCGGATCGGCCGGTCGAACGTGACACAGGGTGCGCTGGTCGGAACCGGACAGGCCACGGCGCTCGCGACGATCCAGCAGCTCGATCCGATCTATGTCGATATCCAGCAATCGAGCGACGCGCTGCTCGCGCTGCGCGAGAGCCTGGCCAAGGGCGACGTGCTGCCGGCGAGCACGACCGTACAGCTCGTTCTGAGCAACGGCCGCGTCTATCCCCAGACCGGCACGATCGAGTTCGGTGAAGTCTCGGTCGATCCGGGTAGCGGCATGGTCACGCTGCGCGCGCGCTTCCCCAATCCCAACAATCTGCTGCTGCCCGGTATGTTCGTCCGGGTGAAGGCGCCGCAGGCGGTGGTGCGGAACGGCATCCTCGCGCCCCAGCAGGGCATCACCCGCGACGCCAAGGGCAATGCCACCGCGCTGGTGGTCAGCAGGGACGGCAAGGTCGAACAGCGCACGGTGAGCGTCGCGCAGGCGATCGGCGACAAGTGGCTGGTCACCGGCGGGCTCAAGGCCGGTGAACGGCTGATCGTCGAGGGTACCGACAAGGCGCGTCCGGGCGCTGAGGTGAAGGCTGTCGCGGCGGGAAGCAAGTAAGATGGGTATCAGCCGCTTCTTCATCGATCGCCCGATCTTTGCCTGGGTGATCTCGATCGTCATCATGCTGGCGGGTCTGCTCGGGCTGGCCAGCCTCCCGGTCGCGCAATATCCGGATGTCGCGCCGCCGACGATCCGGGTCAGCGCGAACTACCCGGGCGCTTCGGCACAGACGCTGGAAACCAGCGTCACCCAGGTCATCGAGCAGCAGCTTACCGGGATCGACGGGCTGCTCTATTTCCAGTCGTCGTCGGACAGCTCGGGCAGCGCGTCGATCACGGCGACCTTCGCCAAGGGAACCGATCCCGATACCGCGCAGGTCCAGGTGCAGAACAAGGTCCAGCAGGCGACCTCGCGCCTGCCTTCGGCCGTTACCTCGCAGGGCGTCACCGTCACCAAGGCGAACAACGACTTCCTGATGATCGTCGCGCTCTACGACGGGAGCGACAAGAGCACCGCGAGCGATGTCGCGGACTATCTCGTCACCAATTTCCAGGACCCGCTCGGCCGTGTCGAGGGCGTCGGCCAGACCCAGGTGTTCGGCGCGCAATATGCGATGCGGATCTGGCTCGATCCGAACAAGCTTGCCGCACGCAAGCTGATGCCGGCGGACGTTTCCGCGGCGGTGCGCGCGCAGAATGCGGACGTCTCCGCGGGCCAGATCGGCGGGCTGCCGGCGGTGAAGGGGCAGATGCTCAACGCCGTGGTGCGCGGCAAGTCGCGCCTGACCTCGGTCGATCAGTTCAACGACATCGTGGTGAAGACCGAGAGCGACGGTTCGGTCGTTCGCCTCGCCGATGTCGCACGGGTCGAGCTTGGGCAGGAAAGCTATGCCGCCTCGGCCAAACTCAACGGCCACCCGGCGTCGGGTATCGCCATCCAGCTCGCGACGGGCGCCGACGCGCTCAAGACGGCAGCGGCGGTCAAGGAACGGGTCGCCGAGCTGTCGAAGGACCTGCCCGCCGGCTATGCGATCACCTATCCGCGCGACACGACGGATTTCGTGAAGCTGTCGATCAAGGAAGTGATCAAGACGCTGATCGAGGCGGTCGTGCTGGTCGTCATCGTGATGTTCGTCTTCCTGCAGAGCTGGCGCGCCACGCTGATCCCGGCGATCGCGGTGCCGGTCGTGCTGCTCGGTACCTTCGGGGTGCTCGCGGTCGCGGGCTATTCGGTCAATACGCTCACCCTGTTCGCGATGGTGCTGGCGATCGGCCTGCTCGTCGACGACGCGATCGTCGTGGTCGAGAATGTCGAGCGCGTGATGGCGGAGGAAGGACTCAACCCGCGCGAGGCGACGATCAAGTCGATGAGCGAGATCGGGTCCGCGCTGGTCGGCATCGCGCTGGTGCTGTCCGCGGTGTTCCTGCCCATGGCCTTTTTCGGCGGATCGGCGGGCGTGATCTACCGCCAGTTCTCGGTGACGATCGTCTCGGCGATGGTGCTGTCGGTCGTGGTCGCGCTGGTGCTCAGCCCGGCGCTCACCGCCACCTTGCTCAAGCCCGGGCATCATGACCCGCTCGAGCGCAAGGGGCTGGCCGGACGGTTCAACCGTTGGTTCGCGCGGATCACCGGCCGCTATCAGGACGGCGCACATTCGGTGATCCGCCGGCGCCTGATGCACTTCGGCGTGTTCATCGCGATCACGGTGGTGCTCGGCCTGTTGTTCGCGCGGCTGCCGACCAGCTTCCTGCCCGAGGAGGATCAGGGCACGGCGATGGTGATGTACACGCTGCCCGCCGGCGCCACCGCCGAGCGGACCGAACAGGTCCGTGCCGAGATCCAGCGTTTCTACGGCAACGAGAAGGACATCGCGAACGCCTTTACCGTCTCGGGCTTCAGCTTCGGCGGGTCGGGCCAGAATGCCGGCATGGGCTTCGCCAGCCTGAAGCCGTTCGACGAACGCCCGGGCGCCGAACATTCGGCGGGCGCGGTCAATGGCAAGGCGATGGCGGCCTTCTCGAAGATCCGCGATGCGCAGGTCTTCGCGATGACCCCGCCGCCGATCTCGGGCCTTGGCCAGTCGAACGGGTTCACCTTTCAGCTGCTCAATTCGAGCGGCATGCCGCAGGCCGAGTTCGTGGCGCTGCGCGACAAGCTGATCGCCGCGGCGGCAAAGGACCCCGAGTTGATGGCCGTGCGCGCCTCTACCTTGCCCGACACGCCGCAGCTCGACATCAAGCTCGACGAGGCGAAGCTCGCCGTGCTGGGCCTCAGCGTCGACGATGTGACCAGCGCGCTGAGCTCCGCCTGGGGCGGCACCTATATCAACGACTTCGTCGATCGCGGCCGGGTCAAGCGCGTCTACATGCAGGGCGATGCGCCGTTCCGCATGCTGCCCGAGGACATCAACCAGTGGCAGGTGCGCAATCCGGGCACGGGCGAGATGGTCCCGTTCTCGTCCTTCGCCACACTGTCGTGGGAAAAGGGGCCGAACAGCGTCGCGCGCTTCAATGGTCTCCCTTCCTACGAGATCCAGGGCTCGGCAGCGGCCGGTACCAGCTCGGGCGAGGCGATGCAGCGGATGGTCGAGCTGCAGCAGGAGCTTGCGCCGGGCACCAGCTATGCCTGGGCCGGACTCTCCTTCCAGGAGAGCCAGTCGAGCGGGCAGGCGCCCCTGTTGTACGGCGCCTCGATCCTGATCGTCTTCCTCTGCCTTGCGGCGCTGTACGAAAGCTGGTCGGTGCCGATCGCGGTGCTGCTGGTGCTGCCGCTCGGCATCATCGGTGCGGTGCTGGCGGTGACGATGCGCGGCCTGAACAACGACATCTACTTCCAGGTCGGCCTGATCACCACCATCGGCCTGGCGGCGAAGAACGCGATCCTGATCGTCGAGTTCGCCGAAGATGCGCGCCGCCGCGGCAAGGATCTGGTGGAATCGGCACTGGAAGCAGCCCGGCTGCGTCTGCGTCCGATCCTGATGACCAGCCTCGCCTTCATCTTCGGCGTGCTGCCGCTGGCGATCGCCACGGGTGCCGGCGCCAACAGCCGGATCGCGATCGGCACGGCGGTGATCGGCGGCATGCTGACCGCGACCGTGCTCGCAATCTTCTATGTGCCGATGTTCTTCGTGGTCATCGCCAAGCTGTTCCACAGCCGCGCGCCCAAGGCGCAGGAGACCCAGTCGTGAATGCCTTTCGTACCCTGGTGCTGCTCGCCGGCGCCGCTTCGCTGACCGCCTGCAACATGGCGCCCACCTATGTGCGTTCGGTCGCCGACTATGTGCCGCCGGAATGGCCGCAGGGCGCTGCTTACGCCCCGGGTCAGGAAGGGGCCGCGGGGATGCCGTGGCGCACGCTGGTCGGGGACGAGAAGCTGCGCCAGGTGATCGAGCAGGCACTGTCGCGGAACCAGGATCTCGCCGCCGCGGTTGCCAATGTCGGGATGGCGCGCGCGCAGTATCGCTCGCAGCGATCGCGTGAGGCGCCGACGCTGACGGCCGGGGCAGGGGCTTCGGTCCAGCGCACGCTGGGTGGCCCGCAAACCGCCGGCACGGGCGACACGACGCAATTCTCCGGCACTGTCGGGATCAGCGGGTTCGAGATCGACCTGTTCGGCCGGCTCAAGAACCTCTCGCGTCAGGCGTTCGAACAATATCTCGCGAGCGAATCGGGCGCGCGATCGACGCGCTTCGCCATCGTCGCCGAGACTGCGACGGCCTATGCGACGCTTGCGGCCGACCAGGACCTGCTCGATGTGGCGCAACGCCAGGTGAAGAGCGGTGAGGAGACCGTGCGGCTCACCCGCAAGCTCCACGATGCCGGGCTGGTCAGCGGGAGCGACGTCGCCAATGCGCAGACGATCCTTGCCCAGGCGAAGGCCGACGTCGAAGCCTACACGACCCGTGTCGCGCAGGACCGGAACGCGCTGGAGCTGCTGGCGGGCGGAAGGATCGACGACGCGCTGCTGCCCGCGGGCCTTGCCGCGCTCGACACGGGGGTTGCCAATGTCCCCGCAGGGCTTTCCTCGACCGTGCTGCTCGATCGCCCGGACGTGGTCGAGGCGGAGCATCAGCTGAAGGGCGCCAACGCCAATATCGGCGCGGCGCGGGCGGCGTTCTTCCCGACCATCTCGCTCACCAGCGTGATCGGGGTGGCCAGCAACGCGCTGACGAGTCTCTTCTCCGGACCGACGAGCACCTGGTCGGCCAACCCCTCGGTCAGCCTGCCGGTCTTCGGTGGCGCCAATCGCGGCAATCTCGACTATGCCAAGGCGCAGTCCGACTATGCGCTCGCGACGTACCGCAAGGCGGCGCAGACGGCGTACAAGGAAGTTTCCGACGGGCTTGCCCGGCGCGGCACGATCGTGCGGCAGCGCGACGCTCAGGCCGATCTGGTCGCGGCGGCGAACAAGAGCTGGACGGTCGCCGATGCGCGCTACCGCCAGGGCATCGACAGCTTCCTCACCGCGCTCGTCGCGCAGCGCACGCTCTATGCTGCGCAGCAAAGCGAGATCGGCCTGACGCTCACCGACATCGCCAACCGTATCGCGCTCTACCAGTCGATCGGTTCGGACGACAGCCTGTGACACGGCCTTTGGCAGTACCGGCGGAGGCGCTATAGCCGATGCTGGAGGACAGGTTGGCTGAAGATTTCGGGCATGTGCCGCGGCTGCTGGTCGTCGATGACGATCCCGATATCCGCGAGCTGGTGATCCAGCAGCTCGCCCGCGAGGGCTATGCACTGAACGCTGCCGGGAATGTCGCCGAGGTCCGCGCCACGCTTGCGCGCGAGCCGGTCGACCTGATCGTCCTCGACCTCAACCTGCCCGACGGCGACGGGCTGACCCTGTGCCGCCAGCTTCGTGCCGAAGGGCATGAGGGCGCGATCATCATGGTCACCGCGCGCGACAGCGCGATCGACCGGGTGCTCGGGCTCGAGCTCGGTGCCGATGACTATCTCACCAAGCCGTTCGAGCCGCGCGAGTTGAGCGCGCGCGTGCGCAACCTGCTGCGGCGGCGGCCCCGGGTCGAGGCCCGGCCGGGCGGCGCACAGGTTGCGCGGTTCGGCCCGTGGCGGCTCGATCTGGTCAAGCGCCGGCTGATCGCGCCTGACGACAGCCTGGTCATGCTGTCCTCGACCGAGTTCGCCATCCTGAACCGGCTGATCGAGGCGCCGCATCAACCCTTGTCGCGCTCCGCCCTGTTTCCCAGCCGCGGCGCCACCGCCGAGTTCGACCGCACGATCGATAACCAGATCAGCCGATTGCGCCACAAGCTCGCTCGGGTGGGCGGGAATGACGAGCTGATCCTGACCGTGCGCAATCAGGGCTATCTGCTCGCGGCGAACGTGGCGTTCGAATGATCGCCGCCTGGCGCGGCCTGCAGCGATTTGCCCTGTCTCTTGCAGGGCGCATCGCGCTGATCCTGGCGATCGGTATCTCGTGCGCCGCGATCGCCGCGCTGTTCGTCGCCGATCAGGTAAGGCAGGCCGACTATCAGCGCTGGCGCGGCGAGCAGGTCGTGCTGAGTGCGATCGACGTGGCCGGGCGCCTCGAGCGCAATCGTCAGGGAACGCTCGATCTGCTGCGCGATCGCGGGCTGATCGGCGTCAGGCTGATCCCGCCCGGCGTCGCCTTTCCCGGGACGCCGGATCAGGCCCATACCGACATGGCGCGCGGACGCGCGCCGGCGGGCATGGCACTCGCACTGTTCAAGGTCGCGCCGTCAGTCTGCATCTCGAACGAGCCCTTCTGGAAGCAGCCGCGGGTCGCCGGGTTCAAGTTCCCGATCTCGCCCGAATGCTGGCTGCTGACCGTGGATTCGAACGGCGAGACCGTGCGCATCAGCGTCGACATGCCGCGGCTGGCAGCGCCGCCGAGCCCGATCACCCAGCCGCTTTTCCTTGTCCTGATCATCGCCGCGAGCACTCTGTTGTCGATCCTCGTCGCCAGCATCGCCATGGCGCCGATCCGTCGCCTCGCCGCGGCCTCGCGCGCCTTCGCCCGCTCGATCGACGCCGATCCGGTGCCTGAGCGCGGGCCGGAAGACGTGCGGCAGGCGCTGGCGACCTTCAACACGATGCAGGAGCGGGTCCGCGAAGGACTGCGCGAGCGCACCCGCCTGCTCGCGGCGATCAGCCATGATCTCCAGACGCCGCTCACCCGGTTGCGGTTGCGGCTCGAGCAGGTCGAGGATGCCGCATTGCGCGAACGTCTGGTCACGGACCTGTCGGCGACGCTGGCGATGGTCCGGCGCGGACTCGACCTCGCGCGGAGCAGCGAAAGCGCCGAGCAATGGTCGGTGATCGATCTCGATTCGATGCTTTCCGCGATGGTCGAGGATGCTGCCGAGTTCGGCCATCCGGTCCGCTTCGCCGGGGGCTGTGGCGCGCGGGTACGGGTCAAGCCCGATGCCTTGTCCCGGTGCCTGGGCAATGTGATCGACAATGCGATCCGCTATGCCGGCGGCGCCGACCTGGCCTGCCGTCGCGACGCGGGCGGCGTGATCGTGAGCGTTCGCGATCACGGCCCGGGCATGTCCGAAGACCTGATCACGCGCGCGTTCGAACCGTTCGTCCGGGGCGAGGGGCAGGACACCACGCTCGGAACCGGCATCGGCCTTACCATCGCCCAGGCGCAGGCGCGCGCGACCGGCGGCGAACTGACCCTCCGCAATCATCCCGAAGGCGGATTGCTGGTCGAGCTGCGGCTGGCGCGCTAGGGAAGCGGCCCGGTGCTGTCGCGGACGACGAGTTCGTGGGGCAGGGTGATCTGGCGGATCGGACTTTGCGGATCGCGCAGGATCTCGACCAGCAATTCGACCGTTCGCTGCCCGATCAGTCCCTTTGGCTGGGCGATCGTGGTGAGCGCGGGCTGGAAGAAGCGGGCGGTGGGGAGATCGTCGAAGCCGACGACCGAGACATGGCCGGGACAGGTCAGGCCGGCCGCGCCGATCGCGCTGATCGCGCCCATCGCCATTTCGTCGCTGAAGCAGAAGATCGCGGTGACGTTCTGCTCGAGCAGATCGCCGGCCAGTTCGAACGCCAGCTTTGCCGAATAGTCGCCGTTCCGGACCTGCAGACGATCCCTCAGCCCGTGGCGTTCGGCAGCCTCCATCGCGCCAGAAAGACGGTCGCGGCTGATCGGACTGATGAGCGGGCCGGTGACGATGCCGATATCGCGATGGCCAAGGCCGACCAGATGCTCGATGGCATCGCTGCTCGCTGCGGCATTGTCGATATGTACGCTGGGGACGCCGAGGTCGGGGCTGTATTCGCAGCCGTTCACGACCGGCGCGGCGATGCCGGGCCGGGACAGGAGCGGGCTCAGATTGTCGGGCAGGCGGTGGCCGAGGAAGATGAGCCCGTCGACTTCGCGGCGCGAGAGCATCTCGGCATATTGATCCTCGACCTGCGGGTCGTGCCGGGTGTCGCCGACCACCACCGCATAGCCCGCGTCGCGCGCCGCTTCCTCGGCGCCGCGGATGATGCTGGCGAAGAAGGGGTTGGAGATGTCGGGCACCGTCAGCAGGATCTTGGCGGCCCGCAACGTGCGCAGCGTCCGCGCCGCGACATTCGGGGCATAGCCCAGCGACTGAACCACCTCGAGCACGCGCTTGCGCGTCGCTTCCGCCACCCGCTCGGGCTGGCTCAACACGCGCGAAACCGTGGCAGTGGAGACGCCCGCGACCGCGGCGACGTCGATGATCGTCGGCATCGTGGCTTCATGTAGCCTGCTGCGCAGCGTGTCGATAAAATTCGATGTAATCCTTTACATCAATCCGCGATCTGCGTAGCCTGAGTCGCGAAAAGAACGGACTATATCGACGGGAGGGGATCGCATGGCCACGGCCCATGGAGCGCAGAATGTCGCTTCGCATCCGGTATCGGCAATGCTCATGGCGCGGCTGAGCGCGCTCATGTTCATGCAATTCTTCGTCTGGGGCGCCTGGGCGGTCACGCTCGGGCTGGTGATGCAGACGGTCGGGGTTGGCAACCTGATCGCCAACGCCTTTTCGGTCGGCCCGATCGCCTCGATCGCCGGATCCTTCCTGCTCGGCATGGCGGCGACCCGCTATTTCAGCCCCAAGGCACTGATGGTGATCCTCCACCTCCTCGGCGGTGCGATCCTGCTGGCGCTGCCGGCGCTGCTGACGCCGGAGAGCGGCGGCACCTTCGTCTGGGTGCTGTTCGGCTACATGATCCTCTACATGCCGACCGTCGGCCTCGCGAACACGATCGCGCTCAAGAGCCTGGGCGAACGCGATGACCGTTTCCCCTTCGTCCGCGCATTCGGCACGCTCGGCTGGATCGTGGCCGGGCTGATCATCGGCTGGGCGGCGCTGTCGGCAAGTCCGGAGATCTTCCGCGTCGCGGCGGTCGTGTCCATCGCGCTCGGCATCTACAGCCTGACGCTTCCCGCGATCGAGCCCGACGCGCCGAGCGACGAGAGCCTGGTTCGCCAGGTGCTGTGCGTCGAGGCGTTCGGCCTGATGCGCCAGCGCTCCTATCTGATCTTCGTGATCTGCGCGACGCTGATCTCGATCCCGCTGGCGATGTATTACGCCTATGCTTCGGCCTATATCGGTGCGGCGGGCATCACCAATGTCGGGGGTACGATGTCGATCGGGCAGATGTCCGAGCTGGCCTTCATGTTCTCGATGCCGTGGCTCTACCGCCGGTTCGGTGTGAAGCCGCTGTTGCTGGTGGGCATGGCCGCCTGGGCACTGCGCTACGCCCTGTTCGCGATTGGCGATGGCGGCGCATCGCTTTGGGCCATCTATCTCGGCGTGGCGCTGCATGGGGTCTGCTACGACTTCTTCTTCGTCGCCGGCGCAATCTACACCGGTACCATCGCCACGCCCAAGGGGGTCAACGCCCAGGCGCAGGGGATGCTGACCTTGTTCACCTATGGCGTCGGTATGCTGCTCGGTTCGCAGATCGGCGGGCTGCTCTACGCCCAGCTGCCCGCGGTGCCGACGATCGCGGACTGGCAGCAGATGTGGTGGTATCCGGCGATCGCTGCGGCGGTCATCACCGTGCTGTTCCAGCTTCTGTTCCGCGACGACAGCAAGCAGGGAGCCGCCGCATGACCGCGATGAAGGGCCCCGCGATCTTCCTTGCCCAGTTCATGGGCGACACCGCGCCGTTCGATACGCTGGACGGGCTCGCGAAATGGGCGGGGCAGCTTGGCTACAAGGGTGTGCAGATCCCGTGCGACCCGCGGCTGATCGACCTCAGGCTGGCCGCGGAGAGCAAGGCCTATTGCGACGATCTGCGCGGCCGGCTCGCAGACCACGGCATCGAGCCGACGGAGCTTTCGACCCATCTTCAGGGCCAACTCGTCGCGGTGCACCCTGCCTATGACCAGTTGTTCGACGGGTTCGCGCCGGTCGAGCTTCACGGCAAGCCTGCGGAGCGTCAGGCCTGGGCGGTGGAGCAGGTCAAGCTTGCCGCGGAGGCGAGCGCCAATCTCGGGCTCAATGCGCACGCGACCTTCTCCGGCGCGCTTGCCTGGCCCTATGTCTATCCGTGGCCGCAACGGCCGGCGGGGCTGGTCGAGGAAGCGTTCGCCGAGCTTGCCCGGCGCTGGCTGCCGATCCTCGACGCGTTCGAGGAGGCGGGCGTCGATTGCGCGTTCGAGATCCATCCCGGCGAGGATATTCATGACGGCGCGACCTGGGAGCGTTTCCTTGCCGCGGTCGGCAATCATCCGCGCGCGCGCATCCTGTTCGACCCGTCGCATTATGTGCTGCAGCAGCTCGACTATCTCGACTTCATCGATCGCTATCACGACCGCATCTCGTGCTTCCATGTTAAGGATGCCGAGTTCAACCCGACCGGGCGGAGCGGGGTCTATGGCGGTTACGAGAGCTGGGTGGACCGCGCCGGCCGGTTCCGCTCGCTTGGCGACGGGCAGGTCGATTTCGTCGGTATTTTCAGCAAGCTGGCGCAATATGGCTATACCGGCTGGGCGGTGCTCGAATGGGAATGCGCGCTCAAGCACCCCGAGGATGGCGCGCGCGAAGGTGCACCCTTCATCCGCGATCATATCATCCGCCTGACGGAGCGGCCGTTCGACGATTTCGCGGCAAGCGGCGCCGACCGCGACGCGATCCGCAAGCTGCTGGGGCTGTGAGCATGGCGCGGCAGCCACTTCGGCTCGGCATGGTCGGCGGGGGGGAGGGCGCGTTCATCGGCGCCGTTCATCGCATTGCCGCCGCGATCGACGGCGAGTGGCGAATGACCGCAGGCGCGTTCAGCACCGATGCTGGCCGCAACGCGCGGACCGGTGAGGCGCTCGGGCTCGATCCGCAGCGCGTCTACGGCACGTTCCAGCAGCTGGTGGAGCGCGAGCGGGCGCTGCTGCCGGAAGAACGGGTCGATGCGATTGCGATCGTCACGCCCAACCACCTCCATGCGCCGGTGGCGATCGCCGCGCTCGAAGCCGGCTTTCACGTGCTGTGCGAAAAGCCGATGGCGATGAGCGTCGCCGAGGCCGAAGCCATCGAACGTTCCGTGAAGGCAAGCGGACGGTTGTTTGCGCTGGCCTTCACCTATTCCGCCTATCCGCTGGTCGAGGAAGCGCGCATTCGGGTCGCGCGCGGCGATTTCGGCGCGATCCGACTGGTACAGGCGGAGTATCTGCAAGGTTGGCTCAGCCGGCCGATCGACCGGGACGGCCAGAAACAGGCCGAATGGCGCACCGACCCCGCCCGCGCGGGCATCGGCGGATGCCTGGGCGATATCGGGACCCACGCTTTCCAGCTTGCCGAGCATGTCTCGGGCCTGCGCGCGCAAGCAGTCTGTGCCGAGCTGACCACGCATGTGCCCGGGCGGCTGCTGGACGACGATGTGAGTGCGCTGCTCCGCTTCGAGGGCGGTGCGCGGGGCGTGCTCAAGGCCAGCCAGGTCGCCGCGGGCGAGGAGAATGGGCTGAGGCTGCGCATCCATGGCGAGCTCGGCGGACTCGAATGGTCTCAGATGGAGCCGAACACGCTGACCCTGCGCTGGCTCGACAAGCCTGCGGAGCTGTTGCGAACCGGCGCCCCAGGTCTCGACCCCAGTACCCTTGCGTTGACCCGGACCCCTGCGGGGCATCCGGAAGGGTATCTGGAGGCCTTTGCCAATATCTACCGCGCCTTTGCGACTGCGGTTCGGGGCGGAGCTCCCGGAGCCGAGATCGCGCCGGGCACGGAGGGCTGGTTCCCGGGCCTCGCCGATGGGCTGCGCACGATGCGCTTCGTTGAGACGGTCGCCGCCAATGCAGCATCAGATGAGAAGTGGACCGCGATCGGCCGCGGATGAGGCGGCCCGTCACCGAGAGAAGCAAGCGATTGGGAGAGACGAGATGAAGTTGGTAGCGGGTGTGGCGACGGGAGCGGTGGCGCTGGCGGCATTGGGCGCGGCGCTCGCGCCCAGCTTTGCGCAGACCAGCGGGGCGCCCGCAGCCTTTGCTGCCTGCCGCGCCTGCCACACCGCCAACAAGGGCGGCAAGAACGGTCTCGGCCCCAATCTCTACGGGATTATCGGCAAACCTGCCGCGGCGGTGCCGGGCGTCAGCTATTCCGCGGCGCTCAAGGGCTCGAAGCTGAAATGGGATGAGAAGACGCTCGACGCCTTCCTTGCCAATCCGTCCAAGAAGGTTCCTGGAACACGGATGCCGATCGGCACGCCCGATCCGGCGAAGCGCGCCGCGATCATCGCCTATCTGAAGGCCGAGAGCGCAAAGTGATGCCGCCGATCGCGCGCAGAAGCCTGCTTGCGGGAGGGGCGGCGCTGCCGCTCGCAGCGCTGGCGGGCGCGCGCGAGTCCGCGTCCAATGCCGCCCGTTTCTCGCTCGCTTATGCGCCGCACGAGGGCAGTTTCGCGAGCCGGGGCGGGCTGATCGAGCAGATCGCCTTCGCCGCCGATCAGGGTTTCCGGGCGTGGGAAGACAATGAAGCCGCGGGCCGTCCGGTCGACGAGCAAGTGCGGATGGCGCGGGCGCTGGCCCAGCGCGGCATGCGCATGGGCGTGTTCGTCGCGAGCATGCCGAAATGGGCACAGTCGCGGCCGCTGCTCGGCGGCAACGACGATGGCGAGCGCGAGGCGTTTCTTGCCGATATCCGCAATGCGGTCGATGTCGCGAAAAGGCTGAACGCGACGCAGATGACCGTGGTGACCGGGTTCCTCGATCCGCGCGTGCCGGTCGATATTCAGACCGCGCGGCTCATCGACGTCATGCGCCGCGCCGGCGACATCATGGCGCCGCACAAGCTGACGATGGTGATGGAGCCGCTGAACACGCGCACCAATCACCCCGGCGTATACATGCGGACGATCGCGCAGGGCTATGCCGTGGCGCGTGGCGTGAACAGCCCGGCGGTCAAGATCCTCGCCGATCTCTATCACGAGCAGATCCAGTCAGGGAATCTGATCCCCGCGCTCGATGCCTGCTGGCCAGAGATCGCCTATCTCCAGTTCGGCGACAATCCCGGCCGCAAGGAGCCCGGGACCGGCGAGATCAACTATGCGACGATCGTCCGCTGGCTCCGCGCACGCAACTACACCGGCGTGATCGGCATGGAGCATGGCAATTCGATACCCGGCCGCGCCGGTGAGGAGCGCCTGATCGCGGCCTATCGCACCATCGATCGACAAGGAGGAGAGGCATGACGCGCATGCGCAAGGCCGGTTGCCTGATGGCCGCATGGATCGCGGTCGCCGGCGCATCCGCGCAGGAAAAGCCGGGGTTCAGGGACACGCCGATGCTGCCCGACGGCAAATGGCGAGTCCATGATGCGGACCGCCCGGCGCCCGTGGTGGTGACGCCAGCGACGCTGCCGGGGGGCGCACCCTCCGACGCGATCGTCCTGTCCCCGGACGCATGGCAAGGCCAGCTGGCGCCGTGGACCGTCGCCGGCGGCGTGATGACGGTGCCGCCGCGTCCGGCGGGCGGCGGCGACAACAATCTTGTTTCGCGTCAGAGCTTCGGCGACGTCCAGCTCCATCTCGAATTCCGTTCGCCCAACCCGCCCAAGGACACGTCGCAGGATCGCGGCAATAGCGGCGTGTGGTTCATGCAGCGCTACGAGGTGCAGATCCTCGACGGGTATCGGAACCCCACCTATGCCGACGGCACGGTCGGCGCCGCCTATGGGTGGAAGCCGCCGCTGGTGAACGCTGCGCGCAAGCCCGGCGAGTGGCAAAGCTACGACATCGTATTCGAGCGGCCGCGCTTTGCCGCGGACGGCAAGCTGCTTCGCCCGGCCTATGTCACGGCGTTCCTGAACGGCGTGCTGGTGCAGAACCGGCAGGCGCTGCTCGGCACGACGGTGTGGCGCAAGGTCGCGGCCTATCAGGCGCACCCCGATGCGGCGCCGCTTCAGCTGCAGGATCACGGATCGCCGGTCTCGTTCCGCAACATCTGGGTACGCCCGCTGCCCGAAGCCGCCGTCGATCACGATCTGCCCGGAGAAGCCAAATGATCAACCGCAGAACCGCGCTGGCGGGCGTCACTGCCATGTTCGGCGCATCGCTGTACGCGCCGCTCGCGCGTGCGGCCGGCGCGCCGCGCGGGGCGGATATCCCCGCCATTTCCGAAGGTCCGCCGAGCGTTCGGGTGTTCACCCCCGTGCAGCGCGCGGCGATGTCTGCGCTGAGCGATCGTGTCATCCCGGCCACCGATACTCCAGGCGCGATCGCCGCCGGGGTGCCGGACTTCATCGAGAAGATGCTGGCCGACTGGGCGCTGCCGGGCGATCGGGTGCCGATCATCGCGGGGCTGGATGCGATCGAGGCGCGCAGCCTGCGCGACCATGGCGTGTCTGCGGCCAAGGCGACAGCGGAGCAGCTGGACGCGCTGCTCACGCTGGCCATGAACAGGCAGCTCCCTGGAGCCGACGCGTTCTTCGAGCCTTTCCGGCAGCTCGTCATCGTCGGCTATTACACGTCCGAGATCGGGATGACGCAGGAGCGCGAATATCTCCCGGTGCCGGGCGAGTATAACGGCGAGTTTCTCTACTCTCAGATCAACAAGGTGTATTCCGCATGATCGCACGCAGAACCGTGCTCGCAGGCGCTGCGGCGGCCGCCGCGCTTGCCTGTTTCCCCGCTGCCGCCGCCGCACCGCGCAGGGCGATCGGTCTTCAGCTCTACACGCTGCGCGAGATCTTCGCGAAGGACCCGGCCGGCACGCTCGAGCAGGTCGCACGCATCGGCTATCGCGAGGTCGAGTTCGGCGGGGGTGGCTATGACGCGATGGACCCCGTCATGCTGCGCGCGACGCTCGACCGGCTCGGCCTGAAGGCGCCGTCGATCCATGTCGGCTATGACGCGCTGCTCGGCCAGTTCGAGCGGCAGGTCGGTCTCGCCAAGACGCTCGGTGCCGACACGATCATCCTGCCCTACATGACCGACGAGCATCGCACCGGTCCGGGATGGCAGGCGGCGCTGCCGAACATCGCGCGCTTCGCTGCGGAGCTCAAAAAGGCGGGGCTCGGCTTCGCCTACCACAATCACGATTTCGAATTCACGCTGAAGCCGGGCGGCGTCAGCCTGTTCGAGCAGCTGCTCAGGGAAACCGATCCCGCGCTGGTGAAGATCGAGCTCGACCTGTTCTGGGCGGTGAAGGCCGGCGAGGATGCGGGCGCGCTGATCGACCGCCTGTCGAGCCGGCTCTATGCCTATCACGTCAAGGATATGCGCGCCGATGGCGGGATGGTCGCGGTCGGCGCCGGCACGATCGATTTCGCGGCGCTGTTCAAGCGCAAGGGCAGTGCGGGCGTGCGCCATTTCTACGTCGAGAACGACCAGGCACCCGCGCCCTATCTTCCCGACGTCACCACGAGTTTCCAGACGCTGCGCGCGCTGCGCTTCTGACCGTACAGGAGTATTGGGTTATGGCTTCGACCAACAGGTTTGATGCGATCGTCATCGGGTCCGGCGTCAGCGGGGGCTTTGCGGCGAAGGAACTCACCGAGAAGGGCCTGCGCGTGCTGATGCTCGATCGCGGCGTGATGGTCGAGCATGGCGAGGACTACACCTATGACGGCAAGCCGGCCTATGAGGTCCCGGCACGCAACATCATGCCCAAGCCGCTGATCGAGAGCGACTATTTCATCGCAAAGAACGGCTATGTCGCGCCCAGCAACCGGCGTTTCTACAATGACGACCGGCTGAACCCCTATGCCCATGACGAAGGCAGCAAGTTCTTCTGGATCCGGCCCGGTGCCGTCGGCGGCAAGTCGCTGATCTGGGGGCGGTGGAGCTTCCGCTGGAGTGCCGACGATTTCGAGGCCAACAAGCGCGAGGGCATCGATGGCGACTGGCCGATCCGCTATGACGATATCGCGCCCTGGTACAGCAAGGTCGAGAACTATATCGGCGTCTCCGGCTCGCGCGAGAATCTGCCCCAGCTTCCCGACAGCGAGTTCCAGCCGCCGATGCCGATGAACATCGCGGAGAAATGGGTGAAGCAGCGGCTTGAGACCCAGTTCCCGGGCCGCAAGCTGATCAACGCGCGCCTGTCCAACCTGACCGAGGACAAGCCCGAACAGAACCGGACGAAGTGCCAGATGCGCAATCAGTGCGGCAATGGCTGCTCGTTCGGCGCCTATTTCTCGACCCAGGCGGTGACGCTGCCGGCTGCACGCGCGACCGGGCGGCTGACGCTCCGGTCCGATGCGGTCGTCACCAATCTCGAATATGATCCGGTGAGGAAGCGCGTGACCGGCGTGCGCTTCGTCGATGCCAGGACCCGTCAGGCGGAAGTGGTCAACGCCGACCTCGTCTTCCTCTGTGCTTCGGCGATGGCTTCGACCCAGATCCTGATGAACTCGCGGGCAGCCGGCAGCGGCCGCAGCCATTTCGATTCAAGCGGAACGCTCGGCAAATATGTGATGGATCACATCTTCCGCGTCGGTATCGAAGGGGAAATCCCCGGCATGAGCGAGTATATCGAATATGGCCGGCGCCCGGGCGGGATCTACATTCCGCGCTTCCGCAATATCGGTGCTGACGAGAATCTCGGCTTCAAGCGCGGCTATGGCTATCAGGGCGGCGCCCATCGCGATGTTGCACCCCCGGTCGGTTTCGGTGCGTCGATGAAGCACGGCATGCGCAAGTACGCGCCGTGGAAGTTCCATATCAGCGCGTTTGGCGAGTGCCTGCCCTATCGCGACAACTCGGTTTCGTTGCACGCGGACAAGGTCGATCGCTTCGGGGTTCCGCTGATGCGCTTCGATGTCCGTTTTCGTGAGAACGAGCTGCGCATGATGGCCGACGCCAGGACGCAGGGCGAGGCGATGCTCAAGGCGGCGGGTCTGGGCAGTGTGCGCAGCTGGGAAGGCGAGCATGTTCCAGGTGACGCCATCCACGAAATGGGTGGCGCGCGTATGGGCGCCGATCCGCGCAGCTCGGTCCTCAACAGCTGGAGTCAGGCGCACGACGCCTCGAACCTGTACGTGACCGACGGGGCGCAGATGGCATCGGTTTCGTGCGTGAACCCTTCGCTCACCTTCATGGCGCTCACCGTCCGGGCGGCGGACCACGCGGTCCGCACGCTGCGCAGCGCCGGCACATGAGGTTGGATTACGCATAAGGCGCCGCGGGCACGCGCACCGCGATCCCATCGTGGAGATCGGGTGAGGGGCTCCCGCCGCTGCCGGTTGCCCGGGTGATCAGCTCCTCAGGGCCGGAACCGGTCTAGGCCGGGACGGCGCACGCGCGTCTGCCGTCAGCCACTGCGAGTCGCGCCTGCCCGTGCGTCGCGAGTCTGAGCAGATCGTCACGCAGCTACCTCAGCGACTGACCGAGGTCAGCAGGCTCTCGCATCGCGCATATTTACGTGTGCAGGGGTTCGCAGAGACATTCTGCTCGCCATTAAAGCGCCGCGCCTTCCGCTTCGGCATCGCCGCCGTCAAAGTCGTCACGGCTTGTTTGTTGTATGATGGTATGATGAGTGCCGATCACGGATGTTTAGTTCAGGACATGGCTTGTTAAGGAATTCGTAACTTGCTGCTGAGATTCCTTATCATATTTAAAGTTCTGCGGGTGTTTGTAGATTATCGAATCAGAAATGCCTTTTGCAATGTGCAAATTGCATTGGATCGATACTGGTAAGGTCGGTTTTACATCCGATCTGGATTAGTTAATATTGATATTACTATAAGATTTTGGGGTAGTTCGTGCATCTGATTTGATCTTTTTGTCGCACATAGGGGATTAGATATGGAAAAGCGTATCGAAATCACGCCTCGTAAAGCTGGAGCTGTCGAAGCTCACCTGGTGCAACAGAAGAATGCCACTATACCCATAGAAGATGCGGCGCGGATCAAGGTTACGGCTGCGCGCAGCGAGCTTGCGGAAATGGTGCGAGAGGGGGATGACCTCATCTTGCGGTTCGTCGACGGCACGACGGTGCGGCTCGATCGCTATTTCAACTGTCCCGCTGAAACGATCCCTGAAGTGGTCTTTGTCGAGCCAGGGGAGGGAGGACAATGGCGCGCTGCGTTGAGCGAGCGTTCGTGTCATCTCCCTACCGACAACTCCGTAGAGGCGCTTGGCTATTCGTTCGAGCCTTTGTCATCGGGCGCGGCTGCGGGCGGGGGCCTTAGCGGCGGGCTGCTCGCCGGATTGGGCGCGTTGCTTGTTGGCGGCGGCGTGGCAGCCGCGGCGGGTGGCGGTGGCGGTGGGGGTGGCGGCGGCTCCAACCCCGGCGGCCCGCCGGTTGATACGACGCCTCCTGCAGCACCCACCGTTGCGCCGACCAATGGCCGGGAACTGACGGGCACGGCAGAGGCCGGTGCGACCATCCGCATCGACGTGAATGGCGACGGAAGCGTCGATGGGACGACCACGGCCAATGCATCGGGGAACTGGACCTTCACCCCGACCACCGCGCTTGCAAATGGTGTGACGGTACGGGTGACGGCGGCAGACGCCGCCGGCAACGTCTCGCCGCCGACCACCGTCACCGTCGATGCCGCAGCGCCGGCTGCGCCCGTCATCAATCCAACCAACGGCAGTGTGATCGCGGGTACGGCGGAGGCCGGCGCGACGGTTCGCCTCGATCTCAACAATGACGGCACTGTGGATGCCACGGTGACGGCAAACGGGACGGGGAACTGGACCTATACGCCCGCGACCCCCGTTGCCAATGGTACCACGGTGACCGCGACGGCGACGGATGCCGTCGGCAATGTCTCGCCTCCGGGCAGCGTTGTGGTCGATCGCCTTGCGCCGCCTGCCCCGACGATCAATCCCAGCCGCGGAGACGTGCTGACCGGCACGGCCGAAGCAGGCGCGACCGTCAGGCTTGATCTCGATGGGGATGGCGATGTCGACGCGACCGCCACCGCGAACGGCTCGGGTAACTGGAGCTATACACCCGCTAGCCCCATCCCCAACAATACGACGGTGATCGCGACGGCGGCCGATGCCGTCGGCAATGTATCGCCACCCGCCAGCATCGTGATCGATTCCCTGGCGCCCGCGGTACCGACGATCGGCGATATCGCCGACAATGTCGGGGCGGTGCTGGGCAGCGTGAGCAATGGCGGCGTCACCGACGATACCACCCCGACACTGTCGGGGACGGGCGCCGAGGCCAATGCCACGATCACCATCTACAACAACGGCACGGCGATCGGCACGACCACCGCCGATGGCGCGGGGGCGTGGAGCTTCACGCCCGCGGCACTGCCGCCGGGTGCGCACAGCTTCACCGTCTCGGCGACCGACGCCGCGGGCAATGCCAGCGCGCAATCGGCTGCCTATGCGATCACCATCGACACCAGCGTCCCGGCGGTGCCGACGATCGGCGATATCGCCGACAATGTCGGGGCGGTGCTCGGCAGCGTGAGCAATGGCGGCGTCACCGACGATACCACCCCGACGCTGTCGGGGACGGGCGCCGAGGCCAATGCCACGATCACCATCTACAACAACGGCACGGCGATCGGCACGACCACCGCCGATGGCGCGGGGGCGTGGAGCTTCACGCCCGCGGCACTGCCGCCGGGTGCGCATAGCTTCACCGTCTCGGCGACCGACGCCGCGGGCAATGCCAGCGCGCAATCGGCTGCCTATGCGATCACCATCGACACCAGCGCGCCGGCGGTGCCGACGATCGGCGATATCGCCGACAATGTCGGGGCGGTGCTGGGCAGCGTGAGCAATGGCGGCGTCACCGACGACACCACCCCGACGCTATCGGGGACGGGCGCCGAGGCCAATGCCACGATCACCATCTACAACAACGGCACGGCGATCGGCACCACCACCGCCGATGGCGCGGGGGCGTGGAGCTTCACGCCTGCGGCACTGCCGCCGGGTACGCACAGCTTCACCGTCTCGGCGACCGACGCCGCGGGCAATGCCAGCGCGCAATCGGCTGCCTATGCGATCACCATCGACACCAGCGTCCCGGCGGTGCCGACGATCGGCGACATCGCCGACAATGTCGGGGCGGTGCTCGGCAGCGTGAGCAATGGCGGCGTCACCGACGACACCACCCCGACGCTGTCGGGGACGGGCGCCGAGGCCAATGCCACGATCACCATCTACAACAACGGCACGGCGATCGGCACCACCACCGCCGATGGCGCGGGGGCGTGGAGCTTCACCCCCGCGGCACTGCCGCCCGGTGCGCATAGCTTCACCGTCTCGGCGACCGACGCCGCGGGCAATGCCAGCGCGCAATCGGCCGCCTATGCGATCACCATCGACACCAGCGTCCCGGCGGTGCCGACGATCGGCGACATCGCCGACAATGTCGGGGCGGTGCTGGGCAGCGTGAGCAATGGCGGCGTCACCGACGACACCACCCCGACGCTGTCGGGGACGGGCGCCGAGGCCAATGCAACGATCACCATCTACAACAACGGCACGGCGATCGGCACCACCACGGCCGATGGCGCCGGGGCGTGGAGCTTCACGCCTGCGGCACTGCCGCCCGGCGCGCACAGCTTCACCGTCTCGGCGACCGACGCCGCGGGCAATGCCAGCGCGCAATCGGCTGCCTATGCGATCACCATCGACACCAGCGTCCCGGCGGTGCCGACGATCGGCGATATCGCCGACAATGTCGGGGCGGTGCTCGGCAGTGTGAGCAATGGCGGCGTCACCGACGACACCACCCCGACGCTGTCGGGGACGGGTGCCGAGGCCAATGCCACGATCACCATCTACAACAATGGCACGGCGATCGGCACCACCACCGCCGATGGCGCGGGGGCGTGGAGCTTCACGCCTGCGGCACTGCCGCCGGGTACGCACAGCTTCACCGTCTCGGCGACCGACGCCGCGGGCAATGCCAGCGCGCAATCGGCTGCCTATGCGATCACCATCGACACCAGCGTCCCGGCGGTGCCGACGATCGGCGACATCGCCGACAATGTCGGGGCGGTGCTCGGCAGCGTGAGCAATGGCGGCGTCACCGACGACACCACCCCGACGCTGTCGGGGACGGGCGCCGAGGCCAATGCCACGATCACCATCTACAACAACGGCACGGCGATCGGCACCACCACCGCCGATGGCGCGGGGGCGTGGAGCTTCACCCCCGCGGCACTGCCGCCGGGTGCGCATAGCTTCACCGTCTCGGCGACCGACGCCGCGGGCAATGCCAGCGCGCAATCGGCTGCCTATGCGATCACCATCGACACCAGCGTCCCGGCGGTGCCGACGATCGGCGACATCGCCGACAATGTCGGGGCGGTGCTCGGCAGTGTGAGCAATGGCGGCGTCACCGACGACACCACCCCGACGCTGTCGGGGACGGGTGCCGAGGCCAATGCCACGATCACCATCTACAACAATGGCACGGCGATCGGCACCACCACCGCCGATGGCGCGGGGGCGTGGAGCTTCACGCCTGCGGCACTGCCGCCCGGCGCGCACAGCTTCACCGTCTCGGCGACCGACGCCGCGGGCAATGCCAGCGCGCAGTCGGCTGCCTATGCGATCACCATCGACACCAGCGCGCCGCCGGTGCCGCTGATCGACTCGATCGTCGATAATGTCGGGCCGATACTGGGCACCGTACTCACCGGCGGTACGACCGATGACACGCTACCGACGCTCAACGGGTCGGGCGCCGAGGCCAATGCGACCATCACCATTTATGACAATGGCGTCGCGATCGGAACGACGACGGCGGATGGTGCGGGTAACTGGAGCTTTACGCCAGGTTCGCCTTTGGCATCGATCGCGCACAGCTTCACCGTCTCGTCGACCGATGCCGCCGGCAATTCGAGCGTGCAATCGGCGGCCTATACGATCACGATCGACGCGATCCCGCCAGCAGCACCGGCGATCACGAGCGTAACCGACAATATCGGGTCGGTCATCGGCTCTGTCGCGAATGGCGGCTTTACAGACGACACCATTCCGGTGCTTGCCGGGACGGGTGCCGAACCCAATGGCCTGGTACGTATTTTTGACAATGGTGTGCTGATCGGCACGACGACGGCCAATGGTGCGGGAGCCTGGAGCTTTACGCCGGGCGCGCCGCTCACCGAAGCCAGCCACAGCTTTACGGTAACGACGCGGGATGCGGTCGGCAACGAAAGCCTGCCGTCTGCAGCACATGTCATCACCGTCGACCTCACCGCTCCGACCGCGACCATCGCCATCACCGGCATTTCGGATGATACCGGCGCGCTGGGCGACTGGCAGACCGACGACACTTCTCCGACCATCAGCGGGACGCTGAGTGCAGCGCTTGGTGCCAGTGAGCGCGTCGAGATCAGCCTTGATGGCGGCGCGACATGGGCGCAGGCGACGGTTTCGGGAACCACATGGTTCCACGGCCCCGGTACGATCGGTCTGGGCGCGCACAATATCAGCGTGCGGGTCATCGATGCCGCCGGCAACATCGGCAACAGCGCAAACCAGGCGATCACCGTCACAAATGTGAATGTCGGGCCGATCGTTCAGGCGACCAGCGCTTCCTTGCTCGGACTGATCAGTGCCGAAGCACTCGGATTGCTCGATCTTAGCGGCCAATCCCTTGTCGCAGTCGATCCCGACGGCAATCTGTCGAGTGTCGTGGTGCGCTACGCTCCGCTGCTGGCGCTCAACCTCGGCGCCTATACGCTTACCGGATCGGCGCAACTGGCGGCCGAGCTCGGACTGCAGGTCAACATCGTCAACGATCCGGGCGTGCTCGGTCTGATCGCCCCGACTTCGACGATGACCATCACCAAATTGGGTGGCGGCGCGATCGACAATCTCGCGATCAACGAGTTCCTGAAATCGGTTCATTTCAATCAGGATCTGACGCTCGTCGGCCTGCAGGTTCTGGGCTCTACGACGATAACGGGTACCGATACCGACGGCGTTTCGAGCACATCCGCAGTCGGCACGCTGCTCGATCTCAGCCTGATCAATATGAACGGCAACCCGACGCTGATCGAGGGTGATGTCAGCGCCAATACGCTCAACGGCTCGGCGCTGAACGAGCGCATCTATGGCTATGGCGGCGGCGATATCCTCCACGGCGGCGGCGGCACCGATCTGATCCGGGGCGGCGCCGGTGCCGACGAAATCTACGGCGATGGCGGCAACGACGTGCTGATCTTCGATGCGGCGGATGTCATCATCGACGGCGGAACGGGAACCGATATCCTGTTGATGGATAGCGGTACCGGTCTGGTCGCGACGATCGATGCTGCAACCAATATCCGCAATATCGAGAGCATTCATCTTGGCAGTGGCGATGGCGGGCGGAGCATCGCGATCGACGAGGCCGGGGTTCTCGCCGCCACCGACAGTAACCGTCAGCTCATCGTTACAGGTGAAAGTAATGACAGCGTCAGCCTGACTGGTGCGGTCTATCAGGGGCAGACGTTGATCAACGGCCACGCCTACAACCAGTACGTACTGGGAAGTGTCACGGTGATTGTTGAGGATGCCGTTGTTGTTATCGTTATCTAGGGGTGGACAGAGATACCCAGATTGATAACCTGATGGTAATGACGAACGTACGATCGGCTCTCCTTCGGACCTTTGCATCGAGAGTATCGGGCGTTCTGCTTGCAGGGGCTTTCCTTGCCGGTGGGACGCTCCCGTCAGAAGCGCGGCAGGTTGAAGACGCGCCGCTGGCGGTTCCTTCACGCGAGAATGCCGCGTTGCAGTCCGAAGGCCGGATCGACATCGCCGACGCCGTAAGGCTGACGCTCTCGCGACACCCGGACATCGCCCGCGCGATGGCGACGCTGGCGCGCGGACGTGCCGAACTTGGGGCAGCGCGCAGCGTCTGGACGCCGCAGCTCTCCTATCAGGCCAATATCGGTCCCAACATGCTTTCGGGGAAGAGCGGCTCGGGGCTCAACGACAATATGGCGGGGCCCAGCCTGACGCTCAATCAGCTGGTGTGGGATTTCGGCCGCTCGAAGGGCGAGATCGGCTATGCGGCCTCGACCGAGAGGCAGCGCGGCTTCGAGCTCGAAGCCGTTGCCGACGAACTTGCCGAACGCGGCGCGGTCTCCTTTCTGGACGTCAAACGATTCGAGCTGCTCGCGCTTGAAACCCAGAAGCATGTTCGTTCGCTCGAGCGGCTGCGCGGGCTGATCGGGCTGCGGGTCAATGCGGGGATTTCGGACAGGTCGGACCTGTTGCTCGCCGATGTCCGCGTAGAGAGCGCGCGCGCCGACGAGATCCGCGCGCGGTCCTCGCAAACGGTCGCCAAGGTGGCGCTGGCCAATCTGATTGGCGGCGTCGCGGATAGCTATACGGACCCGGCACCGGTGATCGCCGGCTTTGCGGAGCGCGACGCTGAACCCGATTTTGCGCAGCTGCCAGTGATCGCCGCCGCCGAACAGGCGGAGAAGGCCGCCGCCGCACGCATCGGCCAGGCGCGTGCGGAACGCTATCCGCGGCTCGGGCTTCAACTTGGCTATACCCGCAACAACTACAGCTACAATCTGCGCGACAACGGCTTCACCGCGATGATGACCGTGTCCGGCGATCTCTATCGCCGCAGCAATCGCTATGCCGTGCGTGCGGCCGAGGAGGATCGCCGCACTGCCGAAGCGGTCAAGCAATCCGCAATGCTTGATGTGCGGGGACGGGCACTGACAGCGCGTGAGGAAATCCGCGGCGGGTATCAGCGGATCGATGCCTATCGCCATCAGGAGCAGCAGGCGGTGTCGGCGAGCCGGATCTTCTTCGAGGAGTATAAGCTCGGCAAGCGCAGCCTGACCGATCTGCTCAACGCCGAACTGGAAATCTATCGCGCGGCCAGCGCGCGGATCGGCGCCGAATATGACATCATGACCGCGCGTGTGCGCTACGAGACGGTTCACGGCAAATTGCGGCAATCGCTGGGCCTTCCGTCTGCCCTGAGCGAGGGGGAAGAGGGTGGCCGATGAGGGGGACAGCTCCGTACCGCATTGGGGCGCTGCGCTGGTGGTGCTCGCCGGGCTGAAAGGCGTCAAGATCACCGAGGCCGAGCTTGCCGGGAGGCTGGCCTGGGGCAATCCCGCCGAGACCACGGACGCAAGGCTGATCGCGGCCGCACGCTCGGCAGGGCTGAAGCTCGATATCGTGCCGGCCGCAATCGATGATATTCCCGATATGCTGCTTCCGGCGATCTTCACGATGCGCGACGGCACGGTCGCGATCGTGCTGAGCCGGAGCGCCGACAGCGTCGAGATCATCCTGCCGCGGCTGCTCGACAACAGCCCCATGCAATTGCCGCTCGCCGATTTTCACGAAAGAGCTAGCGGACGCGTCGGCTTTGTCGAACCGCTCTCGACCAGGACGCGCGATGCGCGGATCGAGGCGTTTCTGCGCAGGCCGGTCAAGAGCTGGCTGCGCGATGCGATCATCGGTCACCGCAGTGGCTATCGCGACATCATGCTTGCCTCCCTGTTCGGCAACCTGCTTACGTTCGGCACGTCGCTGTTCGCGATGCAGGTTTGGGATCGTGTCATTCCGGCACAGTCGATTCCCACGCTTTGGGTGCTCGCGCTGGGCACCGGGATCGCGTTGTTGCTGGAGCTCTTGTTGCGAACCGCCCGTGTGGCGATCGTCGATCGCATCGGCCGCGAAGCCGATATGGCGATTTCGGCACGGGTCTTTGCGCGCGCGCTCGACATCCGCAACGATGCCCGGCCGCGATCCACCGGTGCCCTGATCGCGCAACTGCGCGACATCGAACAGATCCGCGAACTGCTGACATCGACCACCGTTGCCGCGATCGTCGATCTGCCGTTCATCATCCTGTTCCTGATCCTGTTCACGATGCTCGCGGGCCCGCTGACCTTTGTGTTGGTCGCTGCGGCGCTGCTGATCGCGGTGCCCGGCTTGCTGTTGCAGCGTCCGCTGGCGAAACTTGCGAAGGAGGGCATGCGCGAAGGCGCGCTGCGCAACGCGATTCTGGTCGAATCGATCGAGCGCGTGGAGGAGATCAAGGCGACCCAGTCGGAGGCACGCTTCCAGTCGCTGTGGGAACGCTTCACAGATACCGGAACGCGTATCGGCGCCGGCCAGCGCTTTCTGTCCTCGCTGTTCGTGAACTGGACGCAGACGCTTCAACAGCTCGCCTATACTGCGGTCGTCGTCGTGGGTGCTTTCCAGGTGATGGACGGCAACATGACGATGGGCGCCCTGATCGCATGCTCGATCCTCACCAGCAGGGCGCTCGTCCTGTTCATTCCTTTCGGGCAGATTTTCACGCGCTGGCAGAATGCGAAGATCGCGATCGCGGCGCTCGACGATCTCTTCGACAAGCCTGTCGATCATGATCCGGATCAGGGACTGCTTCGGCGCACCGTCTTGCGCGGCAACTATGAGCTGGAAGGCGTCAGCTTCGCCTATGACACCGACTCCCCGCCGGTGCTTCGGGTCGAGCGGTTGACGATCCGTGCGGGCGAGCGGGTCGCGCTGCTCGGCCGCATCGGCGCGGGAAAGTCCACGCTGCTCCGCCTGCTTGCGGGCATGGCGCAGCCGGGCGGCGGACGCCTGCTGCTCGACGGCACGAGCATGGGCCTGATCAGCCCTGCCGATATCCGTCGCGAGGCGGCCTATCTGGGGCAGGGGGCGCAGCTGTTTCTCGGCACGATCCGCGAGAATCTGCTGGTCGGCACGCCAGCCGCCCGCGACGAGGATCTGCTGGCGGCGCTGGCGGTCAGCGGTGGCCTTCCGCTGGTCCAGAGCCAGGCGCACGGCTTTGATCTGATGCTGCAGGAAGGCGGGGCCGGTCTTTCGGGCGGGCAGCGTCAGACGCTGCTGCTTGCGCGCACGCTGTTGCGCAACGGAAATATCCTGTTGCTGGACGAGCCATCCGCGCCGCTCGACGAGTTGAGCGAGCGCAATCTCGTCCAGCAGCTCGGTAGCTGGCTCGGCGGACGAACCCTGATTGTCACCACCAACCGGCCCGGCCTGCTCGAACTCGTCGATCGCATCGTCGTCATCGACAATGGGCGGGTCGCGCTCGACGGTCCCAAGGCCAAAGTGCTGGCCGCACTCTCGGGCGGACGAGGCGATGCCGCCGCCGCCAAGTTGCAGGGGCAACCGGCATGATGGGGTTCATCCGCCGCAAAGCCGCCGAACCTGACCTGCCCGGGGTGCCGGGTGGCTATGATGACGGTTGGCTGACGCGTTTCGAAACGCTTCCGATCATCCCGACCATCTCGCTCGGCATCGCCGCGCTACTGATCTGGGCCTATTTCGGTACGCTGGACGAGGTCACGATCGGCGCGGGCAAGGTTACGCCAACCTCGCGCTCGCAGGTGATCCAGAGCCTGGAGGGCGGGATCGTTGACGGCATCTTCGTTCACGAAGGCGATATCGTTCAGCCGCGCCAGAAGCTTGCCACGCTCGATCGTGCACGCTTCAGCTCGACGCTGGGCGAGGCCGAAGCCAAGGCGCGGACGCTGGAAGCGACCGCTGCGCGCCTCGAAGCCGAGATCAGCGGTGGTACGCCGCAGTTCAGCGAAGCCGTCCGTCAGACTCCGGGCTTGATGGCGCGGGAGCTCAAGCTGCTCGGTTCACGCCGCGAGAATCTTCAGGTCGCGACTGCCAGCCTCCGGCAATCGCTTGCGCTGGTCCGGCGCGAACTGGCGATGACCGCACCGCTCGTCGAACTCGGCGCGGCGAACAATGTCGAGGTCATCCGGCTCCAGCGGCAGGAGAACGAGCTTCAGGCCAAGCTCGATTCCCTGCGCAACCAGTTCGTGATCGATGCCAATGCCGATTATGCCAAGGCCAAATCCGAACTGGAGGTCGTCAATCAGGTGATGAGCGGTCGCCGCGATCAGCTCGACCGGACGACGATTGCCTCGCCGGTGCGCGGGATCGTGAAGAATCTGGAGGTCTCGACGATCGGCGGCGTCATCCAGCCTGGCGGGTCGCTGATGGAAATCGTGCCCCTTGGCGATGAGCTGCTGATCGAGGCGCGTGTCAGTCCCCGCGACATCGCTTTCATCCGCCCAGGCCTTCCCGCGACGATCAAGATCACCGCCTATGATCCCTCGATCTACGGCGCGCTTGAAGGGACGGTCGATCGGATTTCGCCCGATACGCTGCAGGACGAAGTGCATCGCGATCAGGTCTATTACCGCGTCTTCATCCGCACCAAGCGCGCAAGCCTGCGTACCAGGGATGGCCGCGAGCACGCGATCATGCCCGGCATGGTTGCGACCGTGGAGATTCGGACCGGCCGCAAGACCGTACTCGATTACCTGCTGAAGCCGATCAACAAGGCGCAGGAAGCGATGCGCGAACGCTAGACCTGCGGTCCTTTTGTTGCTTCTCGCGCGAACGGTCGCTGGCTATCCCGACAACGGCCGCTCGCGCGGGAGGCGAACAGGGAAATCTAGAACTTCGCGCCCAGCCTGATGCCGATCGTACGTGGGGTGATCGGAACGATATAGGGACGCTGATCGCAGGCGCCGCATTGCTGGAAGCGTGTGATCTGGCCACGCTCGTCCCAGATATTCTGCGCGAACAGCTCGAGGCTATAGTCGGCAAGTTCATAGCCGATCGCGAGGTTGCCGGTCGCATAGGACTGCAGCCGCTCGAGCGCCGCTGCCTTGGCGACACGGATGTCCGACGATGCGGAGCTCTGATAGGCGACCAGCCCCTGCACATAACCGCGTCCTGATCCCATCGGCATGGAATAGCGCGCCGTGCCGGTCAGCTTGAAGCGCGGCGTGACTGGCAGGCGCGTTCCCTTCGGCGCCAGCACATCGGTGCCGGTGCCGCTGCAGACCTGCGTCGCGCAGAGATCCTGCCGGGTCTTGGCATCGGTAAAGGAGCCCGACACCGTCAGGTTCAGCCCGCCGAATGAGGCGTTCGCATCCATCTCCACGCCATAGATACGCGCGTCGGGACCGTTCTGGATGATCGTGAAGCTGTTGGGGCCGAGGAAGGAGAATTGGAAGGCGCTCCAGTCCTGCATATAGACCGCGCCGTTGAAGCGCAGGCCATCGACCAGCGTCGTCTTCCACCCCAGCTCGTAATTGTAGAGCTTGTCCGCGGCATAGGGTTCCACGTCGCCGCGCCGGTTGATGCCGCCGGGGCGGAAGCCGCTTGAGGCAGCGGCGTAGAACAGCAGCCCGTCCTGCGGCTTCCAGGTCAGGTTGAGGCGATAGGTGACGCCTTGCCCCTCCGTCTTCTTCGGAACCAGCTTGCCGCTGGTGAAGGTCGCGAGGTTGGTGCACGGCCCGCCTGCGACCATCGCCGGCAGCAGCGTGTTGGTAGGGCTTCCGTCGAGATAGGCATCGCGCAGCGTCCGCCCGTCCGAGAGGAAGCAGCTGGCGACGCCGGTGCGCGAGCTACCCGCGGCATTGAAGGGCGACGCCGTATAGGGGCGGCCGTCCGCCGGATCGATGCCCGGATTGCGTCCGAAGCCGAAGAAGCCGATCAGCGAATTGTCGTAGATATAGGCGCGCGCGCCCGCGGTGAGGGTCAGCTGCGGCGTCAGGTCGAAGCTCGCCTCGCCGAACATCGCATAGTCCTTGTCGACGCGGTGCTGCTGCGTCAGCCAAAGCGTGCCCGGCGAGCCATTGACCGAGACGGCCGAGCCCAGTCCGGGGATCTGATAGTCCTGATGGATCAAGTTCGACTGGCGCTGATAGAAGAGGCCCGCAACCACCCGGAACCGGTCCGTCGAAGGCGAGGCGACGCGCAGTTCCTGGCTGGTCTTCTTGAAGTGATCGCTGCCGATGACGACCTGGCGCGGGTCGATCGTGTTGCCGGCATTGTCCTGATAGTAGAAATAGCCCGCCAGCCCGCCGACCGAAGCGTAGAGGTTGTCGTACGCCTCGGAATAGTCGGTATAGTCGTTGGACGCGTAGGTCTTCCGGTCGAGATAGGCGCCGGCGTAGGTGACGTCCCAGTTGCCGACCTTGCCCTCGATCGTCAGTGCGCCCTGGATGAAGCGGTCGCGGCGATATTCGGGGTAGAAATGCTGGACCTTGAGGTCGCCGACCCGCGGGTCATAGCCATAGGTGCCGTGGGCGCGCATCTCCTGGTACAGCACGGTCGGCGTGACCGTCCAATTGTCGTCGAGATCGATCTTCAGCGCGGCACGCCCGCCCCAGGTATCGGTATCGTTGTAATTGTCCTCGACGAACGCGTTGTTGTTGACGGTGATGCCGCCGGGGGTCGGCAGGAAGCTGCGCGTGCCGGCGACATTGTCGATATAGCCCGCGTCGCGCCGATAGAAGCCGACGAGCCGCAACGCCATGTTTGCCGAGAGCGGGGCGTTGATCATGCCCTCGATCTTGCCGCCTTGGCCGCCATGCTCGACGGTGTTCACCTCGGCATCGACCCGGCCCTCGAAGCCTGCCGTGTCGGGCTTGTTGGTGATGATGCGGATCGTGCCGGCCTGGCTCGACGCGCCGTAGAGCGTGCCCTGAGGCCCGGCGAGGCTCTCGATACGCGCGATGTCGTAGATATGGACGTCCAGCGTGCCGCCGATCGTCGTCACCGGCTGCTCGTCGAGATAGCTGCCGACCGACGGGAGCGAGCCCGAATGGTTGCCGTCGCCGCCCGACGCGACGCCGCGCATATAGACGGTGGTCGAGCCCGGCTGCGAGGTCTGGAACGCGACCGAGGGCAGGAGCTGGGTATATTCGTTGAAGTTCGAGATGTTGAGCTGATCGAGCCTGCGCGTGCCGATCGCCTGGATGCTGATCGGAACCGACTGGATGTTCTCGTCGCGCTTCTGGGCGGTGACGACGATCTCGTCCTGATCGGGAGGCAAGTCGGAGGTGGTGCTGCGCTGCTGCGCTTGCACGGAGACGGGTAAGATCAGGGCTGTCGATGCGAGCAGCCCGGACATCACGGCACGACGCATTGAAATGATCATTGCGGCCCCCTGAATATATCTTTTGTTCGGGAAGACTGTAGTTCGACGCAATAAACGTCAATCATCGCGAAGCGGGGCGTGCACAATCTTTGGGAATAGTGATGTTTCTGCAACGTTACAGTGTGTCGGGAACATCGGGGTAATAGTCGGCCACATCGCCGAGCGCGGCGGCGAGCGGTGCGAGGTGGGGGGCAAAGGGCCGCCAGGCGCGATCGCCGCCGGTGAAGATCGGCTGGCGCACCTGTTCCGAGCTGGCGGTCCGCACCGCGCGCTCGGTCTCGTAAAAGGCGAGGCAGGCGGGCTCGAACCCGACGTCGCAGGCGTCGAGCAGCCTGCGCACCTCCTGCTCGGTATCTGCCACCAGCGCCTCATGGATCACGCGATGGACGCGACCGGGCTGGACGCGGTCGAGATGCGCCATCAGCCGCACATAGTCGCGATAATAGCGTCCCATGTCGTCGAGCGCATAGCTGAACGCCTGGCCGCGGGCGAAATGCTGCTTGAAGTTGGAGAAGCAGCAGGCACGCGGCTCGCGGCGCGCGTCGATGATCACGGCGTTGGGCAGGATCAGGCGGATCAGCACGACATGCGCCCAGTTGTTGGGCAGCTTGTCGATGAAGAACGGCCGGTCGCTGCGGCGCTGGACCGCCGTACGGTGCAGATACTCCTCGCCCAGTTCGCGCGCTCGTCCTTCAGTCAATCCGGCAAGCCCGTGCGGATAGTCTGGAATGCGCCGCGCGAGTGCCGGCAGGTCGGGCAGCTCGGTCGTGCCCTCGATCGCGCTGTGGCTGGCGAGGATCTGCTCGATCAGGGTCGATCCCGCGCGCGGCATTCCCAGGATGAAGATCGGATCGCGCGCCTCGGAACCCCAGCCGGAGCGTTCGGCGAAGAAAGCCGGGGTGGCAAGCGCGATGCAGTCGTCCACGAAGCGCTCGGTCTCGTCGGCGTCATAGACGAGCTGTGTCCGGCGCAACGCGTTGCCATCGGCATAGTGGCCGAAGGCGCGATCCGCGTCTCCGCGATCCTCGAACGCCTTGCCAAGCGCGAAATCCAGGTGGAACCGGTCCTCCTCGCCAAGATCGGGGGCCGCGCGGGCCGCCTCCATCGCGGCGATGTCCGTGTCGTCGAACCGCACGGTCTTGAGGTTCGCGAGGCTCCACCACGCTTCGCCCAGTGCCGGGCGCAGCGCGATCGCGCGGCGATAGGCGGCGATGCCATCGGCCTGCCGCCCCACGGTCTTGAGCATATGGCCATAGCTCATCCACAGCTTGGGCTGTTCGGGCGCCTCCGTCAGCACCCGCTCGTACAAGGCGATCGCCTCCTCGAACGCGCCGAGCCGGCCGAGCGCGGCGGCCTTGAGGTTGGCATGGCCGGGATGATCGGGTTCCGCATCGATCAGCGCATCGAGTTCGGTGAGCGCCTCCTCCGCCCGGTTCTGGCGATAAAGGACCAAGGCGAGGTTGGAGCGCGCCGCGGTGAAGCCGGGGGCAAGCTCGACCGCGCGGCGCAGCAGCGTCTCGGCATCCTTCAGCCGTCCGATTCGCCCGGCCAGCTCGGCGAGCATGCGGATCGCACGCGCGTCGAACGGATCGCGCTTGAGATAGGCCTTGAGGCCGCGCTCCGCCTCGGACAGGCGATTGTCGTGCAGCGCCAGCGCCGCGTCCATGAGGTCGGGTGGAAAGCGCGTCGCGGCCATCGCGCATGATGATCACGCGCCCGCCCGCCGATCAAGCGCCGTCCGAATTTTTCCCGCTGGACGGATGCCCCTGCGGTGACGACAAGGGCGCATGGCCGATGGAGACCCGTCAACGCCACGGCGCGCACTCGGCTTCTGGCCGGCGCTGGCGCTGGTGGTGGGCAACATGATCGGATCGGGCATCTATCTGTTGCCCGCCACGCTCGCGCCGCTCGGAACCAATGCCCTGATCGGCTGGGTCGCGACGATCGCCGGTGCGATGACGCTGGCCTTCGTGTTCGCCCGGCTCGCGGCCAAGCTGCCCTGCGCGGGTGGCCCCTATGCCTTTGCCGATGCGGCGTTCGGCCCGGTCGTCGGCTTCGCCGTGGCCTGGAGCTATTGGATCCTGATCTGGGCCGGCAATGGCGCGCTGGCGATTGCGGTGGTGAGCGCGCTCAGCGTACCGTTTCCGGTGATTGCAAGCGGGCTCCCGGCCTTCGCGACGGCATTGCTGCTGATCTGGGGGTTGGTCGCGGTCAATATCCGCGGGGTTGCGCTGGCAGGCCGCATCCAGCTCGTCACGGCGGTCACGAAGCTCGTCCCGCTGGTCGCGATCATCCTGCTCGCGCTGTGGTTGCTGCTCGCGGACGGCCGGGCGGCGATCGTCGAGAACCCGACGGTGCCGATCAGCGCGGGGGCGATCTCCGCTGCGGTCGCGCTGACCTTCTGGGGGTTCCTCGGCGTCGAATCGGCGACGGTTCCGGCCGATCGGGTCAAGGACGCGGCACGGGTCGTGCCGCTCGTGACCCTGATCGGTACCGCGCTGACCGGCCTGGTGTATGTGCTCGTCGCGGGCGCCATCGGGCTGATGATGCCAGCGGATGTCACCGCCGCGTCCCCGGCGCCGCTCGCCGCCTTTCTCGGTCGCGCCTGGGGGACGGGCGCTCTGGAGATCGCCGCGATCTTCGCGGCGATCAGCGCGCTCGGCGCGCTCAACGGCTTCATCCTGCTGCAGGGCGAGATGCCCTGGGCGATGGCGCGCGGCGGCGTGTTCCCCGCCTGGTTCGGCAAGGAAAGCCCGCATGGCACACCGGCGCGCGCGCATCTGGTGTCGGGGGTGCTGGTCACGGTCGTGATGGCGCTCAACTATACCGGGGGCACCGGCACGCTGTTCGCCGATATCGCGACGATCAGCCTCGCCGCCGGGATGCTCGCCTATTTCGTCAGCGCGCTCGCCGCACTCAAGCTGCTCGCCGGCGATCGCGCGGCGACGCTGGCCGCCATGGTTGCCGCGCTGTTCGTGCTGTGGATGATCTACGGCCTCGGCCTGCGTGCCAATCTCTGGGGTCTTGGCCTGCTCGCGCTCGGGCTGCCCGTGTTCCTCTGGGTGCGGCGCACGCGTTAGCCGACTCTAAACCGGCAAAATCCGCCGCACGAACGAGCGGTCGCGCAGGATCTCGTGCGCGGCATTATGCCCAGGCGCGCCCGTCACGCCGCCGCCGGGATGCGTGCCCGCGCCGCACATATAGAGACCCTTGATCGGCCCGCGATAGTCGCCATGCCCCAGCATCGGCCGCGACGCCCAGAGCTGATCGAGCGACATATGCCCGTGCATGATATCGCCGCCGATCAGTCCGAACTTGCGCTCCAGATCGAGCGGCGAGTGGATCTGCACGCCGAGGATCGACTTGCGGAAATTGGGCGCGTGCCGCGTGACCGTATCGATGATGACATCGGCCGCCTTCTCGCGTTCCGCGTCCCAACTGCGGCCACCGGGCAGTACCGGCGCGAATTGCTGGCAGAAGAGCGAGGCGATGTGCATCCCCGGCGGGGCGAGGCTGTCGTCGACGCTGGTCGGGAGCTTCATCTCGACGATCGGTTCGTCGGACCAGCCCTTCGCCTTCGCGTCGGTAAAGGCCTTGTCCATATAGTCGAGCGTCGGCGAGATGATGATGCCGGCGGTGTGATGCTCGGCCTTCTCCTTGCCTGGCAGCACGCTGAAATCGGGAAGCTCGCTGAGCGCGACATTCATCCGGAACGTGCCCGATCCGGTCTTGTATCCGTCCATTCGCCGCGCGAACTCGGCGGGCATGTCGCCGCGATCGACGAGCTGGCGGTAGAGCAGGGCAGGGCCGGCGTTCGAGGCGACGATCGGCGCGGCGATCTCCTCGCCGCTCTCCAGCCGCACGCCGGCGACCTTGCCGCCATCGACCAGCACCTTGGCGACCGGCGCCTCCAGGCTGATCTCGACCCCGGCTTCCGCGGCGGCCTCGGCCATGTAGCGCGTGATCGCGCCCATGCCGCCGACGCTATGGCCCCACATGCCCTTCTTGCCGTTGATCTCGCCGAAGACGTGGTGGAGCAGGACATAGGCCGATCCCGGCGTATCGGGGCTGGCATAATTGCCCACCACCGCGTCGAAGCCGAACGCGGCCTGGATGTACGGGTTCTCGTACCAGCCATTCAGGAAATCGCGCGCCGACTTGAGGAACAGGTCCATCACGTCGCGCTGCGCCTCTACGCCCATCCCCACGAGCCGCTTGCCCTGCACCGCCGCCGCGAGCAGCGCGCGCAATCCGCCGCCGGCATTGGGCGGGGTCTTGAGCGAAAGGTCGCGCAGCACTTCGGCGACCCGTTCCAGCGCTTCCTCGTAGCGGGGGAAGGTGTCGGCGTCCTTGCGCGAGAAGCGCGCGAACTCCGCCTGTGTCCGCGCGGTGCCGCCGCCGAGCTTGAGATAGCCGTCGTCGTGCGGGAAGAAATTGCTGATCGTCCGCTCGACGATCCGCCAGCCGCGTTCGTGCAGCTTCATGTCGGCGATGACCTTGGGCCGCAGCAGGCTGACGGTGTAGCTCGCCGTCGAGTTGCGGAAGCCGGGATGGAACTCCTCGGTCACCGCCGCACCGCCGACGACGTCGCGCCGCTCCAGCACGCGGACCTTGAGGCCGGCGCGGGCGAGGTAGAAGGCGCAGACTAGGCCATTGTGTCCGCCGCCGATGACGATCGCGTCGTATCTCTTCATGTTCCCCCCGATCTCAGACGGTATGCGGACGGCGCGACCAGCCCGGTGCTGGCGCGCGATGGAGCCGTGCCTCCGGAATGGCGGCACGGATCTTCGCCGCGAAGCTGCGCAGGCACACCTCGCTCGCGCCGATCGGTCCGGCGGTGTAGCTGCTCGACGCCATGCCCTGTTGCACCCGTTCGATCAGCCAGGTGTCCTCGGCATTGACCACGCGGTTGATCCGCCAGTTGGCGTAGCGTGCCAGCTTCATCTCGCGCCGGTCATCGGGCAGCGCGAAGGTCATCTCGCGCAGCACGCAGCGGGTTGGCGAGACCGGCAGCCACTGCATGAAGTCGATCTGGTCGGCATAGATGTCGAACGCCATGTTCGGCCATAATTTGTAGTAGAGCCACAGCCGCTGGTTCGCCTCGGGCAGGTGATCGACGCGAGGAAGGTGGCGCTGGTAGAAGGCTTCCCAGGGATTGGCCGAGACGCGGTCGACCAGATAGCCCGACATCTTGTCGACCCATCCCGCCGCCTCGATCGCATAGGATTTGCCGAACAGCCGGGTCAGCCCGTCATGCGCGACCGGGATGTGAAGATTGTCCGAATAATTGTCGCCGACATTCTTCCAGTTGACCGCACGATCGCGGACGCGGACCTCGCCGATCCGGCGCATCTCCTCGAACCGATAGGGCGCGATCTCGTGATCGTAGGGCGCCATCATCTCGGCGGGGGAGGGGCCGCCATCATCCTCGAGCCGCACGAACACGAAGCCGCGCCAGATGGCGAGGCCGACCGGAACGAGGCCGCTGGCTTCCATGTCCAGCGCCGGATAGTCATGCCGCATCGGCACCCCGGACAGCCGCCCATCCAACTCATAGGCCCAGGCATGATAGGGACAGACCAGCTTCTTCGCGCAGCCCGCGTCGCCCTCCACGATCCGCATCGCGCGGTGTCGGCAGACATTGTGGAAGGCGCGGATCGTCCGGTCGCGTCCCCGCACCGCGATGACATTCTCGCCCAGAAAGGAAAGGGTGCGCCAGTCGCCCGGCTCGGCAAGGTCGCTCTCGTGGCAGACGATCTGCCACGACGGCCGCAGAATGCGCGCGGTCTCGAGCTCCAGAAACTCGGGATCGGTGTAGATCCAGCCGGGCAGCGACCAGTCGGCGTCAGGATCAAACCCGGCTTCGGGCAGGGGGGCAGGGGTTGCCATGGCCGGCTCCGCAATTTGCTTGTTGTACGATCGTATAATAGACTCGCACGATGAGCAAGCCCGGCTTCACCCGCGCCGAACCCGATGCGCGGCGCCAGTCGCTGATCGAGGCGACCGCGCGCGTCCTGGCGCGCGAGGGAGCGAGCGCCGCCTCGGTGCGCGCGATCGCGCTGGAGGCGGGCGTCTCGCCAGGGTTGATCGCGCACCATTTCGGCGGAGTGGATGCATTGATCGCCGCGACCTACGCCCATGTCGGAGAGCAGGTGGCGGCCGCGCTCGACAAGGCGGTAGCGGACGCGGGGAGGGATCCGCGCGCGCGGCTCATGGCCTATGTGGCGGCGAGCTTCGCACCGCCGATCGCCGATCGCACGCTGCTTGCGACCTGGACGGCCTTCTGGGGGCTGGTGATCGCGCGGGGCGAGATCGCCGCGCTTCATGACGCGCAATATGCGCGCTATCGCGACGAGCTGGAAACCTTGCTGGCGGCGTGCGGCCTTCCCCCGACCGCGCGCCGCCGTGCGGCCATTGCGATCGCTGCATTGGTCGATGGGCTGTGGCTGGAGCTCTGCCTGTCCCCTGCGGTGCTGGATGCGCGTGAGGCGCATGCGATCGCGGAAGCGCAGATCACCGCGTTGCTTGCCGCTTGAATCGGCCTGCCTGACAGGCCTCTGCCCGCCCGGCCATTTCAGATGACGGCGCCATCATCATTCGGCCTGCGCCTCGACGGGCTTGCGGGCCGCGACGGGCGGGGCCTCGGCCGCCGGCGTGGCGGCGACCCCATACTCGTCCCGCGCCGCCTTGAGATCGGCGAGGAAAGCGGGGTCAGCATTCAGCCGGGTCAGAACCGCCGCGGCGATCACGCGCGACGCATCGGTATCGCTCGGGAAATGATAGCCGCAGATCACCCGGCTCAGCGCATAGTCCCGCCCGCGTTCGAGGATCGCCGGTGCGCGCGCCGGCGCGACCTCGGCGAGCAACAGCGCAGTGGCCCAGCCATAGACGCTGTGCCCCGAGGGGTAGGAGGACCCGCCGCGTGGTTCGCTGTCGGGGGCGGGGATGGGAGTGCGGCCGCAACGACGGATCAGTTGATAGCGTTGATAGGGGCGGGGCCGCTGAAAGCTTTCCTTGCCGTTCCACACCGGATCCGCGGCATCGCGCATGGCGCGGTTCAGCAGGTGGATGAGGCGCGGGCTGTGGGCGCGGTCGATCGGCTTGCCGAACGCTTCGGCGAAACGCGGATAGACGCTCTTGCTGTCCAGGTCAGCGGCCGCCCAGCGGTCGGCGGGCACGTCGGCCTGGAACCGCCGTGAGATCGCCATGTCGACCTGATCGAGGATCGACTCCGCTGCGGGTGGCGGGCCGACGAGCAGGCGGTAATCGATGCTGCGCTTGGGCAGATAGCCTACCGGCTTCGGCTCCCCCTCGGGCCGTTTGATGCCTTCGAGGGACTGCGCCGCGGCAGGGGTCAGACCGGCAAGCGCGAACAGGGCCAGGCCGATCGCACGATGTGGGATGATCATCGAATGATGCTCCGGAAATGAACACCGCGCCCCGCCGTCGGCCGGCAGGGCGCGGCGCGAGGATCAGAATTTCGCTTCGAATCCGACGTAGAAATAGCGGCCGATCACGTCGTACTCGCCCGCGACATTCTGCGAACCGCCCGACACCGTTCCCGAAGGCAGGAAGGGGCTGGTGCTGTTGAAGGCGTTGTTCACTCCGGCATAGAGCCGGAAGTCCTTGCTGGCGGACGGTATGTCGACGCTGGCGTAGAAATCGTGGCGCACCCGATCCTCGATATGCAGGAAGGGGGGATTGGCGCCCGCCTTCTCGGCCGCGATGCGACGCACATTGCTGTCGACCGCGTCGCCCGTATAGCGCAGCTTCCAGCGCAACCGCAGGCCGCCGTCGCGATAGCCGAGCTGGGCCTGGCCGCTATTCACCCAGGCGCCGATCTCGCCCTTGTAATCGGTGCGCCTGACCCCGTCGACGCCATCGAACACGGTGTAATAGTCGAACAGGCGAGAATAGAGGAAGCGGATGTCGAACTTGCCCTTCGACGACAGCCATTGTGGCGCGTCGAACCGATAGTCGATCGCGACATCGGCACCCGAACGAACGGTCTGGGTGAGGTTGAGGTCGCGGTTGATGATCCGGGTGATCTGCCCTTCCGCGTTTCGCGTGATCTCGTTGCAGAAGAAGTTGTTGGTGATGCCGCCCGGATTGCCCAGACATTCGCGCAGCAGATCGACGGCATCGAGCGAGGAGATGACGTCGCGGATCTTGATCCTGAAATAATCGACCGTCATCGACAGGCCGGGAATGAAGCGCGGCGTCAGTACGGCGCCGAACGACAACGTATCGGCGGTCTCTTCCTTGAGGTCGGGATTGCCTGCCGCCGGACCCTCGATGCTGGTCGTGTCCTGCAGGAACACGCCATTGGCGGCGATCTCGGCGGCGACACCGGCAATCGACCGGCAATTGGTCGCGATCGTCCCGGTCGTCGTCGCGGTCACGCCGCTGCACAGATCGACCACCGAATCCGAATCGTCGCGTGCGGGCGAATAGAGGTTGGTGACGGTCGGTGCGCGCTGGGCCCGCGCATATTGCCCGCGGAAGCGGATATCGCGGACCGGTGCCCATTCTCCCCCGAAGCGATAGCTCAGGACCGAACCCACATTCTTGATGTTGTAGTCGCCATAGCGCACCGCCGCGTCGAGCGAGAGGCTGTGGGCGAAAGGCTGCTCGCGGAACACCGGGACCTTGACCTCGGCGAATGCTTCCTTCGCTTTGATGTCGCCTTCATATTCGGCGATGAACGATGCCGATCCGAAACCGCGCCGCGTGGTGTCGTCGGTCACCGAACGCTGCCAGTCGCGGCGATATTCGCCGCCCAGCGCGATCGATACCGGACCCGCCGGCAGCTCGAACAATGCGCCGCTCAGAAAGCCTTGCACCACGTCCTGCTGCATCAGGCCGTCCAGCTTCAGGTCGGCGCGGATATAATTGGCCGCTGCCGACGTGATCGAGTTCGGCCCGAACAGGTTGACCGGAACGCACCCCGCCGCACGCGCCGCCGCATCGACGCAGCGCACCCGCGACAGGTCACCCGGCGCCGCAGGATCGAACTCGGCATTGATCGCGTACTTCAAATTCTGCAGATTCAGCAGGTTAACGCGGTTCTGCTCCTGATGGAAACGGCCATAGCCATAGCTGATTTCCCAGTTCCAGCGCTCGCCGACCTTGCCGCGCAGGCCGGTCCAGGCGCGCCAGGTCTCGCGATCGTTGAGGATGCGATAATGGCCAAGCTCGTTGAAGCGGCGCGACCATTGAATACCCGATGAGGACGCGGCCGCGCGGATTGCGGTGGGGACATAGGGGTTGTTGCGGGCGATTCTGCCGACCACGTCCGGCGCCAGGGGATCGCCGAATTCCTCGTCATAGGCCGCGGTCTCGGCGCCGCCCCGCTCGGCCGAGGTCTTCACCTTCGAATATTGCACCTGGCCGAAGAATTCGATGTCGCTGCCCAGGTCGACCGTGATCTTGCCCGCCGCGAGATAGGAGGTGCGCGGTGCGCTGATCTGGAGATCCGGGCGGGTTTCCCAGCCATAGACCGCGGTACTGGTGCTGCGGAACAGGGTGCCGTTCGCATCATAGACGAAATAGCCGCCGCCCGCGGTCGAGCTCGAGAGAAAGCGGCCGCCCGGCGTGCTGCTGCTCTTCGACGGGCGCGTGATGCCGAGTTCGCCCTGGTTGAGCGGGTTGGAATCCGCGCTCAGGCTGTAGGCGACCGAGTCGAGGGCGCGGGCGCGCTGATACCCCATCACCCCGTCCTCTTTCTCGTAGCTCGCGCCGAGGACGAGCGAGACGCGGTCGTCGAACAGCTTCTGACCGACGAGCAGGTCGAGGTTGAGCCGCTGGCTGTCGCCTTCGCTCGAAATACCGGCGCGGCCGCCGACCCGGATGCCGTCATATTTGCGGCGGGTGATGATGTTGACGACGCCGGCGATTGCGTCGGAACCATAGACGGCGGACGCGCCGCCGGTGATGACTTCGACACGCTCGACGAACATTGCCGGGATTGAGCTCAGGCTGACCGCGCTCGACGTGATCCGGTTCGAGACCGTGCGCCGTCCGTCGATCAGCGTCAGCGTACGATCGGCGCCCAGGCCGCGCAGGCTGACCGATGAGGTGCCGGCGGCATTGATCTGTGAGTTCGAGTTGGCGAGGTTGAGGCTGGGCGTAACCGCGGGATAGTCAGCGAGGACTTCGGACAGTTCGGTCGCACCCGACGACTGGATATCCTCCTCGTTGATCTGGACGATCGGCACGGCTGAATCGGTGACCACCTGCCGCGCGATACGGCTTCCGGTGACGATGACATCGCCCGCATCGTCCTGCTCGTCCGATGCGGCTGGACGGGGCGCGCCGGATACGGCCTCGACCGGTGCGGCGGCGCGGATCACCAGCACGCCCGATCTCCCCCAGTTCGCTTCGAGGCCCGATCCGGCCAGGAGCCGAGCTACGCCATCGCGAACGGTGAAGGTGCCGTTGAGCGCCGGCGCGCGTTTGCCTTTCAACGTGCTGCTGTCGAAGCTGATCTGCTGGCCCGATGCGCGGGCGAGTGCGCGCAGGCTCGCCTTCATGTCCTGCGCCGGGATCGAAAAGCGGTAAGTGCGCTCCTGCGCGATCGCGGGTGCGGCGATGGCCGACGCGACAAGTGCTGTCGCGGCGATCGAACCATGAAGTGCGGATCTGGAAAATTGCATGATTGTCCCCCCTGCTACGCCGCCTCTTGCAGGCGGTCACCGGATAAAGACGCGCGGCGCGCTTCGGGGGACATCAGGGCTGCTACGGAATTTGCATCATTCCCGATCGAGGATGATCTCGCCGTTGCCGCGCCTCTGACGAACCGGGTGCAGCGCGACGATCCCTTCGACAAAGGCATCGACATCCCCGGCCTTGTAGACGCCATCGACGGCGATGCCGCCGATGCCCGGATCGGCCAGCACGATCCGCTTCGTGGCGTAGCGGTTCATGCGTTCGACGGCGCGGGCCAGCGGTTCCTGATCGAAGTTGATCAGCCCCTGTTCCCAGCTCAACGATTGCGACAGGTCCGGCCGAGTGATCTGGGCGGCCTTCGTCGAGCCGGCGGTGCCGATGAACTCGCTGCCAGGCGTCATGAGCAGGCGCTGGGACGCGGCTGCGGCCGAGCGCGCACTGTCGCTGCGGTCGCGTATCTCGACCTGGCCTTCGTACAGGATGACGCGGACCTCGCCGTCGATCATCTCGACACTGAAGGAGGTGCCGACCGCGGCGATCAGCTTGTCGCCCGCGGCGACGGTGAAGGGGCGCAACGGATCCTTGGCGACATCGAATTTGGCGCGTCCTTCGACGAGCTCGACCTGCCGTGCCTCGTCCTTCATGCGAACGGTCATCGCGGTCACGGCGTCGATCGAGACACGCGACCCGTCGTCGAGCATCGCCACCTGCCGTTCGCCGATGCCCGTCTCGTACCGGCTGGGCTGGTTGACGTACCAATAGGCGCCCGTGCCGAGGGACAGAAGCAGCGCCGCGGCATAGCCGAGCGGCCACCACATCCGTCGCGAGGCGGTGAGCCAGCGCCGACGGCTGGCGTTGCGGAATTCGGTCAGGGCCTCGGTCCGCAGCGAGATGATCCGCGGCCGGTCCCCGATCGCCCCCGATGCCTGCCAGACGGCGATCGCGTCCTGGAACAGGGCGGCATGGCCGGGTTTCGCGAGCCATGTTTCGAACTCGGCCCATTCGTCCTCGTCCAGGGTGCCTTCCGACAGCTGGATGCACCAGAGTGCGGCCTCTTCCATCTTCTCGTTCGCGACGGGCGCGGCGGGGGTACCATCCGTCATGGCGCGCTCCTCATTTCCTTCATCAAACTCGCCATCGCGCGCGCGACATGCTTCTTCACGGCACTGACGGATATGCCGAAGGTCTCGGCGATCTTGTCCTGTCCGAGGTTCTCGAGTCGATAGAGAATGAAAATGGTCCGGGTCCGTTCGGGCAAGGCGGCGAGGGCGTTCTCGAGCACCGACAGTTCGCCGCGCCCGGCGGTGATCCGGAACGGGTCGAGGGGGTCGATTCCCAGCTCTTCGGTGCGGCTGACCAGTTCGCGATAGTGCGCGCGGACCTTCAGGCGGCGGGCGCGGTCGGCGAGCAGGTTGGACGCCATCTGGAAGATATAGGCTTCGGGCGATGTCAGATCGTCGTCGCGATGCTTGAGCAGCTTCGCGATCAGTTCGTGGGTCAGGTCCTCGGCTTCGGCATGATCCCGCACCCGCCGCAGGAAATAGGCAAGCAGCGCGGGTCGCCATCGGCGACCGAAGTCAAGCTGGTCCCTAGCGCGCTGCATGGTGCTGCATCATCGACTGCGAAATCCCGACCATACCCCATAGACGCACCTCGTCCTGACAGGGACATCTGGTCGGGCGATTTCATGCCGAGATCTGTTTGGGCCATTTGATCGCATGAGCACGCACCGAGATCGGGATGACCTGGCGGAGCGCGCCCTCACTTTTCTGACGATCACAGTTGGATGAAAGCGCGGTTCGTGCCGGGAACGAGCGCGCGTCTTGGATTGGAAACTTGCGGCGGACTTCCTTCTAAAGTTGCAAGCCGACATAGTTCTCCGCGATCACGCGCTGCATTGCCTCGGAATGAGCGAGATAGTCCAGCTCCGCCGCCTGCATCCGGTGCTCGAAGCTCCCGTCATCGGGAAAGCGGTGCATCAGCTTGGTCAGATACCAGCTGAACCGCTCGGCTTTCCAGATCCGGGCAAGCGCCTTGGCCTGATAGCCCGCCAGCCCCTCTTCATCTCCGCGAGCAAAGAACGCGATCAGCGCGGTCGACAGATAGGCGACGTCCGACGCCGCGAGGTTCAGTCCCTTCGCTCCGGTCGGCGGCACGATGTGTGCCGAGTCGCCGGCCAAGAACAGCCGCCCGTGCCGCATCGTCTCGAACACATAGGATCTGAGTGGCGCGATGGACATCTCCAGCGCCGGCCCGCGCGTCACCCCGGCTGAGCTCAGCGGATCGAACCGCGCCGCCAGCTCGTCCCACAGCCGCTCCTCGCTCCAATCCTCGACGCGGTCCGTGAGCGGCACCTGGATGTAGTAGCGGCTGCGCGTCGCCGAGCGCATCGATGCGAGCGCGAACCCCTGATCGGTATTGGCGTAGATCAGTTCGGGATGGCATGGCGGCACATCGGCCAGGATGCCGAGCCAACCGAACGGATACTCGCGCTCATATTCCCGCGCGGCGCTTGCCGGGATCGCCCGGCGTGAGGGACCATGAAACCCGTCGCATCCGGCGATGAACGCGCAGTCGATCCGCTGCGCCTTGCCGTCTTTTGCGTAGGTCACATAGGGCGCGCCGCTCTCCACATCGTGCAGCGCCACGTCCTTCGCCTCATAGACGATCTCCAGCCCGCGGTCCCGCGCCGCATCCATAAGGTCGCGGGTCAGCTCGGTCTGGCCATAGACCATGACGTGCCTGCCCGTGAGCGCCGCGATGTCGATGCGGATCACCCGGTCGCTGGTCGCGAGATTGAATCCCTGCTCGATCAACCCTTCGGCGTTCATTCGCGCGTCGATGCCGAGGCGTGTCATCAGGTCGGTCGTTACCGTTTCCAGGACCCCCGCGCGGATGCGGCCAAGCACATAGCTGGCCGACTGGCGCTCTACGATGACGCAATCGACGCCGGCTTGCAGCAGCAGATGCCCGAGCAACAGCCCCGACGGCCCGGCGCCGACGATCGCGACCTGCGTCCTCATCGCGCCGCTTCGAGTTGCTTCTCAAGCGCGTCGAGCACGCGGTAACAGGGAAGAACCTGCGCCACGCTGGCATTGGGTTCTCGCCCTTCGCGGATCGCGGCGATGAACTCGCGGTCCTGCAGCTCGATGCCGTTGCTGGTGACGGTCACGCCCGTCAGGTCGACCGGCTCTTCCTTGCCCGTGACCAGGTCGTCATAGCGCGCGATCCAGGTGCCGTTGTCGCAAATGTAGCGGAAGAAGGTGCCGAGCGGTCCGTCATTGTTGAACGACAGGCTTAGTGTGCAGATCGCGCCGCTCTCGGCCTTGAGCTGGAGCGACATGTCCATCGCGATGCCGAGCTCGGGATGGTGCGGTCCTTCGATTGCGTTGGCTGCGACGATCGGTCCCGCCTGATATGCGAACAGATCGACCGTATGCGCGGCATGATGCCACAGCAGGTGATCGGTCCATGATCGCGCCTCGCCCTTGGCGTTCATGTTCTTGCGGCGGAAGAAGTAGGTCTGCACATCCATCTGCTGGACGGCGAGCTCGCCCGCCATAATCCTGCGGTGCAGATACTGGTGGCTTGGGTTGAAGCGGCGGGTGTGCCCCACCATGCAGGTGAGGCCGGTTTCCTGCGCCTTGGCCAGCACCGCCTCGCCATCGGCCAGGCTGTCGCACAGCGGGATCTCGACCTGCACATGCTTGCCCGCGTCCATGCACTGGATCGCCTGGGCGGCGTGCATCTGTGTCGGCGTGCACAAAATTACCGCATCCAGCCCTGGCTGCTCCAGCGCCTCGACCAGCTCGGTGGTTGCGTGCGGGATGCCATATTTGTCGGCGACCTTCTGGGTCGGTTCCAGGCGCCGCCCGACCACCGAGATCACCTCGACCCCGTCGATGTTCCTCAGGCCGTCGAGATGCTTTTCGCCGAATGCGCCGGCGCCTGCGAGTGCGATCTTCATGTCTGTCTCCAGTGTTGGAAGGTCATTCTGCGGCGAGCGGGGCGGCGCCGCTGCCCGTCATGTCGAGTCCTTCGCCGTTGTCGGGCCGCAGCACGAGATGCCCGATGGCGGTGTTGCTGCACGGCACATGATAGTGACGGTGGAGCATGGCGGTGCGCTTGCCCAGCGCGCCGCGCATGATCAGCCACATCACCATTTCGATGCCTTCGCTGCCGGTTTCGCGGAGATACTCGATATGTGGGACGTGGCGCAGATGCTCGCTCGCGCCGACCAGCCCGTCGAGGAAGTTATTGTCCCATTCCCTGTTGATCAGTCCGGCGCGGGGTCCCTGCAGCTGGTGGCTCATGCCGCCGGTGCCCCAGACCTGTACGTTCAGCTCCTCTGGGAAGCTCGCCACCGCACGCGCGATCGCTTCGCCCAGAGCCCAGCAGCGATTGCCCGAAGGCGGGGGGTAGGTGACGACGTTGACCGCTAGCGGGATCACCTTGCAGGGCCATTCTGGCACGTGGCCGAACATCATCGACAGCGGCACGGTCAGCCCGTGATCGACGTCCATCTCGTTGATGATCGTCATGTCGAACTCGTCGAGGATCAGGCTCTGCGCGATATGCCAGGCCAGGTCCGGATGGCCATGCACGTCGGGCACTTTGCGCGGACCCCAGCCCTCGTCCGCGGGAGCATAGCGCTCGCCGCAGCCGATTGCGAAGGTGGGGATGATCTTCATGTCGAATGCGCTGGCATGGTCGTTATAGACCAGCACGACGACGTCGGGCTTTTCGGCCTTCTCCCATTCGCGCGTCCAGTCATATCCTGCGAAGATCGGGCCGAAATAGTCGTCCCGGTCCTTGCCGAGATCATGCGCGACGCCGAGCAGGGGCACATGGCTCGATGCCACGCCAGCGGTGATGCGGGCCATCAGCGCCTCTCCCTCTTCGATCGGTTGCCTTCCGGCGAGCGGCCGCCTGCCTTCATCATCGCCTGATAGTCCTCGACCGAGACGCCGGTCATCGTGCTCACCGCCTGGACGAAGCTCAGCCCGTCCGTGGAGAAGACCTTCGAAAGGAAGTAGATGTTGCCGCCAAGGTCGAGCAGCGTGTTGTAGTCGCGCGCTAGTAGCGCCGCCTTCTGCGCATCGGACAGCGGCCATTCGTCAAGATAGGCGCGCTCGTTCGCTTTCCAGCGCTTGCGGTTCTCGGGTTTCATCAGGCTCATTGCGAACTGGTTGAGATGATAGCCTTGCCGCGCCCGCGACGCGGTGAACACGCGCGTGCCGGGAATGTCCTCGAACTCGGCGAGATACGAATGGATATCCTTGGGGCCGTTCATCACAGCCCGCGTGCCTTCAACTGCGCGTCCAGCCGCGGGAACACCCGCCGCGCATTGCCCTCGAAGATCGCGTGCCGCTCGGTATCGCTGATCTCCAGCGCGTCCACATAGCGTTTGGTGTCGTCGAAATAGTGTCCGGTGGTCGGATCGATCCCGCGCACCGCGCCCACCATCTCCGACCCGAACAGGATGTTTTTGTTCGCGATCACGTCGGCCAACAGGTCGATGCCCGGTTGATGATAGACACAGGTGTCGAAGAAGATGTTGTTCATGAGGTGCGTGTCGAGCGCTGGCTTCTTGAGCATGTCGGCGAGGCCGCGATAGCGGCCCCAATGGTACGGCACCGCGCCGCCGCCATGCGGGATGATGAAACGCAGCGTCGGGAAATCGGCGAACAGGTTGCCTTCCAGCAGCTGCATGAACGCCACCGTGTCCGCAGCGATGTAGTAGCCGCCGGTCGCGTGCATCGCCGGGTTGCAGCTGCCCGAGACGTGGATCATCGCCGGCACGTCCAGCTCGACCATCTTCTCGTAGAAGGGATACCAGTAGCGGTCGGTCAGCGGCGGATGGGTAAAGTGGCCGCCGCCGGGATCGGGGTTGAGGTTGCAGCCGATGAAGCCGAGTTCGGTGACGCAGCGCTCCAGTTCAGCGATGCTGTTCGCCATCCCCGCCTTGGGACTTTGCGGCAGCATGCACACGCCCGCGAACCTCTCGGGGAACAGCTTCACCACGCGCGCGATCAAGTCGTTGCAGCGCATCGCCCATTCCGTGGCGACTGCCTCGTCCCCGACATGCGGCGCCATCGCCGAGGCGCGCGGCGAGAAGATCGTGAGATCCGCACCGCGCTCCCTGATCAGGCGCAACTGGTTCGCCTCGATCGTCTCGCGGATCTCATCGTCGCTGATTTCGGGATAGGGCGGCGGCGTGGTGCCGGCCTTGAACGCGGCCTTCTGCTCCTCGCGCCACGCGTCATGTCCTTTGGGCAGCACGGTATAATGGCCATGGCAGTCGATAATCACGCGGCTTCCTCTCCCGAATGACGAGCCGCCAGGCCGTCCTCAATGCGGGCCAGCTTCGCTGCCAGCCCGTCCGGCACTCCCATGCCGAGCGCCCCCAGCTCCCGCTGGCGTGCGATCGTCGCACGCGTCATCGCCGGGGCGATCCCGAGATCCTCCAGTGTCCTGGCGACCTCTTCCATCTCGGCCGCGCGGCGCGTTCCATGCGCCAGCATCCGGTCGAAATTATAGTCCGCCCGCTCGCCCCAGCCCCGCGCCTTGGTGCTCGCGTCGAGCGAGGCGATCACCGCGTCGGTCACCCCCGCGCGGTTCGCGGCGAGGATGCACTCGGCAGTCAGCGCCTCGATCCCCTTGACCATTACCGAACGGATCATCTTGACCGCCGCGGCGTCGCCGATCTTCGGCCCGGCGACCTCGATCCGGGCGAATCCGATCGCCGCCAGCGCCGCTGCGGCGTCCGCTGCGTGCGGCCCGGCAACCAGCAGCGGGACCGCCCTCCGTGCCGGATGCGCCGGCGCCATCACGGCGACATCGGCATAGCGCCCTCCGGCCGCCTCGATCGCTTCCGCGGCGGCGCGCTTGGTGCTTGGTGCGACGCTGTTCATGTCGAGCCACAGCGCGCCCGGTTCGAGTAGGGCGGCGCCCGTCCGCGCCGCCTCGAGCGCCTGATCGGCGGTGACAAGCGAAAGCACCACTGCCGCTCCGGTCAGCGCCGCGCGAGCGGTCTCGCAACCCTCGACCCCGGCTGCTTCATAGTCGGTCAGCTTCGCCGCGCGGGTGCTCGGATGGGTCGTCTTGCGGTCAAAGGCACGATCGCCCGGACGCGCAAAGGCTCCGCCTGCTTCTCCAAAACCGATAAAGGCGATTGCGCCAGTCATCCCGCCAGCGTTTCACGCAAAGGGCATTGCGCCCTGAAAGTGGACAATCGGAATTCGGGGAAAGCAAACTTCGGCAACGACATGTTCCATTTGAGGTCCATTCCCCATGGCTAAGGGGGAGCGTTCCATGTGCCCAATCGGATTGAATCACCGGCCATCATTTTTCCGGAAGTCTTGTGTCTCTGGCAGCCGCGCGGATCAGGTCGAGCAGCATGCGCTGGACCGGCGTGGGCCGCCAGCCGGTGCGGGTCGTGAGGCCGATGGTCCGTATCGCGGAGGGGAGTAGCGGTCCGATCTGGGCCAACACACAGCTTTCGACTTCGAGCGCGACCTGATCGGGGGAGAGCAGCGTCAGCAGATCGCTCTGGGTCAACAGGCCCCGGATCACCATCACCGAACCGCATTCGACCGGAACATGGGGAAGGGGAGCGCCTGCGAACAAGGCTTCCCAGTGCGTGCGAAGCGGCGTTCCGGCCGGCCCGACGATCCATTGCTGCGCACGGAGCGTGTCGAGGCCGATCGTGCCGCCGAGCGCAGGGTGGCCGGGTCGCCCGAAGATCGCAAGCTGGTCGGTGAACAGGGGTTCCTGCGCCAGGCCTGGCGGCGCCTCCTCGCGCAGCGCTCCGATGGTCAGGTCGATGATGCCGTCGGCGAGCGGCTCGACGAGTTCGCGCCACGATCCCTCGACCACATCGACCACCGCGTTCGGTGCAGCGCGGAGCAGATCCGCCAGCGCGCGGGGAAGCACGAGCGCGCGGCTCAATGGCATCGCGCCGATCGCGATGCGTCCTCCCTCCCGCTCGTCTCCCCGCACCTCGATGATGCCCGCGGCGATCTCCTGCTGTGCGAGACGCGCACCGCGCGCCAGCAGCCGTCCCGCTGCGGTGAGCGCGACTCCCCGTCCGCGCCGTTCGGCGAGTGGCGTCGCGCAGATCTGCTCGAGATCGCGTACCGCGCGATGGATGGCGGGTTGGGAAAGGCCGCTCGCCTGCGCCGCGCCGACGAAGCTCTGCGCGTCCGCGAAGTGGAGAAAGGCGTCGAGCTGCGTTGCGGTCATCAATCGCTCGGGGCGCGAGAAGCCGCGGCCCATGCGCGCGAAACGGCGGACGCCGCCGGCCAGATAGTCAAACGCGCGCGCGACGCGTTCTGCAAGCGCATGCCCGGCTTCGGTGGGCGCGACACCATCGGGGCGGCGTTCGAACAACTGCACCTCAAGCTGGCGCTCGAGCTTGCCCAGGCCCTGGGTCAACGCGGGCTGCGACAGGCCCGCAGCATCGGCCGCGCGGCTGAGGCTGCCTTCGGCGATGACGGCGGAGAGCGCGCGCAAGTGGCGAAGGTTGAGGTCGAAGGGCTGGATCATGCATGATCTATAGCAAAAACTTATCGCACGTCAGCAAATTCCATTAGCGCCGGATCGTCCTGCTGGAGGAAAAACCGCGATCCGCCAAAAGAGAATATGTAACGGTCGAAGTTCGCTTTCCCGCGTCCTAACGAGTCCACGTTCCCCTCCGGAGATGACAATGGTTGCACGTGTCGTACAGAACATCCCCCGCACTTCATTGGACATCGTCCAGGGTCTGGGAGACGCAGGCGTCGCCACGGTGCATGAAGCGCAGGGCCGCATTGGCCTGCTCGCCCATTACATGCGTCCGATCTATCCCGGCGCACGGATCGCGGGGAATGCCGTCACGATCTCCTCGCCGCCGGGCGACAACTGGATGGTGCATGTCGCGATCGAGCAGCTGCAGGCGGGCGACATCCTCGTCCTCGCGCCCACCAGCCCCTGCGTCGACGGCTATTTCGGTGATCTGCTCGCGACCAGCGCGATGGCGCGCGGGTGCCGCGGGCTGGTGATCGACGCCGGCGTGCGCGACGTGCGCGACCTGACCCAGATGGGCTTCCCTGTGTGGTCGAAGGCGGTGTTCGCGCAGGGGACGGTCAAGAACACCCTTGGGTCGGTCAACGTGCCGATCGTCTGCGCGGGTGCCGCGATCGAGCCGGGGGACGTGATTGTCGCCGACGATGACGGCGTGTGCGTGGTGAAGCGCGGGGATGCGGCGGCGGTGCTGGAGAAAGCGCGCGCTCGCGAAGCGGCGGAGGAGAGCAAGCGCAAGCGGCTGGCGGCGGGCGAGCTGGGGCTCGACATCTACGACATGCGTTCGCGGCTGGCCGAAATGGGACTCGAATATGAGTGACGGCATCCGCTGCATGTGGATGCGCGGGGGCACGTCCAAGGGCGGTTATTTCCTCAAGGAGGATCTGCCCGCCGACACCGCAGCGCGCGACGCGTTGCTGCTGCGCGTCATGGGATCGCCCGACCCGCGCCAGATCGACGGGATGGGGGGCGCCGACCCGCTGACCAGCAAGGTCGCGGTAGTGAGCAAGTCGGCGCGCGACGGCATCGATGTGGACTATCTGTTCCTGCAAGTGTTCGTCGATCAGGCAATCGTCACCGATGCGCAGAATTGCGGCAACATCCTCGCCGGCATCGGCCCCTTCGCGATCGAGCGCGGGCTGGTCGAAGCGCAGGACGGCGAGACGCGCGTCGCGATCTTCATGGAAAATACCGCGCAGGTCGCAGTGGCGACCGTGCAAACGCCCGGCGGAAGGGTGCGATATGCGGGCGATGCGGCGATCAGCGGCGTGCCGGGCACCGCCGCGCCGATCCCGCTCGCCTTTCGCGATACCGCGGGGGCGAGCTGCGGCGCGCTGCTGCCGACCGGTAACGGCGTGGACGAGATCGACGGGATCAAAGTCACGCTGATCGACAACGGGATGCCGTGCGTGGTGATCGCGGCAAGCGACATGGGCATCACGGGTTATGAGGACCGCGACACGCTCGACGCCGATACGGCAATGAAGGCGAGGGTCGAGGCAATCCGGCTCAAGGCCGGACCGCTGATGAACCTGGGCGACGTAATCGAAAAGTCGGTGCCAAAGATGATGCTGGTCGCCCCGCCGCGCGACGGTGGCGCGATCGCGGTGCGATCGCTGATCCCGCACCGAGTGCATGCCTCGATCGGGGTACTCGGCGCGGTGAGCGTGGCGACCGCTTGCTTGATCGAGGGATCGCCCGCCGCGGCGCTGGCACAGGTGCCCGCGGGTGGAACCAGGACGTTGGGTGTGGAGCATCCCACAGGCGTCACCGAATGTGTGGTGACGGTCGACGCGAACGGCGCTCCGGTCGAGGCCGGGATGCTGCGCACCGCGCGCAAGCTGATGGACGGGAAGGTGTTCGCGTGAAGGATGAAGCAGGGCGTATCCGCAGCTGGACGCTGGACCCATCAAAGCCCCGCTACACCCCGCCGCCCGGTGCGGTGGATGCGCATTGCCATGTGTTCGGCCCGATGGCGCAGTTCCCGTTCAGCCCCAAGGCCAAGTATCTGCCGCAGGATGCCGACCCGGACGCGCTGTTCGCGCTGCGCGAGCGGCTGGGCTTCGCGCGCAACGTGATCGTTCAGGCGAGCTGTCACGGGACGGACAATCGTGCGACGCTGAACGGCATCGCGGCGTCGAACGGCACCTGTCGCGGGGTAGCGGTGGTCGATCCGGCGATTTCCGATGCCGGGCTCGACACACTGCATGAAGGGGGCATCCGCGGGGTACGGTTCAATTTCCTGAAACGGCTGGTGGACGACGCGCCCAAGGACAAGTTCCTCGATATCGCGCGGCGCATCCAGCGGCTTGGCTGGCATGTCGTGGTCTATTTCGAGGCCGACATCCTGGAGGAGATGAAGCCGTTCCTCGCCGCGATCCCCGTGCCGGTGGTGATCGACCATATGGGCCGTCCCGATGTGCGACAGGGCCCCGATGGGGCGGACATGGCCGCATTTCGCGCGCTGCTCGACAGCCGGGATGACATCTGGACCAAGGTGACCTGTCCGGACCGGCTCGACCCCGCGGGGCCGCCCTATGCGGATTTCGTCCGCAGCGTGCGGCCGCTGGTCGAGGCCTATCCCGACCGTGTGCTGTGGGGGACCGACTGGCCGCACCCCAATATGGAGGAGGTGCTGCCCGACGACGGCGCGCTGGTCGACCTGATCCCGGCGATCGCGCCGACCGCCGAACTCCAGCACAAGCTGCTGGTCGACAATCCGATGCGGCTCTACTGGCCGGAGGCGCTGTGATCCGCCGGCCCGCCAGCCTAGAATTGGCCGGATAGCTGGACGTACCAGCTGCGCGGCCGTGCGAAGATGCGCTCGGCATAGCCCAGCGTTGCCAGCGAGGCGTTGCCCTGGATCAAATAGCGCTCGTCGAACAGGTTGTTCACGCCGCCGCTCACCTCGATCCCCTTGCCGAGCTTGAGCGTCAGCGAGGCGTTGCCGACGAAATAGCCGTCCTCTTCGATCAGCGGCACGCTGCCGGTGATGAAGGTGATCCTGGACGTATAGCTGCCATCTATCCGGGGCGTGAGCGTCGCTTCGCCGCCCAGCGGGATCGCGTAGGAGATGCCGAAATTGGCCTGATAGTCGGGCGTGAAGGGCAGGTCGTCGCCCGGCGCCACGGTCGCGGTCGCGCCGGGCACGGGGGTGATGCTCTTGATCTTGTCGTCGAGGATGCTGAGCCCCGCGTCGAGGGTCAGCCCCCAGGTGGTGCGCAGGCTTGCCTCGGCCTCGAAGCCGCGGATGCGCGCCTCGCCCGCGTTGAACAGCAGCGGCACGACGCCCTGGCGGAAGATCAGCTGGATATCCTGATACTCAGCCTGGAATGCGGCGAGATTGATGCGCAGCCGGCCGATATTGGTCTTGGCGCCGATCTCGTAGCTGGTCACCTTCTCCTCGTCGAACGGCACCGGAAGGTTCCCCGCGGCCGGCGCGTTGTAGCGGGTATTGAATCCGCCCGATTTGAAGCTGCGGGCATAGGAGGCATAGGTGCTGATCGCGTCGTTCCAGCGATATTGGACGCTCGCCGATCCGGTCAGTGCGGAGAAGCTCTCGCTGAACGGACGGTTGAAGATGAACAGTGGCCCGCCCTGCGAGGTCGCAAGCACCGGGAGCGGATCCGGGTCGGGCTGCGTGCCGGGGAACAGGTTGAACACCGTCCCCTGATAGGTCTTGCGATCCGAGGTGTAGCGGAGCCCGCCGCTAAGCTCGAGCCCCTGCATCGGCTCCCAGCTCAGCTCGCCGAACGCCGCGACCGAATCGGTCTTGAGCCGTGAGATCTGGAGATCGCGGGTGGCCGGCCCGCCGGCGAGGAGCGACGCGATCACGGGCGGAGAGGGCGGGAAGGACAGCGGCACGGTGGCGCGCTCGTTGGTGACCTCGTTGAAGTAGTAGCCGCCCAGGATGGCATTCACCTTCCCGAAGTCGAGCTGGAGCTGGACCTCCTGGCTGAACTGCTGCGACTTCGATCCCACATCCGTGGTGATCATCAGGAACGGCGTGTTGTCCGCATCGCGGATGCCGCGTGATTCGGTCTCGCGCCAGGCGGTGATCAGCTTGATCGACGCCTGATCGGTCAGTCGGATGTTGCCCGTCGCGGCGAGACCCCAGACTTGGGAGGTGCTCATCACCGCAGCCGTGCCGCCGTTGACGAAATCGCCGCGCGCCTGGAAGTCGTTGGCGCAGCGCGCGTCGTTGATCAGCGGCACGTTGGGCGCGCCGAAACGGGGGTCGCCCGGTGTCAGCGGCGCGAAGGGAATCGTCGCGCCGGGGCAGCCCGCCGCGACGCTGACGATCGCCGCGACCGGCGCCTGCTCGTTGATCCCGGCGAAGACGAACGGCGCGCCATGCTCGTCCTGCTTGCTATAGTCGGCGCGCAGCAGCAGATCGAAGTCCGCCGAGGGCTCCCATTTGAGCGACGCCGCAAGCGAATAGCGGTTCTCATTGCCCAGATCGAGCCCGTCGAACGCGCGGATCACATAGCCATCGCGCTTGCGGAACCCGCCCGAGACACGCGCCGCGACGGTCTCACCGATCGGAATGTTGAGCGCGGCGAACCCCTCGTACCAATCGTCGCTGCCGGCGCGGAGGCGCGCGCGTCCGCTGAACTCGCCGAGCTCGGGTTGCTTGGTGCGTACGAGGATCGCGCCGCCGATCGTGTTGCGGCCGAACAAGGTGCCCTGCGGGCCGCGCAGCACCTCGACGCTGGCGATGTCGCCGAAATCGATCGCGCCGCCGACGGCGCGGCCGAGATACACCTCGTCGAGATAGATGCCGACGCCGGGATCGACCGCGGCGGTCGGATCGACCTGGCCCACGCCGCGGATGAACACCACCGACGAGGCGCTGTTGCCCGAAAGCTGGCCCGCCGGCTTGAACTGCAGGCTGGGGGTGATCCGTTCGAGATCCTGGGTCTGCTGAATCTGCCGGTCTTCGAGCATCTCGGCACTGAAGGCCGAGATCGCGACGGGCGTGTCCTGCAGGCTTTCCTCGCGGCGGCGCGCGGTGACCAGGATTTCCCTCGGGTCTTCGTCGGCCGGTTCGGTGGCAGCCGGTGCGCCAGCCTGGGCTCGGGCCTGTTCCGAAACCAGTCCGCCGGCCAGTGTGATGATCGCCGCGACGCCGCAAGCCAGACGCGCACGAGTCGATGCCAGTTGCCCTGCCATGCAAATCCTCCCCAGGTTCGAAACCCTCACGGGTTTTCAGCTTTGGACGGATGTTCGCATCTGGATTAGTTCTAGTCAATAACAGTTATGGCATAGAACTATTTTTCTCGGGCGCCGGCGTCGCGGTGATCGGTTCCCCCGGAGCGCCGGAGGGTTAGCCCCAAACCTCACGCGCGACGTCGATCACCAGCCGCATCTTCTCCGCTTGCTGCTCAACCGCGATGTCGTTGCCGTGGACGGTCGAGGAGAAGCCGCATTGCGGTGAGAGCGCGAGCTGGTCGATGGGGGCGAACTGCGCGGCCTCGTCGATGCGGCGCTTGACGTCGTCCTTGGATTCGAGCTCGCCAAGCTTGGTGGTGACGAGACCGAGCACCACGGTCTTGCCCTTGGGTACATGGCGCAGCGGCGCGAAGTCGCCCGAGCGGGGGTCGTCATATTCGAGGAAATAGCCGTCCACCGCGAGCTCGTTGAACAGCACTTCGGCGACGGGCTCGTAGCCGCCCTCGGCCGCCCAGGAGGAGCGGAAATTGCCGCGGCAGAGGTGGACGCAGACGGTCATGTCCGCGGGCTTGTCGCGGATCGAATCGTTGATGATGCGGGCATAGAGACGCGGCAGCGCGTCCGGGTCCATGCCGCGCTTCCGCGCATTCTCGCGCTGGGTCTCGTCGCAGAGATAGGCGAGGTTGGTGTCGTCGAGCTGGAGGTAGCGGCAGCCGGCCTCGGCGAGGCTGGCGATCTCCGCGCGATAGGCGGCGGCGAGATCGGTGTAGAAATCGTCCAGCTCGGGATAGGCGGCGGTGTCGATCGCGTCGCGGCCGCCGCGGAAGTGCAGCATCGTCGGCGAGGGGATCGTCACCTTCGGCGTGCGCGTCGTGCAGCTGGCGAGGAATGCATAGTCGGCGCGCTGGATATCGCGGGCGTGGGCGACCTTGCCGGTGATCTTCATGACGGGCGGGGCATATTCGAGCTCCTTGCCGCCATGCTGGTGGAACTTGACCTGGGTGCCGCCGGCTTCCTCGACCCCGTCGAGCTGGAGCAGGAAATCGGTATGGAAATAGGTGCGGCGGAACTCGCCGTCGGTGATGCCCTGAAGGCCAAGATCCTCCTGGAATTTCACCACCCCGCGGATCGCCTCGTCTTCGGCGGCGCGGAGCGCGGCGGCATCGATATCGCCCGCCTTGAACGCGGTGCGGGCGTCGATCAGCGCCTTGGGACGGAGAAAGCTGCCGACATGGTCGGCACGGAAGGGCGGGGTGGGCATCCGGGAATCTCCTTGCGTAGATTGTAAGTATTACATACAAAATACTGCACAGACCGATAGTGCAGCATGAGGATGAGGGCAATGACCTGGATCGCTAACCGCTGGTATGTCGCCGCCTGGGATTCGGAGGTGGACCGCACCCCGATTGCGCGCACGATCTGCGGCGATCCGGTGATGCTCTATCGCAAGCTCGACCGCAGCGTGGTGGCGATGCGCGATGCCTGCCCGCACCGGCTGCTGCCGCTGTCGATGGGGTTCAAGGAAGGCGATTCGGTGCGCTGCCGCTATCACGGGCTGCTGCTCGGGCCGGACGGCTGCGCGACCGAAATGCCGGTCAGGTCGGAGAAAGTGCCCAAGGCGGTGTGCGCGACACTGTATCCGGTTGTGGAGAGGCATCGCTTCATATGGGTCTGGATCGGCGAGGCGGAGAAGGCGGACCCGGCACTGATCCCCGATTTCTGGCCGTGCAGCGCACCCGGCTGGACCTTCGATGGCGGGTACAACCACATCGCGTGCGATTATCGGCTGGTGATCGACAATCTCATGGACCTGTCCCACGAGACCTGGGTGCATCAGGGATCGATCGGGCAGCATGAGATCACCGAGGCGCCGATCGAGACGGTGGTCGAGGGCGAACAAGTCTATGTGCGGCGCTGGATGCCGGGGATCGAGCCGCCGCCCTTCTGGCGCGACGCGTTGCGATCGGACGGCCCCGTCGATCGCTGGCAGGTGTGCCATTTCCTGCCGCCTTCATCGGTGCTGATCGACGTCGGCGTATCGCCGGTCGCGGCGGGCGACACGATCGAGCGGCACGATTCGGGGGTGCGTGGCTTCGTCGTCGATGCCATGACCCCCGAGACCGAAACCACGACTCATTATTTCTGGGGCATGGCGCGCAATTTCGACATCGATGACGCCGGCTTCACGGCGCGCTTCAAGGCGCAGCAGGGGCAGGTGTTCGACGAGGACGTGGAAGTGCTGGAGGCGCAGCAGCGCAGCATCGCGGCGAACCCCGACATGAAGCTGCGCGGCTATTCGATCGACCAGGGCAGCGTGCGCGCGCGAGCGATCATCAAGCGGCTGGCCGAGGCCGAGGCGGCCTGATGGCGAAAATCAGCCGGGGCGAACTCGACCGGAATCTGGGACTGAGGCTGCGGCGCGCGCATGGCGCGGTGCAGCGGCATTTCGGTGAACATTTCGCCGAGCTCGGCCTGACGCAAAAGCAGGTGTCGGTGCTGTGGCTGACCGGCGATCACCCCGATCTCGCGCAGACCGACCTTGCTGTCGCGCTCGACATGGATCGCGCGACGACGATGGCGCTGGTCCATGGCCTCGAGAAGCGCGGGCTGGTTTCGCGCGGTCCTTCGGCCACCGACAGGCGGCGCATTGCCTTTCGGCTGACCGGCGCGGGCGAGGCGTTGCTGGTCCAAGCGAAGAGCGCGATCGCTGCGCATGAGACCTGGCTCAAGAGCCGGTTCAGCGAGGCGGAGTTGACGGCGCTTGAGGAAATGCTCGCGCGCATCTATCGATGAATTGTTTAGTGATATAACAAAATCGACAACCCTGGAGGGGATATGGCCACCGATCCGCGCACATTGATCGACCGTGAACCCATGTCGCGCTTCCAATGGGGCGTGGTCGCGACGATGATCGGGCTGAACGCGCTCGACGGGTTCGACGTGCTGTCGATCAGCTTCGCTTCGCCCGGCATCGCCAGGGATTGGGGAATCGACCGCGCGGCGCTGGGCATCGTGCTGTCGATGGAACTGGTGGGAATGGCGATCGGATCGCTGTTCCTGGGCGGTCTGGCGGACCGGATCGGGCGGCGCGCGACGATCCTGTCATGTCTCTGCCTGATGACGATCGGGATGCTCGGCGCGGCGAGCGCGAACGGCATCGAGGTACTGTCGGCATGGCGAGTGCTCACAGGCCTCGGCATCGGCGGAATGCTCGCAGCGACCAACGCCGCGGTGGCGGAGGCGGCGAATGCCAGGCACCGGTCGCTTGCGGTGGTGCTGATGGCGGCCGGCTATCCGGTCGGCACGATCGTCGGCGGGTCGATCTCGGCGGTGCTCCTGTCAATGTACGACTGGCGGGCGGTGTTCGTGTTCGGCGCAGCCTGCTCGGTGCTGTTCATCCCGCTGGTGTTGTGGCGGGCGCCCGAGTCGGTTGCCTTCCTGATGCACAAGCGCCCGCCCGACGCGCTTGCGCGGATCAACGCGACGCTCGCGCGAATGGGGCATCCGCCGGTCGATGCGCTGCCCGAACCGCAAACGGGCGCGCGCAAGGTGCCGCTGATCGATCTCTTCTCGCCGGGGCTGATGCGCGCAACGGTGCTGCTCACGATCGCCTATCTCGCGCACATCATGACCTTCTACTTCATCCTCAAATGGATCCCGAAGATCGTGGTCGACATGGGCTTCCCGCCGCCCGAGGCCGCGGGCGTGCTGGTATGGGCGAGCATCGGCGGGGCGACCGGGTCATTGGTTCTGGGGCTGCTTACAGGCAGGATCCGGCTGCTTGCGCTCACCATCGTCGCTATGTTGCTATCGACCGCGCTGGTCATCGTGTTCGGCCGTGCGCAGACCGGCCTTGCGGCGCTCTCGACCGTCGCCGCGCTCGCGGGCTTTGCGACCAATGCGGGGGTGGTCGGCCTCTACGCGCTGATCGCCCAGTCCTTCCCGACCAGCGTGCGCGCGACCGCCACCGGCTTCGTGATCGGCGTCGGCCGCGGCGGATCGGCGCTGGCGCCGGCGCTGGCCGGCTTCCTGTTTGCGGCGGGCCATGGGCTGCAGACGGTCGCGATCCTGATGGGGCTGGGCTCGATCATCGGCGCGATTGCCCTGTTCGCGATGCGCGGCTGGTCCGCACCGGGCGAAGCTTCGAGCCTAACGAACCGCAGCGCTTAACCTGTCGCGACGTTCCGTGCCTGTCATTCCCATCGCTTCGCCGCGCAAATTCCAAATAGCCATTGCAATGCACCGATAATGCTATAGCATATAGCAATATTCAGGAGAGGCGCTATGGCCACGATTGCACCGCCGGCACCCGGCAAGACCTTCGCCCGGTTGAACCCTGTGACCGGTGAGGTTGCGACCGAGGCGCAGGCATTCACCGTCGATCAGGCGAACGAGGCGGTCGAGGCCGCCGCCGCCGCCTTTCCCGCCTGGTCCACGCTCGGCCCCAACGCCCGCCGCGCCGCGCTCAACAAGGCGGCGGAGGCACTGGCGGCCAAGGCCGAGGATTTCGTCGAGGCGATGAACGGCGAGATCGGCGCGACCGAGGGCTGGGCGCGCTTCAACCTGATGCTGGCGGTAAGCATGGTGCGCGAGGCGGCGGCGCTGACCACCCAGATCGGCGGCGAGGTGATCCCTTCGGACAAGCCCGGCTGCATCGCGATGGCAATCCGCGAGCCGGTGGGCGTGATGCTGGGCATCGCGCCGTGGAACGCGCCGATCATCCTGGGCGTGCGCGCGGTCGCAGCGCCGCTCGCTTGCGGCAACACCGTGGTGCTCAAGGCCAGCGAACAATGCCCGCGCACCCACTCGCTGATCGCCGAGGCATTTGACGAGGCGCTGCCCAAGGGCGCGGTCAGCATCGTGACCAACGCGCCCGAGGATGCGCCCGAGATCGTCGGCGCGCTGATCGACAACCCGCATATCCGCCGTATCAACTTCACCGGATCGACCGCGGTGGGCCGGATCATCGCCAAGCGCGCGGCGGAGCATCTGAAGCCCGTGCTGCTCGAACTGGGCGGCAAGGCGCCGATGCTGGTGCTGGAAGACGCCGATCTGGACGAGGCGGTCAAGGCCGCCGCGTTCGGCGCGTTCATGAACCAGGGCCAGATCTGCATGTCGACCGAGCGGATCATCGTGGTGGATGCCGTGGCGGACGCATTCGTCGAGAAGTTCGCCGCCAAGGTAGGAACCATGCCCGTCGGCGATCCGCGCGAGGGCAAGACCCCGCTGGGGGCGGTGGTCGATCAGAAGACCGTCGCTCATGTGAAGGCGCTGATCGGCGACGCACTGGCGGCTGGCGCCGTGCAGGTCAATGGCGGCGGCGTGCTGGAAGGTACTGGCGGCGTGCTGATGCCCGCGCATGTCATCGATCATGTGACGCCGGACATGAAGCTGTTCCGCGACGAGAGCTTCGGCCCGGTGGTCGGCGTGATCCGTGCGCGCGACGAGGCCCATGCGATTCTGCTGGCCAACGACACCGAGTACGGCCTCTCGGCCTCGGTCTTCACCCGCGATACCGCGCGCGGGCTCAGGGTCGCCAGACAGATCAAGTCGGGCATTTGCCACGTCAACGGCCCGACCGTGCATGACGAGGCGCAGATGCCGTTCGGCGGGGTCAAGGCGTCCGGCTATGGCCGATTCGGCGGCAAGGCCGGGATCGACGCCTTCACCGAGCTGCGCTGGATCACGATCGAGACCGAACCCGGCCACTATCCGATTTGACATGGGATCGCCGCCTGCGAGGGCGGGAAACGAAGGAAGCAGAATGACACAGCTGAGCACCAATGGCGTTGTCGCCTATGATGTCGCGAACGGCATCGCCTGGGTGAAGTACAACCGGCCGGACAAGCGCAATGCCCAGAGCCCCACGCTCAACCGCGAAATGATGGAGGTGCTCGACGCGCTGGAATATCGCGAGGATGTCGGCGTGCTGGTGCTGACGGGTGAAGGCGAGGCCTTTTGCGCCGGCATGGATCTCAAGGAATATTTCCGCGAGACCGAGGCGCAGGGGCTGGGCGCGACGCGGCAGGCGCAGCGCGAGGCCTATGGCTGGTGGCGCCGGCTGCGCTGGTACCAGAAGCCGACGATCGCGATGGTCAATGGCTGGTGCTTCGGCGGAGCCTATGGTCCGCTGTTCGCCTGCGATCTCGCCTTTGCGGCCGACGAAGCGCAGTTCGGCCTCAGCGAGATCAACTGGGGCATCCTCCCGGGCGGCGGCGCGACCAAGGTGGCGGTCGAGCTGATGCCGTTCCGCAAGGCGATGTACCACGCGATGATGGGCGAGAATATCGACGGCAAGACTGCCGCCGAATGGGGCCTGGTCAACGAAGCGCTGCCGCTGGCACGGCTCAGGGACCGCGTGACCGAGGTCGCCAACGTCCTGCTCCGCAAGAACCCCGTGGCGCTCAAGGCCACCAAGGACGCGGTCCGCCGCGTTTCGATCCTGCCCTATGACGAGGCCGAGGATTACCTGATCCGGGCGCAGGAGGCCGCCAACAGCTATGATGATGACGGCCGCAAGGAAGGCATTCGCCAGTTCATCGACGAGAAGAGCTACAAGCCGGGCCTCGGCGCATACGACAAGGACCGCGTGAAAGCGTGATCCACTAGAGATCCTCCCCGTACCGGGGAGGATTTAAGGATGAACAATGCCCGACCTTTCCCGACTCCTCACTCCGCGCTCGGTCGTCATCGTCGGTGCCTCGTCCACACCGGGCGCGCTCGGCAATTCAGTGCTGCGCAACCTTGAGCGGCATGGCTATGCGGGCGAGATCCACCTGATCAACCCGAAGCGCGACCAGATCGGCGGGCGGCCTTGCCTGAAGACGATCGACGAACTGCCGCACGGCATCGACGCGGCCGTTCTGGCGGTTCCCGGACCGGCGGTGCTGCCGGCGGTACAGGCGCTCGCCGAACGCGGCGTGGGCGCGGCGATCATCTTCGCGGCGGGGTTCGCGGAGGGCGGCGAAGAAGGATTGGCGGCGCAGGCCGAGGTCGCACGGATTGCCGCCGAACATGGCATGGTGGTCGAGGGGCCGAACTGTCTGGGGCTGGTCAACTATGCTGCGGGCGTGCCGCTGACCTTCGTCGAGGCGCCGGTGCTCGACCTCAAGGACAAGCCTGCGGCCGGCATTGTCAGCCAGTCGGGGGCAATGGCGGTGGTGCTGGGCACCATGCTGATGGGCAAGGGACTGGGCATCACCCTCTCGGTCTCTACCGGCAACGAGGCCGCGAGCGGCGTCGAGGACTATGTCGAGCATCTGATCGGCGATCCGGCAACGCTCGCGATCGGCATGATCGTCGAGCAGTTCCGCAAGCCTGCCCGCTTCCTGGCGCTGGCCGAAAGAGCGCGTGCCGCCGGCAAGCATATCGTGCTGCTCCACCCCGGCACGTCGAACGCCGCGCGCGAGTCCGCGGCGACGCATACCGGCGCGATGGCCGGCGACTGGCAGTTGATGAAGGCGAAGGTCGAGCGCGCCGGCGTCGTCCTCGTCGACAGCCTGGAGGCGCTCGGCGACGTGCTCGAGCTCGCGGTGCGGGGCAAGCCCGTGCGCAAGGGCGGTACCGCCGTGCTGACCGAATCGGGTGCGTTCAAGGCGCTCACCCTCGATCTGGCCGAGCGGATCGGTCTCGACCTTCCCGCGATGGCCGGGGAGACTGCGGCTGCGATGCGAACCGCGATCCCCGATTTCATCCCCGTCTCGAATCCGATGGATCTGACCGCACAGGCGCTGGTCGATCCCGACCTGTATCGCCGCACGATGATCCCGCTGCTCGCGGACGGCAATTTCTCGGCGCTGGTGTTCGGAATCATCCAGACCGACGAAGCCACCTCGGCGCGCAAATTTCCCGCGATCATCGATGCAGTGAAGGCATTGCAGCCCGAAAAGCCGGTGATCTTCGCCGGGCTCGACGAGGGTGCGCCGGTGCCCGCCGAATATATCGACGCGTTGCGGACGATCGGGGTCACCTATTTCCCCTCGCCCGATCGTGCTTTTCGCGCGCTGCGGCATCTGGGACGTTTCGCCGAGCGCGACTTCGAACGCGCTGGTGCAGCGTCGGTGACAGTCGATCTGCCGTCGGGCGTGATCCCTGAATATCGCGCCAAGCAGCTGCTTGCCCCCGCCGGCATTCCCTTCCCCGCTGGCGGCTTTGCGAAGAACGCGGAAGAGGCGAGGGCGGTCGCCGCACGCACCGGCTATCCGGTCGCGATCAAGGCGCAGGCGGCTGCGCTGAGCCACAAGAGCGACGCGGGGGGCGTGATCCTCAACATCGCCGATGACGCCGCACTCGATGCGGCGTGGGTAAGGCTCCACGGCAATATCGCGGCCTATGATGCGGGAATCATAGTCGAAGGTGCGCAAGTCGAGGCGATGGGCAGACGCGGCGTGGAGCTGATCATCGGCGCGCGCAACGATCCGGATTGGGGTCCTGTCATCCTTGCCGGGTTCGGCGGAGTCACGGCCGAGCTGCTCCACGACGTCCGCCTGCTCCCCGCCGATCTGACGCACGCGGCAATTGTCGCCGAGCTGCGCAAGCTCAAGCAGGGCGCGTTGCTCGACGGCTATCGCGGTTCGCCTGCGCTCGATGTCGATGCGGTCGCCCGGCTGATCAGCGACCTCGGCCGGGTCCTGGCGGGTACGCCATCCATTCGCGAGATCGACCTCAACCCGGTGGTCGTCTATCCGCGGGGCGAGGGTGTGGTTGCCCTCGATGCGTTGATCCTTGCCGACTAGGAGGCCGCGCCGCCGCGCCGCTCGATCCGGCCCAGCAGGTCGAGCAAGGTCGCGCGTTCCGCATCGGTGAACCCTGCGAGCATCTTCTTCTCATGCGCCTCGATCCGAGCCAGGCATTCGGCCAGCGTCGCCCGCCCGGCAGAGCTGAGGTTGAGCAGGAAGGCGCGCCGGTCGGTCGGATCGACCTCGCGCTCCAGCAGCCCGGCATCGACCAGCTCGTTGATCAGCGAGACCATGTTGGCGCGCTTGATTCCCAGCATGCGGCCGACCGCGCCCTGATTGATCCCCTTGTCGTTGGACACGATCGCAAGGATGCCGATCAGCACCTGGCGCATTCCCGTCCCTTCCACCGCTGCGGCGAAATCCGCCGCGAAGGCGCCGGAGGCGCGACGGAGGTGGTAGCCGACCAGCGGAGCAAGCGCCCCGATCTCATTCTGATTCCCAGACATCAGGGCAATGAGAGACACGTTCTCCGGTGTTTCGTCAATTCACCTGGCTAAGGTTTCACCGGGCCGGTCGATTCCCGCTCGATGATCGAGAACGGGATGTGCACCGTAGTCGTCGTCCCGCCCTCCTTGGGCTGCCGTAGGGCCTCCACCAGGCGCTGCGTGGCAAGGTCGGATATTTCCACGATGGGCTGGCGGACCGTGGTGAGTGGTGGCCAGATCTTCACGGCGATCGGCGTGTCGTCGAACCCCACGACGGACAGTTCGTCGGGAATGACGATGCCGCGGCGATGCGCCTCGGAGACCACGGCTGCCGCGATATCATCGTTGAACCCGAAGATCGCGGTCGGACGCTGCGGCAGGTCGAGCAGGCGCTGAGCTGCGACCAGGCCCGAATCATAGGTGAAATCGCCCTTGGCGATCAGCGACTCGTCTTCCTCGATCCCCGAAGCGGCCAGCGCGGATCGATAGCCGGCGAGGCGCGTCGCGCTCGCATAATGCTGAATGGGGCCTTCGATCAGCGCGATGCGCCGATGGCCCAGCGCGATCAGACGCAGGGTCATCGCGCGCGCCGCTTCATAGTCATCAACGCGAACGCCGGGCATATGCGTGAGCTCCCGCCCCGACGAGAGCGCCATCATCGGCACGCCTGCTGCCAGCAGTTCGGGCGAGCGATCGACGATCTCGCAGAAGGGCGGAGGCAGAAGCAGCGCGTTTGCGCCGCTGCGGACAAGGCCGTTCAGTGTCGCTGCCGTGGCTTCCTCATTCTCCGCATCGCAGCTGCGGATCAGCAATTGGGCGCCGAGCCGTGCGGATGCGATGAGCGCGCCGACCAGAACCGCGCTTAGAAAGGCGCTCTGCGGGTTGCGATAGATAAGCCCGAGGCGCAGCTGGGACGCGCTCGCCAGCGCACGGGCGGCGGCATTGGGGGTGTAGCCGAGTTCCTCGACCGCCTGGTAGACCGCGTCGCGCGTGCTCTCCAAAACCTTCTTGCGGCCGAGCAGCACGTTGGAGACGGTCATTGCCGAGACGCCGGCCCGGGCGGCGACCTCGTTGATCGTGACCGCCGAGCTCGACCGGCGCGAACGCTGGCTCATGGGCGCAGCCCTTTACGCCGGTTCACTTTCCACTCCATCCAAATCAATGATCTAGCCTCTGGGTTGACATGGCGGTCCTTTTCGCAGAGTTACCGGCAAAGGCAAGATTTAGCGCTAAACAAGAATCGGGGCCATAGAGTCCGGGCGCAGTTCAGGAGAGGGCTTTGATGGAGAATATCCATATTCGCCGTTGCCGGAAGGCCGCATGTTCCCCCGCATTTGCAGGGGCGTGGTGATGGCCGGTGCTCCGGACCGGGCAGGGGCCACCGGATGGCCGTCCGCTGCAAGCGCATGGTATGCCGCGATCATCCTGATGCTCGCCAATACGCTGGCGTTCGTCGACCGGCAGGCGCTGGCGTTGCTTGTCCAGCCGATCAAGAACGACCTTCAGGTTTCCGACACCGCGATGAGTCTGCTCTACGGGCTGAGCTTCACGATCTTCTATGTCGCGGTCGGGATTCCGGTGGCGCGGCTCGCAGACCGGTCTAACCGGCGCAACATCATCGCCTTTTCGGTGTTTCTGTGGAGCGGGATGACCGCGCTCTGCGGTCTCGCGCGTTCCTTCCCGCTGCTGTTCGCCGCGCGGGTCGGCGTCGGCGCGGGCGAGGGCGGATTGAGCCCCTCGGCCTATTCGCTGCTCGCCGACTATTTCCCGAAGAACAAGCTGCCCGCCGCGATGGGCGTCTATCAGATGGGCATCTATCTGGGCGGCGCTTGTGCGCTGCTGATCGGTGGGCTCATCTCGACGGTGGTGCCGCCCGGCGAAGAAGTGGTGCTGCCGCTGGTCGGTGCGCTCAAGGGCTGGCACATCGTGTTCCTGGCGCTCGGCGTCCCCGGACTGCTGCTTTCGCTGTTGCTGCTGACGGTGCGCGAGCCCGTGCGGCAGGGGGTGGCGGGGGAGGGGGCGAAGGTGCCGATTTCGCACTTCCTGTCGCATCTGGGAGGGCGCAAGCGGGCCTATCTCGGCATTGCGCTCGGTTTTGCGCTGATGATCTTCGTCGGCAACGGCACCGGCGCGTGGATCCCCGCATTCCTCGAGCGAAAATTTGGCTGGAGCACCGCTGAGATCGGTGCGTCCTATGGCCTGATCGTGTTCTTCTGCGGCACCAGCGGCGCGCTGGCAGGCGGTTTCTTCGCGAGCTGGCTGCGCGGCCGCGGCTATGAGCGGGCGAACCTCCAGACCGCATTGATCGGATTCCTGGTCCTGATCCCCGTGACGATCGGCTTTCCGCTGATGCCGAGCGCGGGGCTGGCGCTGATCCTGATCGGCATCATGAACTTCTTCGCCGGGTTCAATTTCGGCGGCGGGCTCGCCGCGTTGCAGGAACTGACGCCCAACCGAATGCGCGCGTTGCTGTCGGCGCTGTACATGCTGACAATCAACCTGATCGGCGCCGCGCTCGGCCCGACCGCGGTCGCGCTGATCACCGACTTCTGGTTCGGCGATCCGCAGCGCCTGCCCGACGCGCTGGCGATCACCTGCGCCATCGCCTCGCCGCTTGCCGTGCTCGCATTGCTGATCGGCATGCGCGGCTATTCCGACATCCAGACCGCCCAGGAGCCCCAGTGACCCTTGAACCCGCAAACCCGACGTCCGACCCGCTCGCCCTCAGCGTCGAGGACCGCGCCTGGGTCGACCGGCAGCTCGCCACGCTCAGCGTCGAGGACAAGATCGGGCAGCTGTTCATCTTCGCCGCCGAGCAGGACACGCTGGAGGAAATCGCCGGTCTCGCAGCGCTGAAACCCGGCGGCATCCATCGCTTTCCGGGGCATGACCTTGGCAAGGCTTGGGCGGCGACGCGCGCCGCGATCGACAGCGCCGAAACGCCGGTGGTGATCAGCGGCGATATCGAGGGCGGCACGATCTCTTACCGCTTCTCGACCGCGATCCCCAACCAGCTGGGGATCGCCGCCTGCGACGATCTCGACCTGACCGCGGAGCTTGCCCGCGTCGTGGCGGAGGAAAGTGCGGCGCTGGGCTATAACTGGTCTTTCACCCCGGTGATCGACATCAACGCCGCATGGCGCAACCCGGCGGTCGGAACGCGCTCCTACGGTTCGGACATCGCCCGGATCGGCGATCAGGCGCGCGCCTATATCCAGGCGCTGCAGGCGCGCGGCGTCGCGGCGACGGCGAAGCACTGGCCGGGCGAGGGATATGACGATCGCGACCAGCATCTCGTCACCACGGTCAATCCGCTCAACATGGACGCCTGGGAAGCCAGCTTCGGCAAGCTCTACCGTCAGGTGATCGCCGATGGGGTGATGACCGTGATGTCGGCGCATATCGCGCTTCCCGCCTTCGTCCGCTCGCTGCTGCCCGATGCGGGGCGCGAGGCGTTCCGTCCGGCATCGGTCTCGCACCTGCTCAATCGGGAGCTGCTGCGCGATCGGCTGGGCTTCAAGGGGCTGATCGTGTCCGACGCGACCGGCATGGGCGGCCTCACCAGCTGGGCAGACCGCGAGGAGCGGGTGCCCGCGGTGATCGAGAATGGCTGCGACATGTTCCTGTTCAGCCGCTCGCCCGCCGAGGATGTCGGCCTGATGATGAAGGGGCTTCGCGAGGGCCGCCTGTCCGAGGCACGGCTGGAGGCTGCGGTCGAAAAGATCCTCACCTTCAAGGCGAAGCTCGGGCTGCATCGGATGAGCGCCGACGAGCGGCTGCCCCCGGTCGAGACCGTCCGCGAACGGCTGAGCGTTCCCGCGAACCGCACCGTCGCCGAGCAGGCGGCGGGGCAGGGGATCACGCTGGTCAAGGACACGCAGGGCCTGCTGCCGATCGATCCGGTGCGCCACCGCCGCGTCGTGGTGATTGCGGATGCGGGCTGGAGCTTCTTTATCGGCGCGCAGCCGCGCGACCTCGACGCGTTCAAGGACGCGTTGCGCGCCGAGGGCTTCGAGGTCAGCGACTTCGATCCCGACAATCGTCCGACGCGCGCGGATGCCGATCTGATCGTCTATCTGGCGGGACAGGAGGCGACCCCGACGATCGGCAGCATCTTCCTCGACTGGGGCAAGCTGCACGGCGGGACGCGCAAGGCGATGCATCGCTTCGGGCCCGAGATCCCGACGCTGATGATCTCGCTCGGCCAGCCCTTCTATCTGTTCGATGCCCCCGACATGGCGACCTATATCAATGCCTATTGCGGGCTGGAGAGCGTGCAGCGCGCGCTGGTCCCCCGGCTGCTGGGGCGCGAGCCATTCTCCGGCGTCAGCCCGGTCGACCCGTTCTGTGGGCTGGAGCAGCTCAAATGGTGACGCCGCTGCCCAACGATCAGCAGGCACAGCTGCAGGCGCTCTATGACGCGATGGCGCCCGAGGGGCTGACCCCGCTCTGGGAGGTGTTGAGCGCGCTGGTGCCGCCGCAGCCCAATTCGCCCGCCCGGCCGCATGCCTGGTCCTATGCCAGTGCGCGCGACTATCTGATGCGCGCGGGCGACCTGATCAGCGCCGCGCAGGCGGAGCGGCGCGTGCTGATCCTCGAGAATCCGGGCCTCGCCGGCCAGTCGTCGATCACCCCCAGCCTCTATGCCGGGCTCCAGCTGATCCTGCCGGGCGAGGTCGCGCCGTGCCACCGGCACACGCAATGCGCGCTGCGCTTCGTGATGGAGGGCGAGGGCGCCTATACCAGTGTCGATGGCGAGAAGGCGGTGATGCAGCCCTTCGACCTTGTCCTGACGCCGGGCGGCCAGTGGCACGATCACGGCAACCCCAGCGCGCAGCCGATGATCTGGCTCGACGGGCTGGACATCCCGACGGTGCAGCATTTCGACGCGGGCTTCGCCGAGCGGCTGGAGACCGAAGTTCATCCGGAAACCGCCGCGCCGGGCAGCACGCTCGCCCAATATGGGCGCAACCTGCGCCCGTTTCGCGGCAGCGCGGCCGACCGCCGTCCGGCGCATCAGCCCATGTTCCACTATCGCTATCAGGATTGGCGCGCTTCGCTCGACCAGATGGCGGCGGGCGCGGCGATCGACCCGCATCTTGGCCATGCGCTGGAGTTCGTGAACCCAGCCGATGGCGGCCCGGTGATGCCGACGATCGCCGCGCATGTCCGGCTGATCCCCGCCGGCTTTGCAACCAAGCCCCGCCGCTCGACCGACGGGACGGTGTTCGTCGTGGTCGAGGGCAGCGGCGAGGCAGTGATCGGCGAGCAGCGCGTGCCGCTGTCGCCGCGGGACATCTTCGTGGTGCCGTCGTGGCACATGCTGACGCTGCGCGCGGAAACGCCGCTGGTCCTGTTCGGCTATTCGGACAAGGCTGCGCAGCAGAAGCTCAATCTGTTCAGAGAGGAATGCGCGTGAGCGACCTGTTTCAGCCCCAGCCGCCGGTCTATGCCGCGACCAGCGACGGCAACCGTTTCCCGGTGCGCCGGCTGTTCTGCATCGGCCGCAACTATGCCGCACATGCACGCGAGATGGGCCGCGATCCCGACCGTGAGCCGCCCTTCTTCTTCACCAAATGGGCGGAGACCGTAGTGCCCGGCGGGACGACGATCGCCTATCCGCCCGAGACCGCCAACTTCCACTATGAGGCCGAGCTGGTGGTCGCGATCGGCAGGGGCGGGCGCAACATTCCGGCGGCCGATGCGGCGGCGCACATCTATGGCTTCGCGACCGGGCTCGACATGACCCGCCGCGACCTCCAGCTCGTCGCGCGCGAGCAGGGGCGGCCATGGGATACCGGCAAGAATGTCGAGCAATCCTCGCCGCTCGGGCTGATCCACCCGATCGCCGAAACCGGGCCGCTGACGGGTGGCGCGATCCGCCTGACGGTCAACGGCACGGTGAAGCAGGACGCGGACCTGGCCGATCTGATCTGGCCGGTCGACGAGGTGATCGCCTATGTCTCGCGCTTCTACCGGCTGGAGCCGGGCGACCTCATCTATACCGGCACGCCAGCGGGAGTCGGCGCGGTGGTCGAAGGCGACCGGATCGTCGTGACGATCGACGGCCTGACGCCGTGCGAGATCCTGATCGGCCCGGCCGCCGCGGCATGAGCGCGATGCGCCTGCACGGATATTTCCGCTCCACCGCATCCTACCGGGTGCGGATCGCGCTCAATCTGAAGGGGATGGGCTATGAACCCGTGTCCCATCACCTGCGCAAGGGCGAGCAGCGGGCGCCCGGGTATCTGGCGGTCAACCCGCAGGGGCTGGTGCCGGCGCTCGAGCTTGGCGACGGCGCGGTGCTCACCCAGTCGCTCGCGATCTGCGAGTATCTCGACGAGATCGCGCCCGACCCTGCGCTTCTGCCCGCCGATCCGGTGGCGCGGGCCCATGTCCGGGCCTTCGCGCAGGCGATCGCGTGCGACATCCATCCGGTCCAGAACCTGAAGGTCCTCGACCGGCTGCGCGGCCTTGGGTTGGACGAGGATGCGGTCAATGGCTGGGCGCGGGCGACGATCGAGGACGGGCTGGATGCCTGGGACCGGCTGATCGCCGAACATGCGGGGGCCTTCTGCTTTGGCGACGCCGTGACGCTCGCCGACATCTGCCTGGTGCCCCAGCTGGTCAATGCGCGCCGCTTCGGTGCCGATCTGCGCTGGCCCCGGCTGCTGGCGATCGAAGCGGCCTGCCTGGCGCTTCCCGCCTTTTCCGATGCCGCGCCCGAGCGGCAGGCGGATGCCGAGTGACGATGTAGCGAGAGGGAGAGGTTGATGTCCCGAGTTCGAACCCTGTTCCGCACGACGGCGTTGGCGGCGATCGCCGGTTTGATGTCCGCACCTCTCACCGCCCTCGATGCGCGCGAAGGCGCGACGACGGTGAAGCAACAGCAGCCGCGCAAGCCCGTGCGCGCCGAGCGCCGGCTCAACGTCCTGCTGATCATGGCCGACGATCTTGCGCCGCGGCTGGGCAGTTACGGCGCGCCGGTGCGCACGCCCCATATCGACCGGCTCGCCCGGCAGGGCGTCAGCTTCGACCGCGCCTATTCGCAATTCCCGTGGTGTGCGCCGAGCCGCGCGTCGATGCTGACCGGGACCCGGCCGGACACCACGCGGGTCAAGGACCTGAACACGCCGTTTCGCGCCGCGCTGCCCGACATCCAGACGCTGCCGCAATATTTCCGGTCCAACGGCTATTTCTCCGGCCGCGTCGGCAAGATCTTTCACCAGGGCGTCCCTGCGGGGATCGGCGAGGCGGGGCCGGACGACACCCAATCCTGGGACAAGGTGGTCGATCCGCGCGGGCGCGACCGCGATGCCGAGAACGGCCGGCTGGCCAATCTGACGCCGGGCATCCCCTATGGTTCGGCGATGGCCTATCTCGCCGACGAGGGCGAGGATGGCGAGCAGACCGACGGCAAGGTCGCGAGCGAAGCGATCGCGATGATCAAGGCGAACCGCGACAGGCCCTTCTTCATCGGGGTCGGCTTCTATCGCCCCCACGTGCCCGAGGTGGCGCCTAAGCGCTATTTCGACCTGTACCCGCTCGACACGATCCGGATCGAGAAGCAGGATCCGGCGATGCTGGCGCGGGTGCTCCCGGCGAGCAAGGCGTGGACCCCCGACAATTTCGCGATGACGCCCGATCAGCAGCGCGAGATGATCCGGTCCTACTATGCGGCGACGAGCTTCATGGACGCGCAGGTCGGGCGCGTGCTCGACGCGCTCGACGAACTGGGGCTCGCCGAGGACACGATCGTGGTCTTCACCAGCGATCACGGCTTCATGCTCGGCGAGCATGGCCAGTGGATGAAGAACATCCTTTGGGAACCTTCGGCGCGCGTGCCGCTGATCGTCCGGGTGCCGGGCCGCGGCAAGGCGGCGGGCAAGCGATCGCCGCGCACGGTGGAGCTGCTCGACATCTATCCGACATTGGTCGAGCTCGCGGGACTGCCAGGCTATGCGCGCAACGAGGGCAAGAGCCTCACGCCGCTGCTCGCCCGCCCCGACGACCGGCAATGGGCCAAGCCCGCGCTGTCGCAGGTGCGCGGCGGGCGCAGCGTCCGCACCGAACGGTGGCGCTATACCGAATGGGAGGGCGGCAAGCTCGGCCGCGAGCTCTACGACCATTCGCGCGATCCCGGCGAGTTCGACAATCTGGCGGACGATCCGCGCCACGCCGCGACCGTGGCCAAGCTGCGCGCGATGCTGCCGCAGGGGCCGGTCGAGGCGCGGTCGAAGCCGGTCGCCTACGATGCGGTGCGCGACTGCACCTACTTCCCGCGCCAGCCGGCGCCCGCGCCAGGCAAGGCGCCCGCATCGGGCGGCGACGGCATGGCCGGGCTGCAGCGGTGCGAGGCACTGGACCCCTGATTTCCCGGAACGACGCCGCGAAGGATTGACCGATGGCTGCGAAGCAACGACGCATGAAGATCAAGGCCGCGCTTTTTGCCGCCGTCGCGGCCGCCCTCGCGGCGCCGGCGGTGCAGGCGCAGAGCGACGCCCCCGGCACGCAGCAGGCGCCGCGCAGCGACAAGCGGCCCAACATCATCCTGATCCTGGCCGACGACATGGGCGTCGAGACGGTCAACGCTTATGGCGGCGAGTATTTCACCCCCAGTCTGGATCGGATGGCGCGCGAGGGGCTGCGCTTCGACAATGCGCATGCGACGCCGCTTTGCTCGCCATCGCGCACCCGGCTGATGACCGGAATCGAGAACCACCGGAATTACGAGGCGTTCGCCTATCTGGCGCCCGGCCAGCGGACCTTCGGCAATATGCTGAAGGATGCGGGCTATGCGACGGGGATCGTCGGCAAGTGGCAGCTTTCGGGCAACGGGTTCGACGGGCGCAAAGGCATTAGCCCCGAGCAGGCCGGGTTCGAGGAAAGCGCGCTGTGGCAACTCAAGGCGCTCGACGCCAAGGGATCGCGCTATTGGGGGCCGACCCGCGTGATCAACGGCAAGACGCGGATCGACGAGGAAGGCTTCGGCCCCGATCGCGACCAGGCATTCGCGCTCGATTTCATCGAGCGGCACAAGGACCGGCGCTTCTTTCTCTACTATCCGATGGCGCTGGTGCACGATCCCTTCGTTCCGACGCCGGCGTCGATGGCGAGCAAGGGCGACAAGGACCGGTTCGCCGGCATGATGACCTATATGGACGCACAGGTCGGGGCGTTGCTTGCCAGGCTCAAGGAGCTGGGACTCGACGAGAATACGATCGTCGTGTTCACCGCCGACAACGGCACCAATCGCAAGATCACGAGCACGCGCAACGGTACCGATGTGCGCGGCGGCAAGGGGCTGCCCACGCTGACGGGAACGCATGTGCCGCTGATCGTCCGCGCGCCGGGCCGCGTGGCCGCGGGCGGCGTCACATCCGCCCTGTTCGACTTTCTCGACTTCGTCCCGACCTTCGCCGAATTCGCCGGGGTGAAGCTGAAGCCCGGCAGCAGCGACGGCGTCAGCCAGGCGACGGTGATCACCGGCAAGGCGCCGGGCGTCCGCGACTCGATCTTCATGCACTACGACCCGCATTGGGTGGCGCGCCCGGCGCGCTTCGTGTTCGACGCCGCGCACAAGCTCTATGCCGACGGGCGTTTCGTCGCGCTGGACCCGGCGCGCGGCGTTGAGACCGAGATTCCTGCGGAGCGCATGACGGGGGCGGACCGCGCCCGCCGCGCCGCGTTCGAGAAGATCCTGCGCGAGACGCCGGACGTCCCGTTCAGCAAGGAGCGCTTCCCGATGTGCGTCAACCGGCCGTCGCGCGATCCCAAGCTTCCCGCGATCGAGGCGGGATGTGCGCCATCCACCGGCGCCATGGGTGAGGATTCCTGACCGTGCAGGTTCAAGATCGCACGGCCGGACGAACTGGAGAGCTGTAATGTCCCGTATCCGCGTCAGCCTGTTATGCGCCGCCCTTGGTCTCGCGAGCGTCGCTGCGCCGCTCCCCGCGCGGGAGGCGTCCGCACCGGCCAAGGCCCCTGCCAAGGACGCAGTGCCCGTCGCAGCCAAGCCGAAGAACGTGATCTTCGTGATCGTCGACGACCTGCGCTACGACGGCCTGGGCTTCCTCCAGCCCCAGCTGCGGACGCCCAATATCGACCGCATGGCGCGCGAGGGCACCTATTTCCCGAACACCGTGGTCACCTCCGCGCTGTGCTCGCCCAGCCGGGCGACGATCCTGACCGGCGAGACCGCGCGCAATCACCGCATCGTCGACAACAACCATTCGTCGGAGGCGGGACTGACCTTCTTCCCCGCGCTGCTGCAAAAGGCCGGCTACCAGACGTCGTTCATCGGCAAATGGCATATGGGGAATGACGACGACAATCCGCGCCCCGGCTTCGACAAGTGGGTGAGCTTTCGCGGGCAGGGCGCCTATTTCCCGACCACCGGCATCCCGGCGGCAGCCGCTGCGGCGGGCAAGCGCAACATGCTCAACGTCGATGGCAAGCCGGTTCCGCAGGCGGGCTATATCACGGACGAGCTCACCGATTATGCGATGAACTGGCTGGACAAGGAGCGCGACCAGTCCAAGCCCTTCTTCCTCTATCTCAGCCACAAGGCGGTGCATTCGGACCCGCTGCCCGCGCCGCGCCATCGCGGCCAGTATGACAAGGTGACGTTCGCGATCCCCGACACCGCCGCGGACACGCCCGAGAACCGCCGCGGCAAGCCGATGTGGGTCCATAACCAGCGCAACACCTGGCACGGGATCGATTTCTTCTACAACTCCGACATGAAGATGACGGAGTATCTGCGCTATTACTACGCCACCCTGTCGGCGGTGGACGACAGCCTGGGGCGCATCTTCGACTATCTCAGGAAGAACAAGCTCGACCGTGACACGATGGTCGTGTTCACGTCCGACAACGGCTTCCTGATCGGCGATCACGGGCTGATCGACAAGCGCAACGCCTATCAGGGATCGGTGCGGGTGCCGTTGCTGGTATGGCAGCCGGGCAGCGTGCCCGCGGGCGCGACCAATCCGGGCCGGATCCGCAACCTCGACTATGCGCCGACCTTCCTCGACCTCGCGGGCGTCCAGCGTCCCGCCAATTTCGAGGGCAAGAGCGCGCTTCCGCTGATCACCGGCAAGCTCGCCGCGAAGGACTGGACGCCGCAGGACTTCGTCTACGAATATTATTGGGAATGGAGCTTCCCGATGACGCCGGGGACGTTCGCGATCCAGCGCGGCGACATGAAGTATATCCAATATTACGGCGTCTACGACACCGACGAGCTCTACGACCTTGCCCGCGATCCGGACGAGCGCAACAACCTGATCAACGACCCGGCCTATCTCGAGCGCAAGATCGAGCTGCGCAAGGCGCTGTTCGCGCAACTCGCCGATCGCGAGGGGCGGCATACCATCCCCTATGGCCAGCGGCTTGCGATCGGCAGCGTGCGCAGGAGCCGGACCGGTCCCGGCGCCGCGCCATTCCCCGACGAATGGCTGGTCGAGCCCAATCGCGCCGACCGGCTCGACGACATCCTCCCCGACAGCCCGGCCAAGCAGAAGGCGAAGGCGGAAGGCCGCCCGTTCATGCCGGTGGCGCGGCTGGGCCAAGAGCGGCTGGACGAGAAATGAGCCGGGGGATCAACCGCCGCGGGGTGATCGGCCTCGCCGCCGCCGCGACCCTTGCCACGCGCGCCGCCGCCGCGCCGGGCGATCGGCCGAACATCCTGTGGCTGGTCAGCGAGGACAACAACCCGCTGATCGGCGCCTATGGCGACCGGCTCGCGCATACGCCGGCGATCGACGCGCTGGCGCGCAAGGGCGTGGTCTATCGCAACGTCTATTCCAACGCGCCGGTCTGCGCGCCGTCGCGCTTCGCGATCCTGACCGGCATCTATCCCGAGAGCTGCGCGCCCGCGAACCAGATGCGCGCCAACGCCAGACTGCCCGAAGGTTTCCGCACCTATCCCGAGCTGATGCGGGCCGCGGGCTATTTCTGCACCAATGCCAGCAAGACCGACTATAATTGCGACGTCGATCCCAAGGCGATCTGGGACGTGCAGGGGCCGCAGGGCCATTGGCGCAAGCGGCCGGCGGGCAAGCCGTTCATGGCGGTGTTCAACTACGAGACCACGCACGAATCGCAGCTGTTCAAGCCGACGTCCGGCCGGGTGACGCCGGACAGGGTGACGCTGCCGCCCTATCTGCCCGACACGCCGGGAATCCGGCAGGACTTCGCCAGCTACTACAACCTGATCGAGAAAATGGATGGCCAGCTGGCACAACGCCTCGCCGATCTCGAGGCGGACGGGCTGGCCGAGGACACGATCGTCTTCCACTATTCGGACAATGGCGGGGTGCTGCCGCGCTCCAAACGCTATTGCTATGACGAGGGGCTGCGCTGCGAGCTGATCATCCATGTGCCGCCCAAATGGCAGCACCTGATGCCGGCGAAACCCGGCAGCGTGATCGACAGCCCGGTGTCGTTCATCGATCTTGCGCCCACCGTCCTGTCGATCGCCGGCGCCGCGCAGCCGCCGCAGATGCGCGGCCGTCCGCTGCTCGGCAAGCGCGTCGGCGCGCCGCAGCGCCTGGCGTTCGGCATGCGCAACCGGATGGACGAGCGGATCGACTTTTCGCGTACCGTCACCGATGGCCGCTGGCGCTACATCCGCAACTATATGCCGCACCGGCCCTGGGGCCAGCATCAGGCCTATGAATGGCAGGCCAGCGGGTATCAGGACTGGGAAGCGGCGTATCGCGCGGGCGGGTTGAACGCCGCGCAGCGGCGGTTCTTCGAAACAAAGCCGTTCGAGGAACTCTACGACTTGCGCAGCGACCCGCACCAGATCGCGAACCGCGCCGGCGATCCCGCCGCGGCGCGTATCCTCAAGTCGATGCGCAGCGCGCTCGATGCTCACATGCTCGCGATCCACGACAACGGCTTCCTGCCCGAGGGGATGGCCGGCGAGGGCTATGTCGAGAGCCGCAATCCCGCCGTCTATCCGCTGAAGGCGGTGATGGCGCTGGCGGAGGCGGCCGCCGGTGGCGGAGCGGCGCGCCTAACTATGCTGCGCGCGCATCTCGCCAGTCCGGTGCCGGTGCTGCGCTACTGGGCGGCGACGGGGATGCTGATCCGGGGCGAGGCGGCGCGAAGCGAATTGGCGGCGTTGCAGACGATCATGCGCAGCGATCCCTCGCCGCATGTCCGCATCGTCGCTGCGGAGGCGGCCGCGCGGCTGGGTGACGAAGAGGGCGTGCGCCTGCTCGCCGGGATCATCGACGCGCCGCCGTCGTGGCAGGTCCAACTCCAGGCGATCAACGCGCTGACCTTCACCGGCGAGGCGGCGAAGGCGGTGCTCGACACGGTTCGCCGTGCGGCGCGGATCGAGCAGGACCAGGACTATGTCCGTTCGGCGGGCCGGTATCTGGAGGCGGTGCTGACCGGCAGCTACACGCCCGCTACGCCGATCTTCGAACTGGAGCGGATGCGGCAGCGTCTGGGCGGCCCGGGCGGCGCGGCGCCGGGACGGAATTGAGCGGAGAGGAAATGCCAATGATGACATCTTCCGGCCACGGCCGCCGCCGTACTTGCCTGACACTCATCGCGTTTGCCGCCACGGCACTGACGCCGCTCGCCGCCGCCGACGCCCGCCAGCGGCAGGACACGCGGCCGAACATCGTGGTGATCGTGCTTGACGATGTCGGCTTTTCGGACCTGGGCGCGTTCGGCGGGGAGATCCGCACGCCCGCGATCGATCAGCTTGCCCGCGACGGACTGCGCTACAACCGCTTCGACAGCAAGTCGGTCTGCTCGCCGACCCGTGCTGCGCTGCTCACCGGGCGCAATCCGCAGACGGTGCGGATGGCCGATCTGCCCGCGGCAAAGGTCGATCCCGCCGATCTGACCCGCGACCGTGGCGAGCTGCCGCAGAACGCTCAGACCATCGCGCAGGTTCTCCAGCGGGCGGGTTACCGGACCTATGGTCTCGGCAAATGGCATCTGGCGCCGGAGGACGAGGATGGCTCGCCCGGCCGCAACGGCTCATGGCCGCTGCAGCGCGGCTTCGACAGCTTCTATGGGTTTTTCCTCGGCTGGACCGATCAGTACCGGCCTGCGCTGATCGAGGGCAACCGGACGATCCCGACGCCGACGACAACGGGCTATCACTTCTCGGTCGATATCACCGACCGCGCGATCGCCGCGATGACGCCGGAGCAGGGCAGGGGAGCGAAGCCCAGATTCGTCTATCTCGCTTATGGTGCCGGCCATTCGCCGATCCAGGTGCCGCGTCGTTACATCGACGCCTATCGCGGCGTGTATGAAAAGGGCTGGGACGCGATGCGCGATGAGCGGCTCGCGCAGATGAAGCAGATCGGCATCGTCCCGCCGAATACGGTGCTGGCGCCGCGAAGCCCATCGGACCGGCGGTGGGAGGACCTCACCGACACGGAGAAGACGGTGTTCGCGCGGTTCATGGCGACCTATGCCGGCTTCCTCACCCATACCGACGAGCAGATCGGGCGGCTGGTCGCGCATCTCAAGGCGACGGGCCAGTATGACAACACGCTGATCGTGCTCCTGTCCGACAATGGCGGCGCGTCCGAGGCGGGGCAGAAAGGCTTTTTCGAGAAGCTCTATCGCCCCAATACGCTGACGCCGGAGCAGATGCTGGCGCGGCTCGACGAGCTCGGGACCGACAAGACGAATGCGGAATATCCGCGCCCCTGGGCGATGACGAGCGTCACCCCGTTCCGGCGCTACAAGGTCTGGCCGTATCTGGGCGGGGTACGCACGCCGCTGATCGTGAGCTGGCCGCGGACCATTCGCGATTCCGGCGCGATCCGGCGTCAATATGTCGATACCGTCGACCTCGCCCCGACGCTCGCGCAGGCCGCGGGCACGCGCTTCCCCCGTAGCCTGAACGGCGTTGCGGAGATTCCGGTTGCCGGCAAGTCGATCCTTGCGACGCTGCGTTCCGCCGCGGCGCCGAGCGCGCGCACCGTCCAGTATTTCGAGCTGCGCGGCAATCGCGCGATCACGCAGGGAAAGTGGCGGGCGGTGGCGATCCATCAGCCGGGCATCGACTTCGCCAAGGATCGCTGGCAGCTGTTCGACACGGAGGCGGACTTCGCCGAGGCGAACGACATCGCCGATCGCCACCCCGCCAAGGTCGAGGAACTGAAGAAGCTGTGGTGGAGCGAGGCGCGCAAGCACAGCAATCCGCCGCTCGCCGAGATGCCGGCACGGTTCCGGTCGCGCGAGCGTTTCGACGACAGCCCGGACCGGCAGGCAGTGCCGCCGGCGACAGGAAACTGACGCCGGCGACCGATGCGGCTATGAGAAGTTCCATGAACGACACCGTGAGTTCTGAACCCGCCAACGATCGCGATTTCGCCGGCATGCGCTATATCGAGGGCGGCCGTTTCCGCATGGGCTCGGCGCGCTTCTATCCGGAGGAAGCGCCCGTCCGCACGGTGCGGGTCGATCCGTTCTGGATCGACGAGACGCCGGTGACCAATGCGCAATTCGCCCGCTTCGTGGATGCGACCGGGCACCTCACCTTCGCCGAGATTGCGCCGGATCCGGCCGATTATCCCGGGCTGGATCCGGCGCTGGCGCTGGCCGGTTCAATGGTGTTCGAAAAGACCGCCGGCCCGGTCGACATGGATGATTTCTCGCAATGGTGGACGCTTCGGGCCGGTGCGGACTGGCGGCACCCGCTGGGGCCGGACAGTTCGATCGAGGGGCTGGACGATCACCCGGTGGTCCATGTCGCCTATGCGGACGCGGAGGCCTATGCGCGCTGGGCGCGCAAGTCGCTTCCGACCGAGGCGGAATGGGAGTTCGCCGCGCGCGGCGGCGCCGACAGCGACTATGCCTGGGGGGACGAGCTCGCGCCCGGCGGCGCGATGCTGGCGAATTACTGGCAGGGGCGCTTCCCCTACGCCAACACGCTGCTCGACGGGTATGAGCGGACCTCGCCTGTACGGCACTATCCGTCGAACGGCTATGGCCTGTACGACATGATCGGGAATGTCTGGGAGTGGACGTCGGACTGGTTCGCGGTGCCGGGCGCGGCGGACCGCAAGCCGGTCAAGAAACAGGCCGGGGCCTGTTGCGCCATTCCCAATCCGCGCGGCGGGCGCGAGCGTGACAGCTACGACCCCTTCACGCCCCGGATACGCATCCCGCGCAAGGTGCTGAAGGGCGGATCGCATCTGTGCGCTGAGAATTACTGCCAGCGCTACCGGCCTGCTGCCCGCCACCCGCAGCCGGTGGATTCGACCACCACGCATATCGGCTTTCGCTGCGTCGTTCGCGGCTAACCGGAACCCAGGGAACATCGCCATGTCCATTGCCGCTTGACAACGTTCCCGTCACCGATCAGTTTAGCGTTAAACAAGCGGACGACAGGGCAGTGATTCGCCTTCCGTCCAGGGCCGGCAGAGCCACACAAAAGCTATAATTTTGGGGAGGTTGTATGAATCGTTCAGTCCAGTTCCATGTCGTTGCGTCCGCCTTTGCGCTCGCTGTCTCGCTGGCGGTGCCTGCACATGCGCAGGAGGGCCCTGCGGAGCCGCAGGCCGAGGCGCCTGCTCCCGAGGATACCGGCGAGATCATCGTGACCGCGCAGAAGCGCGCCGAGCGCCTGCTCGACGTGCCGCTGGCGGTGACCGCGGTTACCGGCGACGCGCTTGCCGACCGTCAGATTTCGGATACGAACTCGCTGGTCCAGGCGGTGCCGTCATTGAGCTTCCAGCAGGGCGCCAACCCGACCAACACCAGCTTCCGCATCCGCGGGATCGGTACTTCGCTGTTTGGCCAGGGAACCGAATCCTCGGTCTCCACCGTGGTCGACGGCGTCGTCGCCGTGCGTCAGGCGCAGGGTTTCTCCGACCTTGCCGATATCGAGCGGGTCGAGATCCTGCGCGGACCGCAGGGGACGCTGTTCGGCAAGAACGCATCGGCCGGCGTGATCAGCGTGACCACCGCGCGGCCCGCGCGCGACCTCACCGCCAGCGGCGACTTCACGATCGCCGAGCATGGCGAGTACCGCGCACGCGGCACCGTCTCGGGCCCGTTGTCGAGCACGCTGCGAGCGCGCGTCACCGGCTACTACAATGACGTGCGCGGCATCACCCGCAACATCGGGACCAATCGCTGGGTCAACGGATCGAGCGGCTGGGGCGTGCGCGGCAAGCTCGAATGGGACGCGACCGAGACGCTCAACTTCCTGCTGAGCGCCGAATACCGCAAGACGGATGCGGTATGCTGCGGATCGACGATGGTCAGCATCGTCAATCCGGTGCTCCAGAGCCTTGTCGGCCCGATCCAGGCGTCGCGCAGCAACCGTACGATCAACGAGGACAGCGACACCTACGCCAACACCAGCCAGCAGACCTATTCGCTTCAGGCCGACTGGGATCTGGGCGCGGCGACCATCACCTCGATCACCGCGTTCCAGAAATACCATCTGGACGTCAACCAGCCGATCGACCGGATCAACGCGCCGGTGCCGGTGTTCGCCGGAGCGGGAGCGGCCTATTCCTGGTGGAACCAGAACCACGGCGTCGCCGACATCCAGGGGCTGAGCCAGGAACTGCGCATCGCGAACAACGGCAGCAACGCATTCAACTATGTCGCCGGCGTGTTCTACATGCACAGCTATATCGAGCGGCCGTTCGACCGCCGCCGCGCGCGCTGCACCGCAGGCGTGATCGGCCAGCCCTGTGCCGCCGCCAACATCATCTACCAGTCGTCGGCGAGCGAGATCCGTCTGTCGCAGGACAGCATCGCCGCTTTCGGCCAGTTCGACTACAATATCGCCGGTGGCCTCAAGGTGATCGGCGGTCTCCGCGTCCAGCATGAGAAGGGCTTCAACCGCGGCTTCCGCATTGCCCCGATCCAGACCGGGGACGTGATCTTCCCGGCCAATCCTCCGGTCAGCGGCCAGTTCCGCGCCAGCGACACCGCGGTGACCGGCAAGGCGGGCCTGCAATATGAGTTCAACCGCAACGCACAGGCCTATGCGACCTATACGCGCGGCTACAAGGGCCTGGGCTACGAGATGGAAATCTCGGCCGATCTCGCCAACCAGAAGGCGCTCGAGCCCGAATGGGTGAACGCCTACGAGCTTGGCTTCAAGGGCCGCACCTCGGATGGTTCGTTCAGCATTTCCGCTGCCGCCTTCCTGGCCGATTACACCAACCTTCAGGTCCAGGCGAACCGCTCGGATCCGGTGACGGGCGTCGTGCAGTTCGTCTCGACCAATGCCGGCAAGTCGCAGACGAAGGGCTTCGAAATCGAGGCGACAATGCGCCCGACCGACGGCTTCACCGTGAACGCCGCGGTGACCTATGCCAAATCGACGATCGACATCGACGGCCTGAACTGCCCGCTTCAGCTGCAGGCAGCCGCGCCGGTGATGACCGGGACGCCGATCAACGTCTGCTATCGCACTGCAGCCGGCGCAACGCCGCAGCAGAACCTGCGCGGCAAGCCGCTCGCCGCCAGCCCCGAATGGCGCGTCAGCGTTTCGCCGCGCTACGAGACGGACATCAGCTCCAGCCTGGGCGCCTTCGGCCAGTTCTCGATCAACTATACGAGCGCGCAGCAGTTCGCGGTGGAGCAGGATCCGCTGCTCTGGCAGCCCGCCTATGTGCTGGTCGATGCCAGCATCGGCATCAAGACGATCGACGACCGCTACAGCCTGACCCTGTTCGTCAAGAACCTGTTCGACGAGAATTATCTGACGAGCATCGGTCACAACTCGCTGCTGGCGACCGCCGCCAACCCGTACGATCTCGTCGGAACCTACAACAAGGACTCGAGCCGATACTTCGGCGCGACCTTTGGCGTGAAGTTCTGACCCCTCCACCGCAGTCAACTATCCTCCAGCATTGACTGCCTTTTCCTGACGGCGCTCCCGCAACGGAGCGCCGCCTTTTTAAGCGCGGCACGCCGCTGCCCGTTCGGCGAGAAGGAAGACGAAGCGGATGACGAAGCTGACGAGAGGTGCAGTAGCAGGCCTGATGCTGGCCCTGTCGGGCGCTGCGCCCCCGGAACTGGCGGCCTATCGCGATCTCAATCGCAACGGGGTGATGGACCCGTATGAGAATCCCGCGCTGCCCGTCGATGCGCGGGTGGACGACCTGCTCGCGCGGATGACGCCGGAGGAGAAGGCCGGGCAACTGCTGCACGGCACGCTGCCCGGGCACGGATCGGCGATCGGGGCTTCGACGAGCGGCTACGACCTTGACAAGGCGAGGGCGATGATCGCCGACCAGCATGTCTCCAGCTTCATCACCCGGCTGGTCATGCCGCCGGCGCAGTTCGCCGAACAGAACAATGCGGTGCAAAAGCTCGCCGAGGCGACGCGCCTTGGCATTCCGGCGACGATCAGCACCGACCCGCGCCATCATTTCCATGCGACGGCTGGGGCGAGCACCCATGGCGGCGGCTTCTCGCAATGGCCCGAGACGCTGGCGTTCGCGGCGATCGGCGATCCGGCGCTGGTGCGCCGGTTCGGCGAGGCGGCGCGGCGCGAATATCGCGCGGTGGGTATCCATATGGCGCTGTCGCCCCAAGCCGATATCGGATCGGAGCCGCGCTGGCCGCGCATCACCGCGACCTTCGGATCGGATCCGGCGACCGTCTCGCGGCTCGCCGGTGCCTATGTCGAGGGGTTCCAGGGCGGGCCGTCCGGCGTCACGCGCGATGGCGTCGCGACCGTGGTCAAGCACTGGGTCGGCTATGGCGCGGCGCCCGAAGGTCATGACGGTCACAATTTCTATGGCCGTGCCGTCAGCATGACGGATGCCGAGTTCGAGAAGCATGTTGCGGCGTTCGACGGGGCCTTTGCAGTCCGATCCGCGGGGGTGATGCCGACCTATGTCATCGTGCGCGGACCCAGGCTGAAGGGCGCGGCACTCGAGCCGGTCGGGGCGGGCTTCAGCAAGCAGCTGCTGAACGACCTATTGCGGCGCGAAAAGGGATATGGCGGCCTGATCATCTCCGACTGGGCGATCACGCGCGATTGCGATGCGGCCTGCACCGCTCCCGACGCGAGCAATCCGCAGCTTCCGGGCTCGATCGGAATGCCGTGGGGCGTCGAACATCTGAGCGTGACGGAACGCTTCGCCAAGGGACTCGAGGCCGGTCTCGACCAGTTCGGCGGAGTCGATGATCCAGCACCGATCCTGGCCGTGATGCGCGAGGGGAAGGTCGATGCGGCCCGGATCGACGCATCGGTGCGGCGCATCCTGCGGCTCAAGTTCGAACTCGGCCTGTTCGAGAATCCGTTCGTCGATCCCGCAAGGGCCGAGGCGGTGCTCGGCGATCCCGGCGTGCGTGCGCAGGCGGATGCTGCCCAGCGTGCAGGGCAAGTGCTGCTGCGAAATCAGGGCGCGCTGCTGCCGCTTCGCCGCGGCGCCAGGCTCTGGCTCCACGGCGTGGATGCCGATGCGGCACGCGCGGCCGGGTTCCAGGTCGTGGGCAAACCGGAAGAGGCCGACGCCGCGCTGGTGCGGACGGCGACGCCGTTCGAGACGCTGCATCCGCATCATTTCTTCGGATCCCGCCAGCATGAGGGCCGGCTGGATTTCCGGCCCGACGACGCGGACACGAAGACGATCGCCGCCGCGGCACGTCATGTCCCGGTGATCGTCGCGGTCGAAATGGACCGGCCGGCGATCCTGACCGCGCTGCTCCCGCATAGCCGAGCCCTGCTGGTTACATTCGGCGCGAGTGACGCTGCATTGCTCGACGTCGTGCAAGGCGTTGCCAAACCCCGCGGCAAGCTGCCGTTCGACTTGCCCCGATCCATGGAAGATGTGGGTAAGCATCGAGGCGGCGATGATTGTTGCGCCCAATTCCGTCGAGGCGAGGGGCTGCAACTATAGGTCGTGCCGGGTCTGTGGAAAGTCTGATGAGGCGCCGGAGCTCGAACCTCGGCCCCTTCGATCGTCCGATGTGACCAGTGGCATCGAGCGGATATTCCACGGGCCATCGTGACTGTACAACAATCGCACGATTGGCCTCGTGCCAACCGGGCGCTTCGGCAGCGCGTTCCCGGATCATTGCCGCGATCGGGACCAGAGGAGGGCGGTTGATCGGGGCGCCGGCGCGAACCGGCGCTCCCGACCCCATTTCCTAGAAGCCGATGCGCAGGCTCGCGCGGAAATCGCGCCCGGCGAGCGGCGCGAAGTCCTTGAGGAAGCTCGTGTGACGGCGCGCCTCGACATCGAAGATGTTGTTGGCGCTGAGCAGGATGCTCGTCTTGCTGTCCTTGCCCCACGGCCTGAACGCGATCGATGCGTTGACCAGCGTATAGTCGCTGGTCGGTGTTTCGAACGCGGCGATGCGGTCCTGTTCGAACACATGCTCGACCTCCGCGCGCGCGGTGAGCCTGTCGGACTGCAGCTCGAGCCCGCCCAGCAGGCGAAGCGGCGGAATGCGCGGCACCGGCCCCCGATCGACGACATTGGCGTGAACATAGTCGCCGAGCAGGTCGAGGTTCACGGCATAGCCGCCGATACGGGCCAGCCGCACCGACGCGTCCGCCTCTAACCCGTAGTAGCGGGCATCGGCCTGCTGGAACTGGAAGCAGGGGAACTCGACTTCCCGGCCGCTGGGATCCGCGGCCGCCTGGCAGACGCTCTGGGCGACCTGGCTCTCGAAGATATAGTTGGAGAACCAATTGTAATAGGCCGAGGCGTCGAAGTGGAAGCCGTCGCCATTGGCGTGGACCGTGGCTTCGATGCCCCACGACTTTTCGAGCTGGAAATCGGGGTTGCCGAGTTCATAGGCCTGCGTTCCGGCGTGCGCGCCATTGGCGAAGAGCTCCTCGCCAGAGGGCGCCCGCTCGGTACGCGAGAGGTTGAGGCCGATGCGAACCCCCGGCGCAACGCCGAGCGAAGCGCCGACCGAGCCCGACACCGCGTCGAAACTGCGCTTACCCGAGAAGAAGCGTAGATCGTCGGCCAGGGTATCGGCGGTCAGCTGGGTGCGTTCGTAGCGCGGTCCGCCTTCGGCACGGAACTGGCCGAGGTCGATCTGCTGGAGCGTGAAGACGCCGAACTGCCCCGTCCGGTTCTTCGGCAGGAACGCTTCCTCGCCTTGCACGTCGAAGCGGCGATTGAAATACTGCACGCCCGACACGCCACGCCAGCCGTCATGCTCGGCCTGCACCAGCTCGAGCCGGCCCTCCAGCCCCTTGTTGTAGAAGCGCGTCGCGATCTCTCCGGTGTCCTCGAGTTCGAAGTGGCGATAGCTGGCATAGCCCGCGCGTGCGCGAATGCGCTCGAGGAAGCCGCCGCCGGTTTCCACTTCGCCGCGCAGGTCGAAGCGGTCCTGCGCGATATCGAGCCGGGGGGCTTCCTGCTCCTGGCCCAGTTCCGTCGCATAGCGCACGGGAACTCCATAGAGGCTGTCATAGTGGCTGTACGACACGCCGAGGCTGCCGGTGTCGGTGATGATCGACGCGCCGACGCCGGCGGTCCAGGTCTCGCTCGCCGAATTGGGCAGCCGGCCGCGCAGCGCCGCGTTGGCGGCGAAGTCGATCGGCTCCTCCGCGTCGGGATCCGGCGCGGGCTGAGGCTGCGCGGCGGTTGCCAGCGCCTGTGCGCGGGCGGGACCGGACAGGACATGGCCGGGAATCTCGAGGTCGTCGGTCTTGGTGTAGGATCCATCGGCATGCAGCACGAGCTTGCCGCCGAGCGCGACATCGGCCGCACCGCCGATCGAGCGCTCGTTCGCGGCGGAGCCATAGGTGCCGATCGCGTTCACCCGGTAGCCCTTCTCGGGCACGCTGCGCGGAATGCGGGTGTCGATCACGTTGACGACGCCGCCGATCGCCGACGAGCCGAACAGCAACGCCGAGGGACCGCGCAGCACCTCGACGCGTTCGGCCAGCAGCGGATCGATGACGACGGCGTGATCGACCGATGTGTTCGACACGTCGATCGCGCCGATGCCGTCGGTCAGCACGCGGATGCGCTCTCCCTGAAAGCCGCGCAGGATCGGACGTGACGCGCTCGGGCCGAAGGAGGTCGCGGACACGCCCGGCTGGCGTGCCAGCGTCTCGCCGATCGTCGGGCGCAGGTCGCGCTGCAGCGCTTCGCCGGTCACCACCGAAGTGCCTTGCAGCAGATCGTCCTCCGCTTGCCGGAAAGGGGCGGTGATGACGATTTCCTCGTCGGCGGTTTGTGCAGATTTGGCGGGGGAGGGCGCGCTCGCGGTCTGCGCGAAGGCGGACGGGGTGAGCGCAAGCGTCGCTGCGCCGAGCAGGTAGATGTAACGCATGATATGAACTCCAGGAACCTTGTGTCGTGCGGAGCGCGATCGCGTGGCCGACGCGATCTTCTGGGCTCCGGCTCAGGCGTGGAGGTCGAGTGGCGGCGCGCGGCTCTGCCAGGGGCGCGGCTGCGTCGAGAACCGGACCCGCAGCCGGTGCGGTAGATAGACGTCGAACGAAACAAGTGGCGCGTGGTTGAAGGAGATCGGGGCCGGCAGCAGAAGGGGCCCCGTATCTTCCGCCTCGCGGCAGAGGGGGCAGCCAGAGGACGGGTCCGCAGGTGATGGATCAGTGGGAAGCGAGGCGGCCGATGTGATTGGCGATAGTGATCCGGCCTTGCCCGCATGCGCATCATGAAAGGGCGGCGGCGCAGCAAGACTCAGCCACACGAGCGCCAGCGCGGCTACCCAAAGGATGAGCGAATATGGGCCCGCCTGTCGCGCGCCCATTCCAGGGCCTCGCCGTATCGGCCTGCTGCCCGAACCGCTCAAAGCTTCTTCGCGTTGACCAGGCGGTAGAAGATGCCGCTCTCGTCCTGGCCGGTGAGCTGGAGCGTGCCTGCAATCACCATCGGGTCACGCTCGTTGAGCGGCACGCCGGCCGGCGCCAGTACCTCGATGAACTGGTTGGGCATGGCGTGGAAATGGAACGGGCAGCCCGGCGGATAGGCAAGCAGCACGAACCGTTTCTGGCGCGCCGCCTTGTCGAGCGGCATCATCCAGCCTGCCACCTTGATCTGCTTGCCGTTGAGCGCCTTCACGCCTGGCGGGAAGACCGGCTTGGAGTAGATCACGCCGCTGGCGACGCGCTGCGTCTCCTTGGTGCTCTCCAGCAACCTCCATGAGGTGCCGCCCTGCGGCGTCGCGGCGGGCTTCCAGATGTCCTTGACGTCCTGCTTTGGACCGCCGCCGATGAGCTGCGCGGCGGCAGGCACGCTCAGAAGCGAGAGGACCAGCGCCGCAACGATCGGAGCCTTCATCATCTGCATATCCTATTGGGCCCGCGCGAGCGTGCGGGCGAGATCGACGCGGAACACGCGGAGCGCGGGGACCAGCGCGGCGACGAGGCCGATTGTCAGTACTCCGGCGACGATCGCCAGTTCACCCGGATGGACCCGCCAGGGATCGAGGCCGATTTCCGCAAGCGGATCGAACAGCGCGCGCGCGACGGCCAGCGCGAGATGCGCGGCCGCCAGTCCGAGCAGCGCGCCGGCTGCGGCGGTCAGCAGCCCCTCAAGCAGGATCGTTCCGAACACTGACGCTCGCGTCGCGCCCATGACGCGCAACAACGCCAGATCGCCTTCGCGCGCGCGGGCAGCATTGAGCAAGGCGACGAAGATCGCGAGACCCCCGGTCGCTGCAAGCAGCCAGGCGAAGATCCGCGCGCCCTCGATGCCGGCGCCGAAAAGGGTGAGCAGCCGCGCGGTCTCCTGCGCAGGAACGGCAGCCTGCATATTGGTCTGGCGGTTGACGAAGCTTGGCACGCGAACCGCAGCCAGGGCTGAGCGGTAGCTGACGAGCAGGGCGGTGACCTCGGGCTCGAGCGTTCCGGCCGCGCCGATCAGCGCGGGTTCCTCATGCTCATGGGCCTTCTCATGGCCGTCATGCTCGTGCTCATGCGCCTCGCCCTCTTTTGCCTCGCCCTCATGGTGCTCGTGACCGATGCCATGCACATCCCAGACGCTCTCGACCGGTGTGAGGATCAGCCGATCGACCACGGTGCCGGTCGGCGCGAGGATGCCGACGGTGGTGAAGGGATGCTCGTCATGGCCGGTGACGCCTTCGCCCGAGCCGAACCCGTGGCTGCCGACAAAGCGCTGGCCGACCCCGGCGCCAAGCTCGCGCGCGGCGGTCGCGCCGAGCACCGCGTCGCCCGACTTGGCGAAGACGCGCCCCTGCGCGAGCTTCGCGCCATAAAGGTCGAGATAGCCGGGTTCGGTACCGACGATGCGATAGCCGCGGAAGCTGTCGCCCATCGCCAGCGGGATCACGCGCGCGATCGAGGGATCGCGGCGGAGCAGTGCAACACTGTCCAGCGGAATATTGCCGGTCGGAGTATCGAGCTGATAGATGCTGGACAGGATCAGCTGCAGCGGTGAGCCCTTGGCTCCGACCACCAGGTCGATGCCCTGCGCGTCGCGCTCGAGCCGGTCGGTGAGCTGGGTCGAGAACAGGAGCAGGATCGCGAGCGTCGCGACTGCGAGGCCAAGCAGCACGACATTGAGCAAGGTGGTGAGCGCGCGATCGCGCATATAGGCGAGGGCAAGGCTGAACATCAGTCGGCCTCGCGCACCGGGGCCAGCGTCACCGCGTCAGGGATGAACGCCTTGATCCGCGCGTCATGCGTGGCGACCAGCAGGGTCGAGCCATGGGTGTTGGCGGTTTCGATCAGCAGCTGCGCGACGCGTTCGGCATTGCAGTCGTCGAGCGCGGAGGTTGGTTCATCGGCAATGAGCAGCTTGGGGTGGGCCACCAGACCGCGCGCGATCGCCGCGCGCTGCGCCTCACCCTGGCTAAGCTCGCGCGGCCGGGCGTGCGCGCGGTGCGTCAGGTCCAGTGCGGCGAGCAATGCCTGGATTTCACCTCGATCGGGCCGCTGCCCAGCGAGGCGCTGAGCGAGCATGAGGTTGGCGGTTACGTCGAGTGCGGCGACCAGCCGCAGCGTCTGGAACACCACGCCGATCTTGCGCCGGCGCAGATCGTCGCGCTTCGCTGCGGGCAGGTCGCCGATCGACTCGCCATCGATCATGATGCGGCCGCTCTGCGGCGTCAGCAGCCCGGCGATCAGGTTGATCAGCGTGGTCTTGCCCGACCCCGATGGCCCGAGCAGCACGCGATGGTCGCCCGGCTCCTGGACGAGGTCGAAGCCATCCACCACCGCCTGTCCGCCATAGCGAAAGGTCAGGCTACTGATTTCCAATACTCGGGGCATCTAGAGGTCGCGCGTTCGTCTTACGGCAGGGTCATGTACGATGCCGGCCCGCTTGGCGCATCGCTTGACTCGCTCTCTGCAGGTACCTCGGCCTGTCTGGACGCTGCTTCCGGTTCGGGTTCCGACGCGTTAGGCGAGTCTGCCTGGGGCTGCGCCACCTCGATCGTCACCGCGGGCGATCCGTGGCTGGCGTAGGCGGCAAAGGCGTTGAAGCGTTGTGGTCCGCCCATCAGCTCCAGATCGCAGGCCGAAGCCGGCGCGGCTGAAAGCGTGAGAGCGGTTCCGGCGAGCAGAATGAACTTGCGCATGGGCTGGTCTCCAGCGAGATATGGTACATCATATCCCTCACTCGACGCGGGATGCAAGCGAAACCCCTCGGGAGTGTGACGACGTGTTCTCCACAATCGATCGCCGGACCTTCACCGCCGGACTCGCCGGCGCCGCTTTCGCTGCGCTGGCGCGCGTGCCAGCCGACGCTGCGGCGACTGCACCCGGCTACGGACCGCTGCGTGCCGATCCAGCCGGTCTGCTCGATTTGCCCGATGGCTTCCACTACAAGGTCATCTCCCGCTTCGGTGACCGGATGGACGACGGGTTCACCGTTGGCGACCGCGCGGACGGTATGGGCTGCATACCGCTCGGTCGCCGCCGGGTCGCGCTGGTCCGCAATCACGAGTTGCAGGCCCGGCATCATGGCGACGGGCCATTCGCGCGCACTGACGCTGCGCGTGCGCCCGCCTATGATCGCGATACCGCCGGTCGGCCCTTGCCTGGCGGCACGAGCACGATCGTCTATGATCTCGCGAGCGGCAAGGTCGAGCGCCAGTATCTCAGCCTTGCCGGCACGATCCGCAACTGCGCAGGCGGTACCACGCCCTGGGGCAGCTGGCTGAGCTGCGAGGAGGATGTGACCCGGGCCGGGGCGGGCGTGGCGCGCGATCATGGCTGGGTGTTCGAGGTGCCAGCGCGGCATCGCGGACTGGTCGATCCGGTGCCGCTCAAGGCGATGGGCCGCTTCAATCACGAAGCTGCGGCGGTCGATCCGCGCACCGGCATCGTCTATTTGACCGAGGATCGCGAGGACGGGCTGCTCTACCGCTTCCTGCCCGATCATCGTGGGCAGCTGGCGCGCGGCGGCCGGTTGCAGGCGCTGGGGCTGCGCGATCGACCCGAACGCGGCGACACCTCGAACAAGCTGGGCAGCGACGTCACCCCGGGCGCATGGAAGGCGGCGTGCTGGATCGACCTTGATGGCGTGGAAGCGCCGGACGACGATCTGCGTCTGCGCGGGTACAAGGCCGGCGCGGCACGGTTCGCGCGCGGCGAGGGTATCCACTGGGGAATTGGCGAAGGCTATTTCTGCTGCACCTCGGGTGGCGCGGCGGGGCTGGGGCAGGTGATGCGCTACCGGCCTTCACCGCGCGAAGGCCAACCTGGCGAAGTGGACGCGCCCGGGATGCTACAGCTGTTCGTCGAATCGACCGACCCGGCAATGTTCAACTTCGGCGACAATCTGACGGTCGGACCGAATGGCCATCTGATCGTGTGCGAGGACCAGTATACGGATGTGGTCGACAATCATCTGCGCGGGGTGACGCCGGATGGCCGTCTCTATCCGGTCGGGCGGTGCCGGTTGCAGACCGAGCTTGCCGGCGCCTGTTTCTCGCCCGATGGTTCGACGCTGTTCGTCAACCTCTACAGCCCCGCGACGACGCTGGCGATCAGCGGTCCGTGGCGGCGGCTCTGACAGGAAGCTCGCGATGCCGTCACTGCTCCCAATCCTTCCGTTCCTCCTGGCCACTGCGCAGGCTGCGCCGCCACCCGATGCCGCCATCGCTGCGCGCGTTGACCGGGTGCTGTCGGTCGCGCCGGTGATCGACGGTCACAACGACCTCGCCTGGGAGCTGCGCAAGGCCTATGAGGGCAAGGTCGAGGCGGTCGATCTCACCCGCGATACGGCGAACCTCGAAAAGCCGCTGCAGACCGACATTCCTCGCCTGCGCAAGGGGCATGTCGGCGGCCAGTTCTGGTCGCTCTACATTCCCGCCGACGTCACCGGCCCGGAGGCGGTCCAGGCGACGCTGGACCAGATCGACATTGTGCAACGCGTCGTTGCGGCGAATCCGCGGGTCTTCACGATGGCGGAAACCGCCGCCGATGTCCGAAAGGCAAAGAGCGAAGGACGGATCGCGTCGCTGCTGGGGATCGAGGGCGGGCACCAGTTCGGCGGGCGTTTGTCGGTGCTGCGCCAGTTTCGCGAGCTTGGCGTACTTTACATGACGCTGACTCACGGCAAGAGCCTGAGCTGGGCGGATTCCGCGACCGATATGCCGCGGTCGGGCGGTCTGTCGCCGTTCGGACGGCAGGTCGTCGCCGAGATGAACCGCATCGGGATGATCGTGGATATCAGCCATGTGTCCGACGCGACGATGGCTGCGGTGCTCGCCGCGACCAAGGCGCCGGTGATCGCGTCGCATTCTTCGGCGCGCGCGGTCGCCGACAGGCCGCGTAATATCCCCGACACGCTGCTGCGGGGGATCGCGGAGAATGGCGGGGTGGTGATGGTGAACTTCTACCCCGCCTTCCTGTCCACGGCGTGGAACGAGTGGGACAATGCGCGCACCGCCTTCGTCAAGGCGAGCGGCCTGCCGGCAACCCCAGCGGGGCCGCGTTCGACTCCGGCGCTCGTGGCCTGGGAGCGCGAGCATCCCGAGCCGCGCGTCGATGTGCGCACCGTCGCCGACCATGTCGAGCATATCGCGCGCGTCGCCGGCCACGATCATGTCGGGCTCGGCGCCGACTATGATGGGATCAGCGGGACCGGACCGGTGGGGATGAAGGGTGTGGACAGCTATCCCTTGCTGTTCGCCGAGCTCGCCCGGCGCGGCTGGAGCGACACCGACCTCGCCAAGCTCGCGCAGGGCAATATCCTGCGCGTGATTGAGCGCGTCGAAGCGGTGGCGCGCGACACGGCGGGCCTGCCCCCGATCGACGCGAACGATCCCGGCTGAGCGGCCACGCTTGCACTCGTTCGTATCGCGCGTTACCAGCAATGTGACATTGTATCTTCGAGGAATTGCCGTGCTTCAGCGTTTCCGTCTTCTCTCGCTCCTGTTTCTGCTCGCAGCTCCCGCCTCCGCCGATGAGGGCATGTGGCTGCCGAGCCAGACCGAGGCGATCGGCGACAAGATGCGCGCGGCAGGGCTCGAGCTCGATCCGAAGCTGCTCGGCGACCCCAACCGCGCTCCGCTCAACGCTATCGTGTCGCTCGGCGGCTGCTCGGCGGCGTTCGTCAGCCCGCAGGGGCTGATCGCGACCAACCACCACTGCGTCTATGGATCGATCCAGTATAATTCGAGCCCCCAACACAATTATCTGCACGACGGGTTCCTCGCGGCTTCGCTCGGCGATGAGCTGCCCGCGGCGCCCGGCAGCCGGGTCTATGTGATCGAGGATCTGCGCGATGTGACGAAGGAGGTGCTGCGCGGTGCGGCGAAGCTGACCGGGCCGGCACGCTATGATCGTCTCGAGGCCAACCGCAAGGCGCTGATCGCGACGTGCGAGAAGCAGGCCAACCGCCGCTGCGATGTGCGCGCCTATTTTGGCGGGCGGCAATATTTCCTCCAGCAGCAGCTCGAGATCCAGGACGTTCGGCTGGTCTATGCGCCCGCAGGCGGGATCGGCAATTTCGGCGGTGAGATCGACAATTGGCAATGGCCGCGCCACACCGGCGACTTCGGCTTCTACCGCGCCTATGTCGCACCCGACGGATCATCGGCGCCCTTTTCGAAGAACAATGTGCCGTTCCGCCCCAAGGCGTGGCTGCCGATTGCCAAGCAGGGGTTGAAGGAAGGCGATTTCGTGATGGTCGCTGGGTTCCCCGGCACCACCGAGCGTCATCGCACCGCGGCCGAGACGCGTTTCTATTTCGAGAGCTTCTATCCGCTGCAGCAGCGGCTGCTGTCCGACTATTCGGATGCGATCAACGCCACGACGACGGGCAAGCCGGATCTGGCAATCCGTTACGCCTCGATCCTGAAGGGCGCTGACAACTACAAGAAGAAGATCCTTGGCCAGCTCGCAGGCGCCGAAACGATCCGGCTGATCGAGCGCAAGGAAACGGACGAGCGGGCGTTCCGCGACTGGATCAACGCCGGCCCCGCGCGGCAGCAGCGATGGGGTGACGCGATCGCCGACCTCGATCGGCTGACCCAAGAGGCGAATGCGGCGAATATCGACGGGCTGCGCCGCGCCCTGCTCGATCGCGGGCAGCTCTATGCGTCGGCGATGCGCGCCTATCGCTGGGCGCTCGAGCGCGCCAAGCCCGATGCCGAGCGCAAGAGCGGCTTCCAGGATCGTGACCGCCGTGCTGTGCAGGAGGCGCTGACACAAGTTGAGCGCCGTTTCGATCCGGCAGTCGATCGCGCGCTGTTCGAAAAGGCACTCGCCGAATATCGCAAGCTGCCCCCGGCCGCGCGCAATGCCGGGTTCGATGCGGCGCTGGAGAAGATCGGAGTCGATACGCTCTATCGGGACACCAAGCTCGGTACGACAAACGATCGGCTCGCACTGCTGGACATGCCGGCCGACGCATTCGATCGCTCGACCGATCCGTTCGTGCGGCTCGCGGTCGCCGCCTATCCTGATGTCGCAGCACGCGAGGCGGCAAGCGATGCCCGTGCCGGCGATCTCCAGGCCGCGCGCTCGGCCTATATGGATGCACGTATCGCCTATGCGGCGACGCAAGGCGAGACGCTCTATCCGGATGCCAACGGTTCGCTCCGCTTCACCTATGGCAAGGTGACGGCGAAGAAGCGCGACGGCATGGCATGGTCCGCCTTCACCACCGCCGAAGGGATTGTGGAGAAGCAGACCGGTCGCGACCCCTTCAACGCACCCGAGCGCACCGTCGATCTGATCAGGGCCAAGGACTATGGTCGTTATACCGCGCCCGAGCTCGGTACGCTGCCAGTCAATTTCCTCGGGACCGTGGATATCACCAACGGCAATTCGGGCTCGGCGACGCTCAACGCGCGCGGCGAATTTGCGGGGCTGGTGTTCGACGGTACGATCGAAGGGATCATCTCCGACTGGTGGTTCGATCCCGCGATCACCCGTTCGATCCATGTCGATGGCCGCTACATGCTGTGGACGATGGAAAAGGTTGATGGCGCATCGCGGTTGCTTGACGAGATGGGCGCGCGCTGACCTGGCTCAGAACGCCGGATCCGTAGGTCAATCCGACTCAATGTCTGCGGAGCGATGTGCGTCGCAGGAGCGGCAGCGTCCCAGCACTTCGAGATAAACCTGCCTGGGCAGGAATCGGCGGGCTGCGAGACTTCCGACGAGGTCGTCCTCAAGGTCCGTCGCCGGCAGCTGCAATGCGTTACCGCATTCCTTGCACAGCAAAACGAACACCGGTGCCGGCCCGGCAAGCCGCTTCGCCAGCCAGCCATTTGTCGTGGCGACCGGCAGCACCCGTCCCTCCTGCATCAGGTTCTGGAGCACACGGTAGACGGAGTTGGGGTGGTGCGGATAGCCGCTCGCCGCGGTCAGTTTCTGCGCCAGCTGATAGGCGCCAAGCGGCCGGTCATATTGTTGTAGCAACCACAGAACCCGATCCTGCAATCGCGCTCCGGCAGGAAAAGGGGAAGCGATCGCCGGCGCGGCGGGAGTGATCATCGCCTGGCGCGGCCTAGTGCTGTGCCGCACGTAGGTTGACGGCGTGAGCGACAGCCAGTTGGACCGAGCCGAGCACCGCGAGGAGCGTCTCGATCCGCGTTCCATGAAACAGCAATTCGGCGGCGCCCAGGAACAGGATGCCGCTGACGGCGAGCACCGCGGGGAGTAGCAGCCGGTGGTGCGCATAGCCCATGCCGATCGCCAGCGCGCTGGTCGGAACGGCGACGACCAAACCCCAGAAATGAAAGGTTTCCGGAAGCGCCAGGAACGCGCCGAGCGCGGGCAGCAATATCAGCGCCAAGGGGAGAAACAGGCAATGGATCAGGCACAGGGAAGAAGCGCCGATGGCAAGCCCATCGAGCCATTGCTGTCGCATGCGGATCGTCGTCACCTTTCGCTCCTCGGGAAGCTGGACAATCCCCCGCTCGTCCTGTTAAGCGCGCGAGATGATATAATGTTACCTGCTTGTCAAGCGGGTGGATCCTATCGCGAGGAGAGATGGGAATGAGGTTGATTACGGTCCTCACGCTGATGGCGGTATTGGCGGCGCCCCAAGGGCTCGCCCAATCAACGCCAGCCGCACCCGTTGCGCGTGGGATCTTCACGCTTGCGCCGCTGCCCTACGCCCCCGAAGCGCTGGAGCCGGTGATCGATGCGGAGACGATGAAGCTCCATCACGGCAGGCATCATCAGGCTTATGTCGATGCACTCAGCAAGGCTGTTGCTGGCGATGCCGAACTGAAAGACCTCTCGCTCGCGGAACTGCTGGCCAAGGCCGGCTCAATGCCCGCTGCGATCCGCAACAATGGCGGCGGTCATTGGAATCACAGCTTCTTCTGGTCGATCATGGCCCCGCCGAAGATGGGCGGCACCCCCTCGCGCGAGCTCGCGGGGGCGATCGACGCGCAGTTCGGCTCGATGGAAGCGATGAAGGCTTCATTCAAGGCAGCGGGCATAGGGCGTTTCGGCTCGGGCTGGGTCTGGCTGGTGGTCACGCCCGAGGGCAAGCTGCTCATCACTTCCACGCCCAATCAGGACAACCCGCTGATGGACGTTGCAGAGGTCAGGGGCACGCCGGTCCTTGGCAACGACGTGTGGGAGCACGCTTACTATCTCAAGCACCGCAACCGCCGCGCCGACTATCTCGACGCGTGGTGGCAGGTCGTGAACTGGCGTGAAGTGTCGCGCCGTTATGCCGAGGCGACCGCGCGGAGCTGAACAGCGTCAGGGCCAGGCCGCGTCCTCAAAGGCCTATCGACGGCGCGGTGGCCGTTGAACGCGATGGAAACGGCGTCCAGGTCCAGCGCGGGCATGACCATCTCCTCCTTCAGAAGCGAGCCAGCAGGCTGAGCTCGACGCTGCGCGGGGCAGCGACCTGGAACTGGCTGTTCGAGACGTCGGAATAGTCGACGTAGAAGGCATCGGTGAGATTGCGGCCGCGCAGCGAAAGCTCACCGGCGCCGAACTTGTAACCGATCGCCGCATCGACCGTGGTGTAGCCTTTGGCACGAATCGTATTGGCGTTGTCGGTGAAGAAGCGCCCGGCATGGCGCAGGCCGGCGCTCACGGTGAGCGGAATATCCTTGAAGCTGTAGAAGGCGAACAGGTTGGCGACCGTTTCGGGAATTCGTGGCGGTGTGTTTCCGGCACGATTGACGCCGCCGGCCTCGATCAGCGTATCGAACCGTGCGTCGAGCCGCGTCCAGTTCGCGTCGACGCGCAGCTGGCGCGTGACCGCCGCCGAGAGCGAGAGCTCGACACCACGCGAGGATTGCCGGCCGCCCTGCACGCTGAGCGCGGGGTTGGCGGGATCGCGCGTGATGATGTCGTCCTGAACCAGATGATAGGCGGCCAGGGTCAGGTCGACGCGATCGCCCCAGAAGCTGCTCTTGACGCCAGCTTCGACCGAGCGGCCCTTGGTGAGATCGAACCGGGAGTTGACGAGCGAGAGCGACAGCAGATTGCCGACCGGCGCAATCGCCCGGCTGTACTGCGCGAACAGCTGGGTTTTCGGCAGCAGGTCATAGACCGTGCCGACGCGCCAGGAGAGGGCGCGGTAGCGACGATCGAACGGCGCGCTGCCGGTGAGGCGCCGATCGAGCTTGATCCAGTCGTGACGTCCGCCTGCAACGATCAGCCATTTGGGTGTCAGGTTCAGCGCATTCTCACCAAATACCGACTGGACCACGACGGTCGATCGCTGGTTGACCGGCGGGAGTGTGCTCGTTCCCCCCGGAAAGCGCCCGCGCACCGGGTTGAACGGATCGACCGAGGTCGTGGTGGCGAAATAGCGCCGGGTGGCGAAGCGCAGCTCGCTGAACTCGGCGCCTAAAGCGAAGCGATTGCGCATGCCGCCGATTGTGACGTCTCCGCTGAGCGCCGGTCGCTCGATCCAATGGTGGATGTCGTGCGTAACGATGCCCGTGGTGCGGTCGATCAACCCGCTCGTCGGATTGAAGCTATATGCCTCGGCATTGATGAACTGGCGGTCCGATTGATACCTGGTGAGGTCGTTGGTGAAGGTGAGTGCGTCGTTGAGCTGCCAGGTCGCACGCGAGCGCAACCAGAGCGTGTCGGAATCGAGCACCGCATCGGTCACGTTGAAGTTGGTGTCGCGCAGCGACTTGTCGATCACCAGGCCGCCGGGCCCGGTCGCGACCGTAGACGGATCGCGGGCGATCGCCCGGGGGACCAGAGGCGTGCCGAGATCGGCCGTCTCGTAGCTATCCTCGCTGTAGTCGACCGCGAGTTCGATCGTCAGCGTCTCCACGGGCTTGAGGAGGGTCGACATGCTGGCGGCAAAAAAGCGGGAATCGCTGTCATCGACATAGCCGCCTGTGCGGCCATAGGCTGCGACGGCACGGATGGCCGCTTGATCACCGAGCGCCGCATTCACGTCTCCGCCAAGTCGCAGGGACTCGAAGCTGCCGTAGCTCGCCAGCAGCGAGCCATCGGTGGCACCGAGCTTCGCTTTCTTGGGAACGAGGTTGATCGCGCCCGCGAGCGCGCCCTCGCCGTAGAGGACCGACGCCGGCCCCTTCAGGATCTCGATCCTCTCATAAAGGAAGCTGTCGCTTGCGCGGGTGTAGATGAGCGGCGTCGTAACCCGGATACCGTTATAGAGCAGCCCGACCGCGCTCGACGTGAAGCCCCGCATCGTCGGCGCGCCCGGGCTGGTTGCTGGCAGAGAAGATGTGACGCCGGGCGCGCGGTTAAGTGCTTCGACATTGGTGCGGGCGCCGAATTCCCGAATCTGCCGCTCCGACAGGATGTCGACGATCGCCGGCGTTTCGCGCGCGGTGAGGCCAAGCCGGCTGCCCGTCTCCGTCTTGGCATCGAGCAGCAGCTGCCGGTCGGCGACGCCGGTGACGATGACTTCTTCCGTCGGCGCCTCCTGCCCGAACGCCGGAAGCGGCAGCAGCAGTAGAGGGAGGGCCAGGGCGGAAAGCGAGGTCGCTCCAGCTGCCCGCCGGTTCGATCCAGAATTGATGCCAAGGCGTTTGCGCAATTGATTTCCCCTGCTCGCGTTTGGCGCGTGGGTAATGATATAGCGTATCATTCGTCAATGATGTTATCGCTGCTTGCGGATCGCATCGACAGGCGGCGGCGAACGATAGTCGAGGCTCTGATCCGGCCGCGGCTGACCCTTGCCCGTAGTGTTCGGCGGGCGCTGGCCTGGAACGCGGCTACCCAGTCACTGCGCAGTCACGAACATGGAAACGGACTTGACGGGATACGGTATATCATTAACTGCGCACGGCGGGTACCGCGGGGGGACGGAAGTAGGATGGGAAGTTTTGCGGGTCGTATCTCTCTGGGGATTGCCATCATTCTCGCCCCCAGCGGCGCCGCGGGGCAAGAGGCGAGCGTGCCTCAAGACGGTGATGTCCTCGTTACAGGCCAGCGGCAGGCCTATCGAGGGCTCGTGCCGGTGGCAGACATTCCGCAGTCCATCACGCTCCTGAACGAGGAGCGCTTGGAGGAGGCGCAGATTACGCGGCTCGCCGATGCGCTGGACCTCTCTTCCTCGGTCGCCCGGCAGAACAATTTCGGCGGGCTCTGGGAGAGCTTCGCGATCCGCGGGCTGGTCGGCGACGAGAACAACCCCAGCGGCTATCTCGTCAACGGCTTCAACGCCGGGCGTGGTTTCGCCGGGCCGCGCGACGTCTCGGGCATCGAGCGGATCGAGATTCTGAAGGGCCCCAACGCGGCCCTGTTCGGTCGCGGCGAGCCGGGCGGCAGCATCAATCTCGTGACCAAGCGGCCGACGGATACGCTCGCCGGCAAGCTTGAAGGGACATATGGCAGTTTCGCCTTCCGCCGGGTCGAGGCTGACGTGAACCTGCCCGCGACGGGTTTCGCAGCGGTGCGACTGGTCGGCTTCTACGAGGCGGCGGACAGTTTTCGAGACACCATCAAGTCCAAGCGCTACGGCATATTCCCCTCCGTTTCGTTTCGCTTCGGACCGAACACCAGCCTGGTCTACGAACTGGAGGCGACCCGACAGGAAATCCCGCTCGACCGGGGCGTCTTCGCGCTCGGCGACAATCTGAAGCTGATCCCGAGGAACCGGTTCCTCGGTGAACCCAATCTGGGGCCGAACAAGGCGATGGCGTTGGGGCACCAGGTTTCGCTCCAGCACGATTTCTCCGCGGACTGGAGCCTGCTGGTGGGCGTCGGCTTGCGCGATACCGAGCTCAAGGGGACCTCTGCAGATGCTGAACTCGCGGCCTCGCGTCAGCGTCTCTTCGTGGACGGCCGCACTTTGACGCGCGAGGTGCGATACCGCGACTATGACGGCAACCACCGCGTCTATCGTGCCGAGCTTAGCGGCCGCTTCGAGGGGCCGCTGGGTCTGCACCGCGTGATCGTCGGCGCGGACCGTGACGAATTCGACACCGACTTGCTGGTCCGCGGCTATCGTGCGCCGTTGCTGTCGACCAATCCCACTGCTCAGCAGGGCTTCGAGATCGATATCTTCGATCCCGTCTATGGCCGCTATCCCACGCCGACGCTGAACCCGATCAACGATCGGACGATCGAGCAAAGATCCTGGGGCGCCTATGTCCAAGATCAGATCCGGATCGGCGAACGCCTCGAGATACGGGTCGGCGCACGTTACGATGCGTTCAAGCAGTCGATCACCAATCGCCTGAACGGGACGGTCGCCCGCCAGTCGGAATCGCGCATCAGCCCCCAGGCCGGCATGGTCTGGCATGTCGCTGAACCCCTCAGCCTCTACGCTGCCTATGGCGAGGGCTTCCGCCCGAACACGGGCGCCAGCGTGTCTGGTGACACGTTCGATCCGGAGACATCGCGCTCCATCGAGCTCGGCGCCAAGCTGAGCGTAGCGGGGCTGACGGGAACGGCTTCGCTGTTCAGGCTGACCAAAGGCAATATCCTGACGAGCGACATCGCCAATCCCGGCTTCTCGATCGCAGTCGGCGAGGCGCGGAGCCAGGGCTTCGAGTTCGAGCTGGCGGGGCGCTTGCCTGGGGCGATCGACGGGCTGTTCTCATATACCTATCTCGACGCGGAGGTCGTTTCGGGCACGCGCAACGCCAACGGAGTCGCGATCAGCCCCGGCGACCGATTGCTCAATGTGCCCAAGCACACGCTCAGCGCCCAGATGTCGCGCCGCTTCAACGTCGCTGAGCGCGACCTGAAGATCGGCGTTGCGGCCCTGCATGTGAGCTCTCGCCTTGGCGAGGTGGGAACGACGTTTGAGCTTCCCGCCTACACCACCGTGCGTCTGTTCGGATCCTATGCGCTGACCGACAAGGTCGAAGCATCCGTGGTCGTCAGCAACCTCTTCGACGAAACCTATTTCGTCAATTCCTATGCCCGGCTGTGGGTTCTGCCGGGGGCGCCCCGCACTGCGCTCGCCACCTTGAAGCTGCGGCTTTGACGAAGGCGCGAGTGAGCAGCCCTTTTCCAGCGAACCTGATTTGGAGATCATGATGCCGCAAGATCAAGCGTCCGTCCTGCTGCAGGATGTGTCCCTCGCTTATGGCGCGCAGGAGGTTCTGCGCGGCCTCACGCTTTCCGTTCCGGCGGGCAGCATTACCGCGCTGCTCGGCGGCAATGGCGCAGGCAAGTCGACCACGCTTGCAGCGCTGCTCGGCTTCGTGCGGGCGCAATCGGGCACGATCCTTGTGTGCGGCGTCGATCCCGGGAGCGATCCGGATGGCGCGCGCCGTCGCATCGCCTATCTGCCCGAAAATGTTGCGCTTTATGAGCATCTGAGCGCCACGGAAAATGCCGAATATTTGCTCGCGCTTTCGGGCGAGCAGCATGCGCGGCGCGACATCACCGAGGCGTTCGCAGCGGCGGGTCTGCAGGAGGAAGCGTGGGATCAGCGGCTCGGTGGCTTCTCGAAGGGTATGCGACAGAAGGTGGCGATCGCGGTCGCGCTGCTGCGCCGGGTGCCGGTGCTGTTGCTCGACGAGCCCACGTCCGGCCTCGATCCGCGGGCGACTGCGGACTTCAACGCGCTGGTTGCGCAGGTGCGCGATCGCGGCACCGCGGTGCTGATGGTGACGCATGACTTGCTCTCCGCCGCCGACGTAGCCGACCGGATCGCTTTTCTCGAGAACGGGCGTGTCACCGATGAGGTCGCGGCCAGCGGTCCCGAACGGTTCGATGTGCGTGCGCTTCATGCCCGCTTCCAGGTCGGCGGGGAGCCGCTGGCAGCATGAGCGCGACCCGCCTTATCGCGCGCGACGAGCTTCGTCTGATGACGCGCAACCGTGTCGCCATGATCGCGTTCGTTCTGCTCGTGCTGCTGACGCTGGTTGCCGTGGCCAGTAGCTGGTCGCACCAGCGCGGCATCGCTGAGTTGCGCGCCCGGCATGCGCATGCAGCGGACGCGGCGTTCGACGCTCAGCCGGACCGGCATCCCCATCGCGTGGTCCATTACGGCACCTTCATCTTCCGGCCGCTGGGGCCGCTTGCGGCGTTCGATCCCGGCGTCGATGCCTTCACCGGAAACAGTATGTTCCTGGAAGGGCACCGGCAGAACACGGCCAACTTCGGCGACGTTCGGCAGAGTTCCCTGCTGGTCCGCTTCGGCCAACTGACTCCGGCCTTCGTGCTGCAGGTGGTGGCACCGCTGCTGCTGATCTTCCTCGGCTATGGCGCGCTCGCGCGGGAGACCGAGCGCGGAACGCTGCGCCTCCTGATGCTGCAGGGAGTGGGGCGCGGGCAGGTGGTTCGCGGCAAGCTCGTAGCGCTGGGCGCGGTGGCAATGCTGGCCGGCTTGCCGGCGATGATCGGCTTCGTGCTCATTGCCGGCCAGCCCGGCGCGCTCGCATTGCCGATGCTGACCATCGCGACTGGCTATTTCGCCTATCTGGCATTGTGGGTGGTCGTGATCCTGCTCGTGTCGGCACTGGTCCGTCGCAGCCGCGATGCGCTGCTCGCGCTGGTGGCGCTGTGGGCCGTCGTGGTGGTGCTTCTGCCACGCGCCGCGCCCGACGTGGCCAATGCGGCAATCCCGCTCCAGAACCGGCTACAGACCGACATCGCGATCGCCCGCGACTTGAGGAAGATGGGCGACAGCCACAATCCGGACGATCCGCACTTCGCGGAATTCAAGCAATCGGTGCTCGACCGCTACGGCGTCACGCGGGTCGAGGACCTGCCCGTCAACTACAAGGGCATCCTTGGCCTGGAAGGCGAGCGGATGACGTCCGAGCTGTTCGACCGTTACGCCGGCGAGAGCTACGCGGCGCAGGAGCGGCAGAACTCAGTGGTCGAAACGGCGGGCCTGCTCAGTCCAGCCATTGCGATCCGGTCGCTTTCGATGGCCGCGGCAGGCACCGACTTCTCCGGGCACCGGCGGTTTCTCGAACAAGCTGAAGCTTATCGCTACGACCTGGTTCAGCGGCTCAACAAGCTGCAGGCGGACAATGTCAGCTATGCGGACGATACCGCGCAGGATGCCGGTGCCGACCGCCGCAAGCGTGTTGAGGCCCGCAACTGGACTGCGATGCCGGACTTCGCGTTCAAAGCGCCGCGGGGTGCCGACCTCGCGCGGGGCGCCTTGCCGAGCCTCACGATCATTCTGGCCTGGCTGGCTGCGGCAGCCCTGCTGCTCCTGATCGCCACCCGTCGCCTGGGAGCCCGCCGATGACCCTTATTGCCCACGAACTCCGCCTGCTGTTCCGGCAGCGGCTCAGCGTCGTCGCGCTCGCGTTACTCGGCCTGCTCTCGATAGCTGCACTGGCGGCAGGGATGACCGAGGTGGCGCGTCAGCGCGCCGCGATTGCCGCCATCCCAGCCGCTCAGGCGGAGGACATCAATGCGATCGCCGCCTGGGTCGACAAGTCCAAGGACGCCGGCAGCGCTGCCTATTACAGTTTCCATCCGACCTGGGACGCGCCTGCGCCGCTCGCCTTCGCGGCGCTGGGCATGCGCGACGTCTCGCCCTACATCCTGCGCGTCCGCGCGCTGGGTCTGGAGGCACAGATCTACGACGGCGATACCTTCAATCCCGAGCTGGCGCTGCCGGGCCGATTCGACTTCGCCTTCGTGCTGGTGTTCCTGGCGCCGCTGTTCGTCATCGCGCTGTTCCACGATCTCGTATCAGGCGAGCGCGAGGCGGGACGACAGCGTGCGCTCGAGGCGCTGCCTAAAGGAGGTCGGGCGCTGTGGCGTCGCAGGACGCTGCTTCGCTTCGCGCTGCTCTGGCTGGTACTCGGTGTGCCCTTCGTGTTCGCGGCCGCGATGGAGGGCGTCGCTGCGAGCACGATGGTGATCGTGCTGGCGATGATCGCCGCCTATCTCCTGTTCTGGATCGGGCTCGCCGTTCTGGTGGGGCGGCTGCGCTGGAGTTCGGTCGCCAACGCGGCGACACTGGCAGCGGCCTGGCTGGTGCTGGTGCTCATCGTCCCAACGCTTGCCAACGTCGCGATCAACCAGGCGATCCCGGTGAACCAGGGTGCCGAAATCGCGCTCGCTCAGCGCGAGGCAGTGAACCGCGCCTGGGATATTCCGCGCAACGATACGATGCGGCGCTTCTACGCCAAGCATCCCGAATGGGCCGATTCAGCGCCGCTCGGCCACGCGTTCCACTATAAATGGTATCTCGCCTTCCACCAGAATGGCGACGAGAGCGTGGCAGAGCAGGTCCGTGCGTATCGCGAAGGTCTCGAGGCGCGCGATGCCGCCGGCCGGGCGTTTGGCTGGGTGCTGCCCTCGGTTGGCGTGCAGGCGCTGCTCACGCGGCTCGCCGACACCGATCTGTCGGGGCAACTCGCCTACCAGGATTGCATTCGCGCGTTCCACAAGCGCATCCGGACCTTCTACTACGGCTATCTCTTCCGCGATCGCCCCTTCGGGAAGGCGGATTTTGCCCTTGCGCCGAAATTCGCGGACACGCTCTGCGCCGAAGCGCGGAGGGGAGGGACCTGATGTGCGGCTGAGCTACGCGGTCTTTGCTTCCTGCGGCGCGATCGCGATCGCCGCGCCTGCCGTGGCCCAACGCGCGAATGACAATGCGGTGACGGAGGCCGAGGACGCGTTCGGATCGTCGGTCGGCAACGAGAGCATTGGGCTTTACTCGCCAAGCCAGGTCCGCGGCTTCTCGCCAGTGACCGCCGGCAATGTGCGGCTCGAAGGCGTCTATATCGACCGCCAGGGCGTGATCTCGCAGCGCCTGGTGGAGGGCTCGACCATTCGCGTCGGTCTGAGCGCGCAGGGCTACCCGTTTCCGGCGCCGACCGGCATCGTCGACTATCGCCTGCGCCCCGTTGGCGACAAGCGGCTGGTGAGTGTTCTGGCGGGAAGCCTCGCCTATGGCGCGCCGTCGATCGAAGTTGATGCGCAATTGCCGATTCTTGGGCGGCAGCTTGGCGTCGCCCTGAGCGCCTCCTATGCGCATGAGGAATATTATGACGGATCGGATGCGCACTATAGCCGCTTCGCCGTCATCCCGCGCTGGCGTCCGAGCGACGGTGTCGAGATCATCCCTTTCTGGTCGATGTCGATCGGCAGAGACGAGCAGGTCGCGCCGACCATCATCGCGGCCGGCGCCTTCGAGCCGCCGCCGGCGCCACGACGACGCTATTTCGGCCAGAAATGGGCCATCCGGGACAGCCGCAGCATCAACGTCGGCACGATTCTCAAGGCGCGGATCGGCGAGAGCTGGGCAGTTTCGGGGGGTGTCTTCCGCTCCTCGGCCGAGAACCTGCAGAACTTCGCCGAGCTGTTCGTCGGCACCACCGGCGACGGCATCACGACCGAACAGGTCATCGCGGATCCTGGACAGCGTTATGCTTCGACAAGCGGCGAGCTTCGGGTAAGCCGGAGCTTCAGAGAAGGTCCCCGGCTCCACACGCTGCACGCATCGGTGCGCGCACGCCAGCTCGACAGCCGCTATGGCGGTGGCGCGGCGGCGCTGGATTTCGGCCCGCGGCGGCTCGGCGATCCGGTGCCGGTGGCCGAGCCCGCATCGTTCCTGTTTGGGGAGCAGACGCAGGACCGGGTGCGGCAAGCGACCTTCGGTGTCGCCTACGAAGGGCGCTGGCGCAACGTCGGTGAGCTCAGCCTCGGCGTGCAACGAACCGACTATCGCAAGACCGTCGATCTGTCCGGCGCAGCGCCGAATGCCGAGCGACGCGACCGGCCATGGCTGTTCAATGTCGCCGCGGCAGGCTTTCTCTCGGACGGAATCGCGCTCTATGTCGGCTATACGCGCGGCCTCGAGGAGAGCGGGATCGCGCCGATCAACGCCGCCAACCGCAACGAGGCGCTGCCGGCGATCCGGACGAGCCAGGCCGACGCAGGCATTCGCTGGACGCTCAACAAGCGGATGAAGCTGGTCGCTGGGGTATTCGACGTCCGCAAGCCGTACTTCAACACCGACGAAGCCAACATCTTCGCCATCCTTGGCGACGTCCGGCATAAGGGGGCGGAAATCAGCCTGGCGGGAAGTCCGATCGACAGTGTCAGCCTGATCGCGGGCGCAGTGCTCATGCGGCCGCGCGTGACCGGGCAAGGGGTTGAGTTGGGCCGCGTCGGCGAGATCCCGCTCAACCAGCCGGCGCGTGTGCTGCGTGCCAATGCCGAATGGCGACCCGGCTTCTTACCAGGTTTTTCCATCGACGGCGCGATCGCGAACTTCGGTCGCCGCGCCGCCTCGCGCGACAATTTGGTGTTCGTGCCGGGCTACACGCTGATCGATCTGGGTCTGCGCTACCGGTTCAAGATCGGCACTGCGCCTGCGACGCTGCGCTTCCAAGTCGCCAACGTGACGAACACCTTCGCGTGGAACATCGTCGGCAGCAATAGTTACGGGCTGACCGACAAGCGACGGGCCCTGCTCTTCCTGGCGGCCGACTTCTAGGCATGAACCTATAAATGGGATTCTCCGCCACCGCGCGGAAGGCTGTGCTCGAATGCATCGACGTGCTGATAGTGCTTACCGTGTGAATAGTGCGTTGGTGCCATTCAGAGGATCGCCGGCACAAACGTAGTTCCGTGCTCTAATACCAAGGAGCCGCCGCGCAGGGTCAGCGTTTGCGCAGCGTCACGCTGTCGAGCGGTTCGCCGGTGGCGGTATAGGCGCGGTAGCTGAGCTGGGTCGGGGTGACGTCGATCACCTGATAGCTTTGCGTGCGCGATGCGGTCTTGCGCGCCCAGTCGAGCTTGCCGACCTCATACATTTTCGGCCCGGCGACCGCGACGACATAGGTGGAGCCGCGATCGTCCGCCGCCGGTCCGTGCGGGCCGACCGCGCCGCGTGCATAGCCATGGTCGTGCCCCTGCAGCACCAGATCGACCTTATACTTGTCGATCAGCGGCTTGAGCGCAGTGCGCACCTTGGGATTGTCGCGATCGGGATCGCTCGAAAAGAGCGGGAAGTGGAGGAAGATCACCGTCCAGCGATTGGGATTGCGCGCGAGCAGCCCGTCGAGCCAGGCGATGGTCGCCGCGCGCCCCGCCTCGTTGCGGTCGAGTTGCGGTGCATCGACCGATATGAGCCGCAATCCCTGATAATCGGTGTACCAGTTGGTCTCCGTCCCCTCCGGCACCGCCGTCGGACCATTGTCGGGCAGGGTGAACTGACGCCGCCACTGACCGGTCAGCGACGATCCGGCGCGCGCGGCGGGATCCTTTACATATTCATGATTGCCCGGCGTCGGCATTTGCGGTGTTTGGGCATAGAGGAACCCGCCAGCGGCGAACCATTCGCCCCATTCGCGGTCGGCGGCGTGGCGGTTGACCAGATCGCCGGCATGGATGACGAACGCCGCGTCGCCGGCCTGGCGGAATGCCATACGCAAGGTGCGCGACGCTTCCGCCAGGATCGCATTCTGCATGTCGCCCATATAGATGAAGCGGAACGGGCGCGGCGTCGCGGCGGCGGTGCGGAACTGGAACCATTCGGACCAGTTGCGGCCATCGCCGACGCGATAGGCATAGACGCTGTCCGGTTCCAGCCCGGTCATCACCGCCGAATGGTAGGCGGCGCGGAACCCGGCCTGTTCCTGCACGTCGAGCGTCGCGTCGTCAGTGGTCGCCGCGATCTGCTGCGGCGCCTTGACGAAATCCGGCCCGGCGGTGGCGCGGGCGAACTGGACCACCCCTGCCGATCCCGGGGCGCTGCGCCAGGTGACCGCCATTTCGGTCGCCGGGCGCGCGGTGAGGTTGAGGATGATGCGTTCGGGCGCGACGCTGGCCGGGGCCAGCGCCGGGGGCGCTTCCTGCGCTGCCGACAGGGTCGGCAGCGCAAGCGAACAGAGTGCGAGGGCGAGGATCGGTCGCATCGGATGCTCCATCACAGGATCAGGTTGATGCCGAGCGAGATCGTCCGGCCATTCTTGATATAGGCGCGGCTTGCCCCCTGGCTCGACGACACCGTCTGCCAATAGGTGTGCCCGTCGAGCAGGTTGCGGACCTGAAGCTGGACCGAGGATTTCTTGAGGAAGGTCCGGCGCAGCGTCAGGTCGATGAATTCATAGCCCTGCTGATAAGGGTCGTTGCCGAAATCCTGGATGCCCGACAGGATCTTGGACTGGTAATTCCAGGCGCCATAGATTTCCCAGCCCTTGCGCTCCCAGAACAGCTGGACATTGGCGATGGTTTCGGGCGTCTCCATCAGCGGCAGCTTGTACCCCGCGGGGTGCCAGGACAGGCCCGTTACGGCCTTGGACCGCTGAAGCGTCAGATTGCCGCCGATGCCGAGCGATCCGAACACGCCGGGCAGCCAGTGGAGCAACTGCTGCGCGTTGAGTTCGATGCCGTAGACCTCGGCCGACTTGCCGTTGTTGGGCATCGACACCAGGACACCGGTGGGATCGGTATTCTCGCCCGTGGTTCCGTCGCGGATGTTGCTGGAGGAGGAACGGAACAGGAAGTTCTCGATCTTCTTGTAGAACAGCCCCGCCGAATAGGCGCCGCCGCGACCGGCATAATGTTCGAATGAAATGTCGAAATTGGTCGATCGCAGCGGCTTCAGGTTGGGATTGCCCTGTTCGATGCCGATCAGCACCCATTGGTTGAGCGGGTTGACCACGCCGTCGCCATCGGGATCCTGATCATAGCTGTAATTGCGCGCCGAGCTCATCCGCGCGATGTCGGGCCGGGCAAAGCTGGTCCACAGCGCTCCGCGCAGCTTGGTCTTGCGGTCGAGGTCGTAGATGACATGGACCGAGGGCAGCCAGTTGACGAAGCTCGACCGGTCATTGGCAAAGCGGGTGCCGCGCACCGGATCGACATTCCACGCCTCGATCGTGTTGCGCGTCGCCTCCATCCGCACGCCGCCGATGACGCGGACATCGCCCAGCCGCGCGGTCGCCATGGCATAGCCGGAAATGACCCGCTCCTCGAAGCGGAAGCTATCCTCGTCCGACAAGGTGGCGTTGGCGGGATCGACCGCGAAGCCGTCGAACACCGAACTTTCGCCGCGCTCGGCGCGTTGCAGCTCGGCCAGCATCGCTTCATTTTCAATAGTGGTGCCCAGCCGGTACAGCCCCGAATAGGCGCCGCCGAACAGGCTGTTCACTTCAGGCCCGTGAAAAGCCGAGAAGCTGGCAAGCGTGCCATTGGCATTGAGATCTAGGAACGACCCTTGATAGGTGCGGCGGCGCGAATTGTAGAACTTGCCGCCCGCCTTGAGCGATTCGAGCAGCCCGGTTTCGGGGCGCCATTCGACGTTCATCTGCGCCTGCCACAGCTTTTCGCTGCTGCCGCCGACTTCGCCTTCCAGGCCACTGAACCCATATTCGGCAGGGTTTTGGATTGCCGCCATGCCCGCATCGTTCAGCAGCCATTTGGGGAAGCGGACATCCTCCGCACTGCTGAACAACACACCGCGATTGCCGAGCCAGCCATATTTGTCGCTGCGGAATTCCATCTCATAGCCGTCGTCGAGATTGTCCTCCGACTGCGAATAGGAGACGTCATAGTCGATGCGGACCGTGCCGAAGCGCGATACGCCGCCGACATTGGCCGAGGCCAGGCTGCCGGTTTCGTTCTTCGCCTCCCAGAAGCGGCGAAGGCGGAACCCCTGCGGATCCCAGGTACCCGAGCTGCCAAACAGGCTGTAAAAGGAGCGCGACGACCGGTCGGCGTCGGTGATGCGTCCGTCGCGGTCGCGATCGACGATCTGCGCGGTGGTGTAGCCGTAGATGCGCCCGAGCTTCGCGTCATAGCCCACGATAGTGGCATCGGGCTGGACCAGCGACCCGTCATCGGGATTCACCTGAACCAGCCGGGTGGAGTTGCGGCTGACGTCGTTGCGGAAGTTCAGGCGGTTGAGAAACTGCTTCTTGCGATATTGGTTATACTGCCCGCGCAGATGCAGGTCGTGATTGTCGGAGCGCAGGTCGGCGCTGCCGTTGACCCCCCAGCGGCGGACATCGGTTTCGCCCACGCCCAGATCCATGCCGCGCATCACGAAGCGGTTGGGGTCCCAGCCCAGCGTTTCGCTGTCGGCGTACCAGCGGTCGGGCTGGTTGTCGCCATCGACGCCATTCTGTTCGAACTGCGACTTGCGTCGGCTCCAGCTGGCGGCGACGAATATGCCGAAATTGTCGCTGAACTGGCGCGATGCCGCGCCCGAGATCTGGCCCGACAACGGATGATCGAACTTGTCGAGCAGCGACCCCTCGCCCGACAGGCGGAAATAGGTTGCTGCCTGATCGAACGCGGTGGGGGTCGAGATATCGATCGACCCGCCGAGCGCATCGCCGTCGCGATCGGGGGTCAATGACTTGAAGACGGTGATTTCCTTGATCCCGTCGGGCGGCAGAACGCTCAACCGTACGCCGCGATAGAAGACATCGTCACGCGATCCGGCGCCGCCCAACCGCACGCCGTTGATCGAATAGTTGTTGAGCTCGGTCGACAGGCCGCGCACCGTGACGCGATCGCCTTCGCCGGTCGTCGCATCGCGCACCGCGTTGACGCCGGGCATCCGCGCCAACGATTCGGCGACATTGTTTGCCGGCAGCTTGCCCATGTCATCGGCGCTGACCGTATCCGACACGACATCGGTCTTGCGCTTCTTGTCGAGCGAGCGCTGCACCGCCTCGATATAGCCGGTGATGATCACTTCATCCGGCGCCGCCTCCGCTACCGGGGCGGCGATCGGTGCGCTGGGCGCGCGTGCGGCGACCGCCGCCGCCGCGGGTGTGGGCGCGCGGCCCGGACGCAGCACGAAACCGCTGCCCTGGCGGACTGCCTCCAGCCCTGTGTCGTCGAGCATCCGCTTCAGCGCCTGTTCCGCCGACATCATGCCCTGGATCGGCCGGCTGCGGCGCCCGCGCAGCGCCTCGGGCGAGGCTGCGATCTGGATCGCGGTGGTGCGCGAGAAGGCGCGCACCGCGCTCGCCAGATCCTGTGCGGGAATCGCGAAGCTGAAGCTGCGTTCGGCCGCGCGCGCCGTCGTCGGCTGGACGATGCCCGCCGTGACCGCGCACGCCAGCGCCAGCGCCGACAGGCCGGCGCCGTTACGGAATTTCGAAAACATGAACCCCCCTTTGGTATTGCAACCGAGATGCCCGAGGGACGGAGACAGACCGAAAACCCGACAAAATTATTATATTACAATAAGATGACGAAGATTTTCCGCTTTTGTGACATGGTCGCGAGTCATCGCGACAATACCAGACCGTGCGCATCGCGGTGCAGCTTGAGGTCATGGATCGCCGCCACTGCCGCCAGCGCGTCTTCGGGATCGGACAGGCGGAAGCGCCCGGTCACCTGCAACTCACCCAGCATGGGATCGGCCAGCCGCGCCGGTACCGCCGCGCCGCGATTGAGGTGCGCGATCAGCTGGCGGATCGGAGTGTTGCTGGCGTCGAACCAGCCATCGGCCCAGTCGGGATGCGATCCGGTGATGCCGTCGATCGTGATCGCGTTGCCGCCGCGCAGCGCGATGCCCGAGCCGGCCGACAGCTGCCATTGCCGCCCCGCGCCGGCCCCGACGCTGACCGTCCCGCGATAGACGCGCACGACCGCCTCGCCGTCCAGCCGGTCGATGTCGAATGCGGTGCCGAGCACGCTGACCCGTGCGGTTCCGGCATCGACCGCGAAGCCACGTACACGTTCATGCGCGATGTCGAAAAAGGCCTGGCCGCGTTCGAGCGTCACGTCGCGCGACCAGGGGGTGATCCGCACCGCGATTTGCGCGCCCGGTGCCAGCCGCACGCGCGAGCGATCTGGTAGCGTCACCGCGCGCATCTCCCCCGCCGGGGCGGCATAGCGCAGTGGATCACGGAGCAGCGGCGGCGCGACGATCAGTAGCAGCACCGCTGCCGCGACCGCCGGGATCATCAGCGCCGCGCGCCGCCATAGCCGATGCGCGGCGCCTGGCAGGCGCGGCGCGATGCCGGCTGCATCGGGCGAATCATTCGCTGCCAGCGCCCGGCGCAGCCCGTCCGACTGCCATAGCTGCGCCATCCGCGCATAGCTGTCGACATGGCGCGGATCATCGAGGATCCAGCGATCGAACGCGGCGGCGGTGGTGCTGTCCTGTACCGGCAGCGCCATACGCTGTACCCACAACGCAGCGGCCTCGTCGATCGCGCGAAGATCAGCGGCGATCATGGTAGTTCCCCGATCTCGACCCCGGCTCGGGTCATCGCCCGCCGCAGATCGGCCAGCCCGCGGGTAATATGTTTTTCGACCGCCTTGGGCGTCAGGGAAAGCGCATCGGCAATCTCGCGGCACCCTTGTTGATGCAGGCGGCGGCGCACCAGCACCTCACGGCGCAGCGGCGGCATCGCCCGCAGGCAGCGTTGAAACACGATCATCGCCGCGCGCGAATCGAGCACCCGATCGGGCGACGGCGCATCGCTTTGCCATTCGGCATCGAGGTCGCTGTCGAAGCGACGTTCGCGGCGATAGGTATCGATCAGCAGATTGTCGGCGATGCGGAAGGCAAGCGCCATGATGCTGCCGATCTGCTCGGTCTCGGCGAGCTGCATCAGCCGCGCGAGCACCTCCTGGGCAATATCGTCCGCGACGTCGCCACGCCCGGCGCGATGCTGGACATAGCGCGCCACCGCGCGCCGGATGGCGACCCAGTCGCGCGCGTCATCGTTCGCCACAGGACTGGTTCGTGCCACGCCGCGGCCGGTAACCGCACCATATGACAGTTTGGCGAAGCCTCTGGCGGTCCAGCGTAGTGGGAATCGCGCGGATTACCGCTGCGGCCTACCCCACGAAATTGTCCAATCGCCGCCGAAGTCCGCCGCCGATCGCCTCCCAGCCGTGCACGGCCGAGCCCAGCTTCTCGACCACGCCGACCGGCTCGATGAAGATTGTCGCACGCATCTTATTGGCCATAGTGAAATCCCCCTCTGGCAATGTCGCCAAGCCGCTGCGCCTCGCGCTCAGCGATGGGTCCAGGCGATCACTGCCATCCAGCCATCGATCAGCGCGGTCGAGATGAATTGCAGCAGCCAGAAAAGGAGGACTAGGGCGAGATTTGGGCGCTCGTATTCAGATAGCGCCGAGGTTCTCCATATCCTGCCGCCCCGAGGGTTGAGGCCACCGACCTCTCACACTACTAGAACATCGGGACCAGCAGCGGGGCAGGAGCCTTCTTCCGACGCCTGACGCTCCCAGCACCCTGCGCCCCCGGGCGTGGGGTGCTGTCTCAAACTACTGCAAACGACCCCGTTGCGGACATGACGCTCTTCGTTGATGTCATGACTATCGAAGCCATGCTGGTATTAGGAGCGCTTGCCGGACTTGCTATCGGCATGATTGCGTCGCGCGAGCGGTCTGGTTGCTTGATGCTGCTGGCAATCCCCATCGTCGCGTTTGTGTACGTCTGGATATGGCAGGCGCAGCACCCCGAGAGCCTGCGTTCTACCAGCGCACTAGAATTTGTGTTCGGACCGCTCTGGCCGAGTATTGGTGCCGTCGCAGGCTATGTGCTCGGCAGATTGGGACGCGCGGCAACTCGAAGACCGCCCACGGACAACGGCAGCTAACCACCCACTTGCTGCCGGGGGTGTAGCGCTGCCATGAGCCGCTAGAGCGGCTAGAAGGGAAATCGCGCTGGTCCGCGCTGCCGCACCAGACCTTCATTAAGTAACTGTTTTAATTTGCGAAAATGGTGGACGCACTAGGGCTCGAACCTAGGACCCGCTGATTAAGAGGCGCCGCGTTAAACCATTTTTTATTAGCAATGTCAGTAACCTAGATGCATCCGTGAACTATTCGTATGAACTGTGGGCAACTGCATTTGATCATACCCTACGACGGCCTACGTCACAAACTCACCCACATCATGTGGAGTCGGCTTCGCGCCCTCACGGTGGCATTCAGGCAGCCCCAGATAATTCTAGAACCTGTCTCATCCATGGGGTGGATAGCCGAGCGGGCACTTTGATGCCCGCTTGACGAGGGCAATCTCAATAGGCATGCTCTCCGATATAGGCTAGGGGGGTATCCTATGGGACATCTAACCGAACAGAAGGGCGATTTGCTTGCACGCGTAAAGCGCATTGCGGGGCAGGTTTCCGCCGTGGAGCGCGGGCTCGAACGCGATGCCAATTGCGCCGACATCCTCCACCTCGTCGCCGCCGTGCGCGGAGCGGTGAACGGATTGCTCGATGAAATCGTCATCGACCATCTTCAGGAGCATGTCGCCAAAGCGGGCCTGTCGGACGCTGAGCGAGCAAAGGGCGCGGACGAACTGATGACGGTCATCCGTCGATACGTGAAGTAGGATAATAGTGGGAACTCAACTCGAATTTGATGCTCTCGCACACGACCATGTGTTCCTGGGTTCTTCGCATGACGATAATGCGCGGCGCACGCTGTGGGTTGTCGCGCTCACCAGTGTGATGATGGTCGGAGAGATCGTAGCCGGTTATCTGACCGGCTCTATGGCCCTGCTCGCCGATGGCTTCCATATGGCGACGCACGCAGGTGCGTTGGGCGTGGCCGCAGTAGCGTACGCCTATGCCAAGCGCCACGCGACCGACCGGCGTTACAGCTTTGGTACTGGCAAGGTCGGCGATCTTGCCGGGTTCGCATCGGCGTTGGTGCTGGGGCTTGTCGCGCTAGGCATCGGGACCGAATCCATCCTGCGGCTTTACCAACCGATCCGCGTCGCCTTCAGCGAAGCGACGGTGATCGCCATCGTCGGGTTGGGCGTGAATATCGTCAGCGCATTCCTGTTGTCCGGCGGCCACTCACACGGGCATGGGCATTCGCACGGTCATCACAATCATCATGATCACGTCCATGGATCGGGAGTGAAGAGCCAAGATAATAATCTGCGGTCCGCCTATGCCCACGTTCTCGCAGATGCGCTCACCTCCGTGCTGGCTATCGCCGCGCTTCTTGCCGGTCGTTATCTCGGCTGGGTATGGCTCGACCCGGTCATGGGTATCGTCGGTGCAGTCGTTATCGCGCGATGGTCGTGGTTGCTCATGCGCGATACGGCATCAGTGCTCCTCGACACGACCGATGAGCATGTCGCGGCCGAGGTTCGTGAATTGCTGAATGGTGCTGACGGTGCTCGCATCACTGATCTTCACGTCTGGCGCATCGGACCTGAGGCACATGCTGGCATCGTAAGCGTCGTGGGAAGACCCGGCGTCGATCAGCAGATGATCCGCCAGCGCTTGCGCCCCGTGCACGAACTCGCCCATCTTACGGTTGAAATCCGGTGAAATCGCCCTGTGTTGAAGTCTGCTCGTTCGATGGCCGGACCGGCTGGTGCCGAGCATGTGGGCGTACCAAGCCAGAGTGCCGAAGCTGGAAAAGGCGCGACCCCATCAGCAACGCAAGATAGCCGCCGATTTGCCGAGGCGGCTGTCAAAACTGGCGGCCCGCCCCATTGATTAGAGAAATCGCCTACTAACGCCCTGACTTCTACGCAGGAGCGCGCGAGGGGGACGGTATACCCCCGATGCGAGCCGGGCCGTCTTATTTCCCGTCCGCCATATCTCGGATGAGTGCCGGGGCGACTTTTCATGCCGCCCCGGTGCGTTGTTGTTAGTGCTTTGCAAACAGCGCCTGTTTGCCCAGACCGAACGCCATAACCGAATATGGGTGAGGCCGGCGGCCCGGTACCTCCATCCCCGGCGACCCGAGCGGCATGCCGCCGACTGCAATGCCCTTCATCCCCTTCGGACGCGCGGCAAGGAAGCGCTTGATATCGGCGGCGGGAATGTGGCCCTCGATGACTGCACCGTCGATGATCGCGGTATGGCACGATCCGAGCGCGGGCGGAACGCCGAGCCGCTGCACCAGCGCAGCCCGGTTCGGATTGTCCGAGATCGTCGCCTTGCGCCCGAGCTGCTGCGCGATTTGTTTCGCCCAGACCCCACAGCAGCCGCAGCCGGGGTCGCGGTGTACGATCAGATCGCCTGCGGCGAAGGCGTTGGCCGGTGCGGCGAGCAGGAAAGCGCCGGCGAGCGCGATGCGGAGTGTGACTTTGTGTTTCATCGATACTCTCCTTCTTTGATCAGAACCAGCTGCGCAGGCCGACGAGGAAATTCCAACCGCCGGCCTTTCCGCCGGCCGCGCGGGTGAAATCGGCGGTGTTGCCGAAAGCGCGCTCATAGGTGACGCCAATATAGGGCGCGAACTCGGGGACGATCTGGTAGCGCAGCCGCAGGCCCGCTTCGGCCGAGCTCAACCCCGAACCGATGCCAAGTTCGGGGATGTCCTGCGCCGAGAGCTCGAATTCGACGCTCGGTTGCAGGATCAAGCTTTGGGTGATGCGCTGGTCATATTCGGCCTCGAAGCGCGCGCTGACCTCGCCCTTGTCGGACAGAAAGAGCGAGCCATCGACCTCGAACCAATAGGGGGCGAGCCCTTGGATACCGACCACCGCATAGGTCCGCTCGGGACCGGCGCGAAAGTCGCGCCGTACACCGACTTGGAGATTGAACCAGGGATCGAGCGCGCGGCTGTAGAGCGCCTGGACTTCGACATCGTCGGGACCGCGCCCGTCGAAGCGGCCTTCGCCCTCGGTCTTGAGCCACAGGCGGTTGATGTCGCCACCGTACCAGAGCTGCGCATCCCAGCTATATGTTTCGGTTCCCTTGCCGATGGTGGTTTCGAGCTGGTCGATCAGAATCTGCCCCGCGTTGAGCGCGCCATTCTCCTTGATCAGCAGGCGCCGTGACCGCACCATCTCCTCCTCACCGTAGAAGGCGTCGGTGGCATGGGCGGGGCCGCCTCGCGCCGCCGCTGACGGGCCGGCCACGGGTGGGTCGGACCTCTGCCCCGGCATGGCGTGACCGGCATGAGGATCGTTGGTGGTCGGCATCGGATGTCCAACGTGGCCGTCGTCAGCGGCGGACGTCGAATGCCCCGCATGCGGATCGGTGGTTGGCGACATGTTGTCGACCGGTTTGGCATGCCCGCTATGGTCGACTTCCTGGGCGGAGAGAGCCGGCGCGGGCAAGGCGGCAAGCATCAGGACGGCAAGATATTTCATGCGCCTTCTCCCGCGTGCGGACGGACGGTGACGACGCGGAACATCCCCGCGTGCATGTGCAGCAACAGATGGCAGTGAAAGGCCCAGTCGCCTGGCGCATCGGCGGTCAGATCGAAACTCGCCTTGCCCCCGGGCAACACGTTGATCGTGTGCTTGAGCGGTTGCCGCCCGGTATGCCCATTCACGACTTCGAAAAAATGCCCATGAAGGTGGATCGGGTGCGTCATCATCGTGTGATTGATCAGCGTGATGCGCGCCCGCTCGTTCCGCTCGAAGCGGATCGGCTCGACCCCGTCGCTATATTTCTTGCCGTCGAACGACCACATGAAACGTTCCATGTTGCCCGTCAGATGGATCTCGATCGTTCGCGCCGGCGGGCGCGGATCGGGATTGGGAGTGAGCGAGATGAGGTCGCGATAGGTGAGGACCTTGTGACCCACATTGTCGAGCCCGATGCCGGGGTCGCCCGTGCGGTCGACGGGCGAAAAGGCGATCGCATCGACGCCGACACCGACCGTCACGCTTTCGGGGACCTTCGACTTGTCGCGCATGCTCATCGCGCCATGGTCCATCGCCCCTGCGGCGCCACCCGCCGCCGCACCATGTGCGCCATGATCCATGCCGCCCATGCCCATGTCCTTCATGGTCAGCGTCGGGCGTTCGCGTAGCGGCGGGATCGCAGCCACCATGCCAGGGCGCGGCGCCAAGGTCGCGCAGCCCATACCCGACCGGTCGAGCGATTCGGCGACGACGCTATAGGCCTTGTCCTCGTCTGGCCGGACGATGACATCATAGGTTTCGGCGGTTCCGATCTGGAACTCGTCGACCTCCACTGGCCGGACATTCTGCCCGTCCGCGCCGACCACCGTGAGCTTGAGCCCGGGGATGCGGATGTTGAAGATCGACATCGACGACGCGTTGATGATGCGCAGCCGGACGCGTTCGCCGGGGCGGAACAGCCCGGTCCAATTCTCCTGCGGGCCATGGCCGTTGATCAGATAGGTATAGGTCGTCGCCGACACGTCGGCGATGTCGGCGGGATCCATCCGCATCTTGCCCCATTTGGCGCGCTCCGACGGAGAAAGCCTTTCGCCGGGACCGCCCGCGATCATGCCCGCCAGCGTCTGCTTCTGGCGGTTGAAATAGCCGCCTTCCTGCTTGAGCTTGTTGAACAGCTGGTGCGGATCGAGAAAGGTCCAGTCCGACAGCACGATGACATGCTCGCGGTCGTAACCGATCGGATCGGCGCCTGCGGGGTCGATCACGATCGGGCCATAATGGCCGAGTTGTTCCTGCAATCCCGAATGGCTGTGATACCAATAGGTGCCGCTCTGCTTGACCGGGAATTCATAGGTGAACAGCGAGCGGGCCTTGATCCCGGGGAAGCTGACTCCCGGCACCCCATCCATCTGGAAGGGCAGGATCAGCCCATGCCAGTGGATCGAGGTCTCCTCGTCGAGGGTGTTTTCGACATGCAGACGGACATTCTGTCCCTCGCGAAGCCGGACGAGCGGGGCGGGGAGCACGCCGTTGAGAGTGATCGCACGGCCCGCGCGACCGCCGACCAGGTAGCGGCTGCGCGCGATCTTCAGATGAATATCTTCGCCAGTCAGCGTCGGGAGGGTCGAAAGGATGCCGGGGCTGCCGCTTTGCGCCCAGGCCGGGAAGAGGCTCGAGAGCGAGACTCCGGCTGCGCCGAGCGCACCGGCGCGGAGCAGCATCCGCCGTTCCAGCAATTGTGTCATGTCGATGTCCTTTTGCACGGCGTCGCAAGGGCGCCGCCAAGGGGCGGGCCGCGCCGTATCTTTTTTGGAAAAAGTCCCCCGGGGCGATGGATGCGCCGCCCCGGGGGCTCTTGTTACTTCTTGTCGGGGGTGGCGCCGGGCTTCGCGGGCATGGCGGCGTGCATCTTCTTGCAACGCTCCATCATGTCGGCGTCGGGCTTCATCTTGCCGTTGGCCATCATTGCGGCATGCGCGGGCATCGCCTTGTCGGCCGGCGCAGGCATGTTGTGCCCTGCATGGGTGGTGTCAGCGACTTGCGCAGCAGCGGGTGTTGCAACCGTCAAAGCGGCCGCGATCCAATAGATATTCATGATAATACTCCGAAAAAATGGTGATGGTTCACATCTCGGAGATATTGCGTGGAGGTCGGACCTCGGCGTCGGGTGTGATGCCGGTCAGCCTGGCAGGCGACCCGCTGGTGACTTTCGCGGCAGCCAGGTGAAGCTGCCGGCCGTTTGCGACCGGCAAGAAGCAGAAAGGCACACAGACGCTGACGCAGGCGGCCGACGTGCAGGGTGTTTCCCTGTCATCCATGTCCGGGCAGCTGCTCTCACCTCCCGTTGAGGAACAGGTTGCCATCTGCGCCATGGCCGCGGCGTTCGGCATCGCCAGCGGCGAAACCAGCAGCGCGAGCGCGACAAACAGCGATGCGATCAGCCGCGTCATGCCCGCATACCCGTAACAGGGAAGGCGGGGCCAGGGTGCTGCTCTGCGGCAGGAGTTGGAAGAAACTGTTCGACCTTGTTCATCGCCTGTCGTCTGGGCATCGACGGCAGCATGCGGTCGGCCCTTCCTCTCATGCTATACGCGGGCGCCGACGGCACCCCTCATGACCGGCCCGTTGCGTCCTCGATTTTTCCGGTGCGGATCATTCCGGGCCCCGTGTTCCGTAGGCGAACGGCGCGCGTTGCTGTGCGGCCGGCACGCAGGATTTGCGGCGGCGGCTTTCATGCGGCACGCACCTCCCACGCCTGCCGGCGTGCGAGCTTCCGCAATTCCAATCCTGAGCATGGCGACGTCTCAAGGCACCTTGGCGACCTTCGTGATCGTTCCGCTTCGGCCGTCCCAGCTCATCTCGAACTCCACCTTGTCGTCGGCCTTGAAACCGGCGAGCAGCTTGGGGTCGGCGGCAAATTCCATCTCCATCGGTGGCCATTGCAGTTCGGGGATTTCGCCATGATCGAGCGTGATTTTGCCTGTCTGTGCATTGAGAGCTGTGACCGTGCCGACGCCCTTGCCAAGCATGATCGCGGCGGCCGCGGCCCCGGGGGTCGGCGCGGACGCCGCCTTGTCTGCGGGAACGGTCTTTTGCTCCTGCTTGCCGCAGGCGGCGAGGGTCACCGCGAGTGCAAGGCACGCAGCGATAGACGGTGTCATTTTCATGCCAACTCTCCTTCGGGTCGAACTTGTTTTGCGGTTCTGTCCTGCATCAGCAGATAAGCGGCGGGAATGACCAACATCGAGAGCAACGGCGCGGTCACCATGCCGCCGATCATCGGTGCAGCAATCCGGCTCATGACTTCGGAGCCGGCGCCCGCACCGATCAGGATCGGCAACAGGCCGGCAACGATCACCGCGACGGTCATCGCCTTGGGACGGACGCGGAGCAAGGCGCCGCTGCGGATTGCGGCCGCGATATCGCCACTCGATGCTTCGGGTCCCTGCTCGTCGAGCGCGTGACGAAGGTAGATCAACATCACCACGCCGAATTCGGCAGCGACCCCGGCGAGTGCGATGAACCCGACCCCGGTCGCGACTGAATGATGATAGCCGAGCATATAGAGGATCCAGAAGCCGCCGGTCAGCGCGAACGGCAACGTTCCCATGATCAATGCCGCCTCGCCGAGGCGCCGGAAAATCAGGTACAGCAGCAAGAAGATGATCGCGAGGGTGGCGGGAACGACCAGTTCGAGGCGATCGACCGCGCGCTGGAGATACTCGAACTGACCCGAATAGGCGATGCTGACCCCAGGTGACAGTTTGACCTGCCGACCGATCGCAGCCCGCAAGTCGGAGACAACCGAAGCGAGGTCGCGCCCGCGGACATCGACATAGACCCAGGTCGAGGGGCGGCCATTCTCGCTCTTGAGCATCGGCGGGCCGTCGGCGACCTCGATGCGCGCAAGGCCGCCGAGTGTGATCTGCTGGCCCGAGGGCGTCAGCACCGGAAGTCTCTGTAGACCGCCGATGCTGTCACGCAGTTCGCGGGGATAGCGGACATTGATCGGATAGCGCGCCCGGCCCTCGACGGTCTGTCCGATATTTTCGCCGCCGATCGCGCCCGAGATGATGCTTTGCACATCGGCGATGTTGAGTCCGTAGCGTCCGGCGGCCGCACGGTCGATGTCGATATCGACATAACGCCCGCCGCTCAGCCGCTCGGCAAGCGCCGAGCTCACGCCGGGAACGGACTTCGCTACGCCTTCGATATTGCGCGCGACCTGGTCCAGAGCGCCCAGATCAGCGCCCGAGACCTTGATGCCGATCGGACTCTTGATCCCGGTTGCGAGCATGTCGATACGATTGCGGATCGGCGGCACCCAGATATTGGCGAGTCCCGGCACCTTCACCGTACGGTCGAGTTCCTCGATCAACTTCTCCGGCGTCATGCCCGGTCGCCATTGATCGCGCGGCTTGAACCGGATGGTTGTTTCGAACATCTCGAGCGGAGCCGGGTCTGTCGCGCTCTCGGCGCGGCCTGTCTTGCCGAACACGCTTTGAACCTCGGGCACCGTCTTGATCATGCGGTCGGTTTGCTGGAGCAATTCGGCAGACTTGGCAGCTGACACCCCGGGCAACGCCGAGGGCATGTAGAGCAGGTCGCCTTCGTTCATGGCTGGCAGAAACTCGCCACCCAGCCTGGACGCCGGCCAGGCTGTGGTCGCAAAGACAAGCGCCGCGAGCAGCAGTGTCGTTTTCGGCCATTTGAGCACCCAGTCGATGACGGGACGATAGGCGGCCGTGAGCACGCGGTTGATCGGATTGGCCTGTTCCGACCGGATCCGCCCCCGGATCAGCCATCCCATCAGTATGGGCACCAAGGTTATCGACAGGATCGCGGCGGCGGCCATGGTGTAGGTCTTGGTGAAGGCGAGCGGCGCGAACAGCCGGCCTTCCTGCGCCTGGAGCGTGAACACCGGCACGAACGACAAGGTGATGATCAGCAGGCTGAAGAAGAGGGCCGGTCCAACCTCGATCGCGGCTTGGGTGATGACGGTCCAGCGGGCCGTGCCCTCGAGCCGTTCGTTCGGATGGTCATGCTCCCAGTGTTCGATCCGCTTGTGCGCATTCTCGACCATCACAACCGCTGCATCGACCATAGCCCCGATGGCGATCGCGATGCCCCCCAGCGACATAATATTGGCGTTGACCCCCTGGAACCGCATCACGATGAATGCGGCAAGCACCCCCAGGGGCAGGGTGACGATCGCGACCAGCGCCGATCGTATGTGCCAGAGGAACAGCGCGCACACGATGGCGACGACCAGGAACTCCTCGAGGAGCTTGCGTGATAGATTGTCGATCGCTGCGTCGATCAGCTGCGAGCGGTCATAGGTCGGGACGACCACGACACCTTTGGGCAGGCTATTGCGAAGTTCGGCCAGCTTTGCCTGGACCGCGGTGATCGTCGTCCGCGCGTCGCCGCCCGAGCGCAGGATCACAACGCCGCCAGCCACCTCCCCATCGCCATCGAGCTCGGCAATGCCGCGCCGCATCTCGGGGCCGATCTGGATCGTCGCGACATTGTCCAACGTCACCGGCACCCCGCCCGGCGCGGTTCTGATCGGGATCGTCCGGAAATCGTCGAGTGTCTTCAGGTAGCCCGAGGCGCGAACCATATATTCGGCCTCGCCCATTTCGAGCACCGATCCCCCGCTTTCCTGGTTACCCCGCTGGATCGCTTCGATCACCTGGGCGTGGGTGATGCCAAAACCGGCAAGCTTGGCTGGATCGAGCACGACCTGATATTGCTTCACCATGCCGCCGATACTCGCCACCTCGGCCACGCCGGGCAGGCTCTTGAGCTCGTAGCGCAGAAACCAGTCCTGCAAGCTGCGAAGCTGCGAGAGGTCATGTCTGCCGGTCCGGTCGACCAGCGCATATTCATAGACCCAGCCCACCCCGGTCGCATCGGGGCCGATTGCGCTGCGGGCGCTCTCGGGCAGCCGTCCCTGAACCTGATTGAGATATTCGAGCACGCGGCTGCGTGCCCAATAGAGGTCGGTGCCGTCCTCGAAGATCACATAGACGAAGCTGTCGCCGAAGAAGGAGTAGCCCCGGACCGTCTTCGCTCCCGGGACCGACAGCATCGTTGTCGCGAGCGGATAGGTGATCTGGTTCTCGACGATCTGCGGAGCTTGGCCAGGATAGCTGGTGCGGATGATAACCTGCGTGTCGGAAAGGTCCGGCAAGGCGTCGATCGGCGTCGCGCGCATCGCAACCAGTCCCGCGGCGACAAGTGCGAGCGCGCCAAGCACGACGAAGAAACGGTTGGCGACGGACCAGCGGATAATGCGCGCGATCACCGGCCGGTCTCGCGTGCAATCCGCCGCAGCGTCGGACCTTCCCGCTGCTGGTCGAAGGCGAAGTGGACCCGGTCGCCGACCTTGTAGCCCTGGGCAAGCGCGGGGGCGCCGAGCCTGAAGCGCATCGTCATGGCCGGCCAGCGAAGCGCGGGAACGGGGCCGTGACTGAGCGTGACGCCGGTGCCATCGATTTTCTCGATCCTCCCGACCGCTTCGTAACTGCTTTGCGGCGCCATTGCCGCAGGGGCGGTCATGGGTCGCGCCTTGATGGCCGACAGGCTCGCTTCGGAGTCGAGCAGGAACTGGCCCGAAGCCGCGACTTTCTCGCCTTCCGCCAATCCGGCGAGGATCTCGGTTCGGCCACCCGACTCGATGCCGGCCTGGATCTCGGCGGGCTGATAACGCCCGCCGGGCAGCACGAGCATGACCAGCGTGCGTTTGCCCGTGCGGATCACCGCTTCGGATGGCACCAGCAGCGCGGGACGGTCGCGTCCTCCGAACGAGACCGTAGCGAACATCCCCGGGCGCAGGCGCCCATCGCGATTGGGCAGCTCGATCCGTGCGGTCAGGGTGCGGCTATCGGCTTGCAGGTCGGGTAGGATCGCCGCGACCCGCCCGGAGAAGCGCTCGGTTGGAAAGGCGGCCAGCGTCGCGCTGACCTGCTGCCCCGGCATCAGTTGCGTCGCCATGGCTTCGGGTATGGCTGCGTTGAGCCACACCGTGGCGAGGCCGTTCACCTCTGCGAGCGTTTGCCCCATGGCGAGGGTCATGCCGGAACGCACGTTCAGCGCGCGGACGACACCGGCGCTCGGTGTCGAGACGGTCACGACGGCGTGGGCCTGTCCGCGGCGCTCGACCGCGGCGATCGTGCCCGGCGGCATGCCCAGCAGCGCCAGCCGTTGGCGCGCGGCTCGGGTGAGCGCGGGGTCGCCGGTCCGCCTGACCGCGAGATATTCGGTCTGCGCGCCCGCCCATTCGGGAATGAGAAGGTCGGCAAGCGGAGCACCCGCGGCAACCCGATCGCCGGGCGCACGATCGTAGACCCGCTGCACGAACCCCGGCGCGCGCGCCTGCACGATCGTGACATCGCGCTGGTTGAAGTCGATCACGCCCGTCGCGGTAAGGCTGTTTGCAAGCGATCCGCGCTCGACCATGACGGCGCGCAGGCCGAGATTCTGGGTTCGCGCCGGGTCGATCCTGATCCCGGGGGCCGCGCCAGCCTCGTCGGCATATTTCGGGACGAGCGGCATATCCATGAACGGGGACTTGCCGGGCTTGTCGAACTGTTGGCTGGGGACCATCGGATCGTACCAGTAGAGAACCTTGCGGCCGTCTTCGGCAGCCGTCTTCGGCCACGGTGCCCCGAGCTGGGCGAGGCCATAGCCGACACCGCCCGCGATAAGCGCAATGGCGGCGGCGGCGATTGCCAGCCGGGCGCGCTGCGAGAGTTCGATGGTCATTGGGCATCGCCTTGATAGGAAAGCATGAGCCGGGTCGCGTCGCGGGCGACGGTCGCTTCGCGGTCGAGCATCTGGAGCTCGGCATCGATCAACATCGTATGCGCCTGGATCACTTCGAGCAGGCCTGCGCGTCTCGCGGAGTAGCTCGCAATCTCGAGATCGAGCCGCCGCCGCGCCAGCGGAACCAGCGTATCGCGGGAGCGCAGCCATTGCTCGTGATGCATGAGGTGATCGGCGAGTCCGACCTCAAGATCGGCGGCGAGCGCTCGGCGGACGTCTTCCTGCTCCGCGAATGCCGCGCCGGCGGCCGCGGTGCTTGAGGCGATCATCGGATCCTGGCGCTTCTGTGCGAATAGCGGCAAGCTGACGGTGGCGCCTATCGAGATCATGTTGCCGTAGGCGGGCGCGCGACGCTGGAAGGCGACGTCAAATCCCCAGTCGGGTCGTTTCTCGGCGCGGGCGATTCCGACACCTGCCTCGGCGAGCTGGGAGCGGGCCCGCGCAGCACCCAGGCCGGGATGGCGGTCGAGCGCCGCCCGCAATCCCGCCGGATTGACGGTGAAGTCGGGCAGGGGCGCGACGATGTGCGGATCGGGGTCCCCGGTCCAGCGAGCGAGCGCGGCCCTGCCACGGGCGACTTCCGCCGCCACTTCGGTGCGACGGTCCTCAAGGGCGATGATGGCCTGTCGAATGTCGAGCGACTGCGCCGGCCGTGCCGATCCGGAGGTCACGCCCGATACGGCCGCCGGCGTCAATCGGCCGAGTCTCGCAACCGCGCTATCGACCGCAGCAAGTCTGCGCTCCGCAAAAGCAAGATCGATCCACGCCCGGCCGGTCGCAACCCTGACCCGGCGTTGCTCGGCTGCCCGATCTGCTTCGGCGGCGGATACATCCGCCAGGGCGCGGCCCGTGCGGGCGCGCCTTTTGCCGAGATTGGGGACGTCCTGACTAATGCCGAGGCGCGCCATCGTCATGCTGTCGCCCGCATAGCTAAATGCAGGGGGCCCGGAGACAGGATAGTTGTCGAGACCGATTCCGAGTTTGGGATCGGGCAGTTGGCCCGCGGGTCCGACCGCCGACTGGCGGCTCTCGACCTCGAGCGCGCGAGCGCGAAGCGACGGTGCTTGCGCGACCGCTTGGGCCAGCGCCTGATCGTAGGTCAACGGCCCGCCGAGCGCGGGCGTAGGAAGCCCCGTCAAAAGCGGTGCAAGGAACAGCAAACGCATGCAATCCTCCTGGTCGAAGGGGGCAGGGCGGTTCGGCAAGCAGTGGGCGCATTGGTATCGGCGGCGCAGGGCGCGTGCCGCCGATACCGCGATCCTGCTGCCATCTCAGTAGATACCGGCCATGGCCGGTGGCTAGGTGGCCAGATCGGACGAAGAGGTGACCATCGCGCCACGCCCGCGGTGCATGCAGCCCGTGGAACGCGCGTCCCTCGTGCCGCATGCGCATTTCGCCATCCGGGCATGGTCCGGTACCCAAACGCGTTTCTGGGCGGGGCCAGTCGCGCGGGGGCCGAATTGCGGGACCGCGCGCCATTCATAGTGGCCCGCGCCGCCATCCTGCTCGACAACTGTCGCGAGCGCTGGTGTCGGGAGGGCAGCTGCCGCGGCCAGCGCGGCGAGAACAATGCGGATAATCATCACGAGCATCCTTGGATTGGGATCATCGGGAACGCCGGTCGGCACGGCTGCGGACGCGCGCGAAGCGCGGCGACGCGGTGCTTACGGCCGGGGCTGATCAGCCAAGGACGGTGGGAGGATGCTGTTCGGGAAGCAAATCAGTCCCGATCAGAACCGAAGCGATAGGCCAGAAGGTTTGCGCGGGGGCCGGCCCCGGGACGGCGAGAACGACGCGCGTGTCATGGGCCAGCATCGGCAAAATACAGCCCATCGCCGCGATGCAGTCGAAGGTGATTCCCTTGCATGGCGCCTGGGCAGGGGGCGATTGCTTCTGCATGATCTCCATGCAGTCGGCGTCCACATTCTGCATTGCTGCCGGAGCCGCGCTCGGTGGCGGGGCGACGGCATAGGCCGTTTCCACGCCGAAGAGACCCACAAGGGCACCCAGGAGGAGCATCAAATGAAGCGCCCGTTTCACCGGACGGGAAGCCTGACCTGACGGCGGGGGCGGGGCAATTCGTCGCTTGTGAGCGAAGGTGCGCGGCCCACCGGCGATCGCCTCATCCGCTGATATCCGATGCGCTGCGTGGTCGCCCCCAAATGGGGTTTGGGCGGTGCGCTTTCCGGGACCGAATATTTGCCCGTCATCGACCTTCGGTCCCTTCGTGGTCAGCAGGCTTCGACACCGATCAGCGCCTCGCGAGAATCGCCTTCATCTGGTCGATTTCCTGATGCTGGGACTCGATGATCCGACCGCACAACGCGATGATCTCGGGGTCCTTCAGCGACGCCTCGCTGCACATCAGGATCGCACCCGAATGATGCGGTATCATGGATCGGAGGAATGCGCGATCACCAATCGTCGTCTGGGTGCGGATCAGTGCGAAGCTCCCGATGAAGATCGCTACCGAAGCGGCCAGCAACGCGGTGTTGGCGATCCGGGACGGGAACATGTGACGCATCGCAAGGATCATCAGCACCACCATCGGAGCGACCATCATCAGGGTCATATAGACCATGTTGAGATTGTTGTAGAAGCTGCCCAGATTGTCGATCATCACGAACATGACGAGGTACATGACGGCGGCGCTGACGATGGTTTGCAGTGCGAGACTCGCATATGGATTCTTCATCAACGTCCTTCTCCCATCATTCCCTTGAGGGGTGTCGAGGCAGACCGCGCGGGCTTCGCGGCCGAGGACAGACCGGCACCTGACGCACAGGAACTCCGCGCGCGGCGCGCCTCGACGAGCGAAAGCCAGGACGGCACGTATGTGCCGGCTTGCTCAAAACCAGATCCTTATGCCGGCGACGAGACTGGCTGATGAAGGATCCTTGCGATCCGCTCGCGCGAAATCCGCTGTGCGGCCGGTCTTTGCTTCATAGGATATGCCGATATAGGGCGCAAACTCGCGCCTGATCTCGTAGCGCAGGCGAAGTCCGAATTCGACATCGGTAACCCCGGCTCCCAGCCGAAGCTCGGGCACGTCCTGGGCGGACAGGTTGACCTCGGCTCGCGGCTGCAGGATCAGTCGCTGGGTGATCCGCTGGTCGTAATAGCCGCCGAGTCTTCCCAGGACGTCGCCCTTGTCCGACACGAACGCCGCGCCATCGACCTTGAACATATAGGGCGCGAGACCCTCGAACCCGATTGCCGCGTAGGTGCGCGATGGGGAGGGCCGGAAATCGTGCCGCAGCCCGACTTGGAAATTGAAAAAGGGGGCGATGGCCCGGCTGTAGAGAATCTGGACTTCGGCGCTCTCGATGCCCTCGCGAACCACGCCTTCGCCTTCGGTCTTGACCGTCAGGCGATGGATGTCGCCGCCGAACCATGCTTCGCCTTCCCAACGGTAACCGTCCCGTCCGGATTGAGCGCGATATTCGGCGAGATTGAACAGGATCTGCTGAAAGGTCTGACCGCCTTGCTCACGCATCATTTCCGAACGGGAGCGTTCCATGTCCCGGGGCGGGAAGCTGCGATCCGCATAGTGATCGGTTGGCGGTCTGGGCGCCGGAGCATTGCCGGCCGGCAACCCCGTGCCCGACATCTCCATAGCCGGTGCAGATTGCCCCGGCATTTTCGCCATGTCGTGACCGGAATGATCGTCTCCGTTTTTTACGACTGGGGCGGCAACGGTTGGCGCGGGCGAGGCCCTGTCCATTCCAGGCATCGACGAATGATCCATGTCACTCGCGGGTTGTTGCGGAACGGGGCTTGCCGGGGGCGGTGCCGGGGTAGCCGCCGGGCTCCGGGGAGCCGGTTTCCTTGCGGCTGGCTTTTTGGCCGCAGGTTTCTTGGCGGCTGGCTTCTTCTTAGCCTGGGCAGGCGGCATCTGCATCCCGGGCATGGTCATCCCGTCATGGGCCGAATGATCCTGAGCAAATGCGGGTTGGACCATCGCGAACGCCGAGCCGGCGGCCAGCGAGATGAGCACCGGCTTCATGTGTCCGCTCCTTTCGGGCGAACGCTTACGGTTCGCATCATGCCGGCTGTCATGTGAAACAGCAGATGGCAATGGAACGCCCAGTCGCCGACGGCATCGGCGGTGAAGTCGAACGTCACCTTGCCGCCCGGCTGCACGACCACGGTGTGCTTGCGCGGCGCATGGTCGCCATGGCCCGTGACCAGCTCAAAGAAATGACCGTGCAGATGGATGGGGTGTCCCATCATCGTATCGTTGATCAAGTTCACGCGGACGCGTTCGCCTTCGATGAACGGGAACGGCTCATGAGTGTCCGACATCTTCACGCCATCAAACGACCACATGAACCGTTCCATGTTGCCGGTAAGGTGGATGTCGAGACTACGCGATGGCGCGCGCGCGTCCGGGTTGCGATCGAGCGCCATCAGATCCTTGTAGGTCAGTACTCGGTGACCGACATCGGCGAGCCCCTGTCCCGGCTCGCCGGTTCGATCGGAAGGCATGGGCGAAATGGTCTGGACGCCGGGACCGCGCCGCACCTGCGGCGCGTTCGAGAAGTCGCGCATTTTCATCGAACCCATGTCCATGCCCGCCATCTCGCCCTGGGCTGCCGGCTTGGTCCCCATCGCCCCATGGTCCATGCCCGCCATATCACCCGAATGGTTCATGCCGCGCATTGCCGGCATCGCCGCAGCCGTGGTGGCAAGGTCCGCTGACGCATTCTGTTCCGCGGTCGGGTCAATGCCGCGGGGCATCGACGCGACGCCGGACATGTCCATGCCTTCCATTCCCGGCATGTTCGGCATGTCCATCCCCATGTCCTTCATGGTGGCGATGCTCCGGTCGCGCAGCGCCGGTATGTCGGCGGTCATCCCTTCGCGCGGTGCGAGCGTCGCCCGCGCCATTCCCGACCGGTCGACGCTCTCACCGACGAGCGTGTAGGCACGATCCTCGGTCGGCTGCACAATCACATCAAAGGTCTCGGCGACGCCGATCTGGAACTCTTCGACCTCGACCGGCCGGACATTCTGCCCGTCGGCCTGGACTATCGAGATTTTGAGGCCTGGAATACGTACGTTGAAGGTCGTCATCGCCGAGGCGTTGATCACACGCAGTCGCACTCGCTCGCCCGTCGTGAACAGCGCGGTCCAATTGTCCTTCGGGCCGTGGCCGTTGACGAGATAGGTATAGGCGGCGCCCGTCACGTCGGAGACGTCGGTGGGGTCCATCCGCATCTTTCCCCAGTCGATCCGGTCCTTGATCGGCTGGTCGCGGCGGGCGAGCAGACCTGCGAGCGTCTGCTTCTGATAGTTGAAATAACCCGCCTGCAGCTTCAGCTTGCGGAAGATCGTTTCAGGGGAGGCGAAGCTGTGGTCGGAAAGCACGACCACATGCTCGCGGTCCGAGAGGATCGGGTCGGCGCCGGCGGGATCGATGACAATCGGGCCGTAGTGCCCCAACTGTTCCTGAAATCCGGAATGACTGTGATACCAGTAGGTGCCGCTCTGGCGCACTGGAAACTCGTAGACAAAGGTCGAGCGAGGCGGGATTCCGGGAAAGGAGATACCGGGCACTCCGTCCATTTCTGGCGGGACCAGCAGGCCGTGCCAATGGATCGAGCTATCGACCTCAAGGTCGTTGACGACATGGAGCCGGACATTCTGACCCTCGCGCAGGCGGATGAGCGGCGCGGGCACGGTGCCGTTGATGCCGATCGCCTCGGAGCGGCGCCCATCGATCACCATCGTCTGACGGGCGATTTTGAGCGTGATATCTCCGCCGGAGACGGTGGGGAGCGGCCGGACCAGACCCGTCGAGACGCTCTGGGCCCATGCGGGAAGCCAGGCGGAGAGCGCGATGCCGCTACCCGCGAGCGCGGCGCCGTGCAGCAACTGGCGGCGATGGAGTATCTGTCGCATGAGCCTCCTTGGAATCGTGCAAGATCGGCGCTGTCTGACTATTATACGCACCCCGGGCGGTAAGCCTTCGTTCTGCCGGAAAAATTTCTGCCGGTAGGACCTCATCCTGGTGATCTGATGGTGTCGCGCTTGGCGGTCCGTCATCTCGGGGAGCTCGATGCATGGGCGGTATCGACGCGCCGAAGGGCGCGGTGAATTGTCCATCCGAAAATTTGGTGAGATCCTGAGTCACCGCGTGTCGTTGATGAGAGCTCTGGTCACCGCCCGATCGAATGTGGCCATCTGATCGGGCCGGAGAAGCTGGCGCATCTCGAAGATATGGACGAGCGCTTCTTTCTGCAGCTCGCCCATCGTGACATGCGAGGCATTGACGGCCGTCGCGACGCGTGGTCCGTTGCCATGCTCGGTCTCGATCGCATCGGCGAGCCGTGCATTGGCCGCGCGAAGTTTCAGCTTCGACGCCGTCCTGCGCAGCGCGAAACGCCGTTCGATCTGCCTGAGCCGGACTGTCTGTCCGGGATCGAATTCCAGCTCCTGATGCAGGACGTCATGCAATCCCGATTCCGGCTGGGTATGCGGGATGACCAGCCGCCCGGTCACAACGCCCCCCAAGGCGGCGAAGAAGGCGATGATCGCCAGCATTATGGCGCGGCGCAGCGGCATCAATCATCGGTCACGAGGAACGCGGATGCTGCCAACGGGCTGGATGGTCCAAATGGTGCGAGCATCCCTTCGGGTGCACCCTTCTCGGCCGGTCCACTCGAAAGCAAGCCCAACAGGATTGCGCCGATAGCGGCGAGCGCCGTCGTCCGGACGCCCGGGGGAGAGCCGGCAATGCCGTTCGCCCGGATGCGTGCAAGCACCTGCTCCTCGACATGTGCCAGACGTGCCGGGTCGAGGTCTGTCGCGAAGCTGTTCAGCGCTTTGTCGAGATCATCGATCATCTTGTCATCCGCCTACTGCCAAGGTTACGCATCTGGAGGTGCAATCCCTCGGTTTTCCGATGCCGACATTGCCGGGAGGCGTGGCGGGGCAGAGTGGTGAGAGTCGGGGCGGGCGGTCGATCGGCTCGGCCTCTCTCCCATCATCGGCCCGGCGGCAGATGTCGTGACTTGCAGTGTCACCTGCCGCAGAAAGCTGGGCCTTGCGGCGTGGCCGAATAGTCCCGGAGAAGGGCCGTGGCCGCGCGAGGATAAGGGCCCGCCTGGAGACATTGTACGAGCCAGGAAGGCGAGGCCGCCCGGATCGCCGTCCCGGCTCGTTCTTCTTATTGGTCCCGGATGCGGCGGCGTTCGGCTTCTGTGGCGAATTCGCCGCTGCTGACGGTGCAGACCGCCATCCAACCGAGGCCGGGTCCCCGGGGGTGATTCACGCACTTCAATAGGAGGGATAACGCACGCCAGTGCGTAATCCCTCGGGAGTCCCATCGTCGACATGGGGTCTTGACCTGCACGGTGGGACGGACCCGATATCGATGCTCGCTGGAGGAACGACATGGTCAATCATGTGCACGATCATTCTGGCCACACGCCGGATATTGGCGGCTCAGGCAGCAAGGCGGTTGCTCCCGAAAACAGCCGCGTGGAAGGTGCAATCGACCCGGTTTGCGGGATGGCCGTCGATCCGGCGGTAACATCGCATCATGCGTCGCATGAAGGGCACGACTATCGTTTTTGCAGTTCGGGCTGCCGCGCGAAGTTTCTCGCCGATCCCGGACACTATCTTGGCGACAACCCCCGGCAGTCGGTTCCCGCGGCGCCCGGCACCATCTATACCTGTCCGATGCATCCGGAAATCCGGCGGGACCAGCCTGGCGCCTGCCCGATCTGCGGCATGGCGCTCGAACCGGAGACGGTGACGGCCGATTCCGGCCCGAGCGCCGAGCTGACCGATATGACCCTACGATTCCGTGTCGGACTTGCGCTCGCGATCCCGGTCCTGATCCTTGAAATGGGTGGCCACCTGTTTCCGGCACTCCATCACCTTGTGCCGGCTCCCATTTCGATCTGGCTTCAGTTGGTCCTCGCGACACCCGTTGTACTCTGGGCAGGCTGGCCCTTCTTCGAGCGGGGCTGGGCATCGCTCAGGACCCGCAACCTCAACATGTTCACCCTGATCGCCATGGGGACGGGCGTCGCCTGGGCCTATAGCATGGTCGCCACGCTCACGCCGGCGATCTTTCCGGCCGCGTTTCGTGCAGCCGACGGAACGGTGGCCGTCTATTTCGAGGCCGCGGCGGTCATCACGGTGTTGGTGCTGCTCGGACAGGTTCTCGAACTGCGCGCTCGAGAGCGAACCTCGGGCGCGATCAAGGCCTTGCTCAACCTCGCGCCCAAGACCGCGCGTCGGATCGGCGGCGATGACGGTGACGAGGAAGTCGCGCTCGACCTCGTCGCTGTCGGCGATCGGCTGCGCGTGCGCCCGGGCGAGAAGGTTCCGGTCGATGGCGCCGTCGAGGAGGGCCGTTCCACGCTCGATGAGTCGATGGTCACCGGTGAATCCATGCCCGTGTCCAAGACGGCGGGAGACACGGTCATCGGCGGAACGCTCAACCAGAGTGGCGCGCTCGTCATCCGCGCCGAGAAGGTCGGGCGCGATACGATGCTCGCCCGCATCGTCCAGATGGTCGCCGAGGCGCAGCGGTCGCGCGCGCCGATTCAGCGGCTGGCCGACCAGGTTGCGGGCTGGTTCGTCCCCGCAGTGCTGCTGGTGGCGGTCGCCGCATTCGCCGCTTGGGGTATCTGGGGACCCGACCCTCGGCTTGCGCATGGACTGATCGCCGCAGTGGCTGTGCTCATCATCGCCTGCCCTTGCGCGCTTGGTCTCGCCACGCCGATGTCGATCATGGTCGGGGTCGGGCGCGGCGCTGGCCTTGGCGTTCTGATCAAGAATGCCGAAGCGCTCGAGCGGCTCGAGAAGGTCGACACACTCGTTGTCGACAAGACGGGTACGCTTACCGAGGGGAGGCCCTCGGTGACGCGCATCGTGGCGGCGGGCGGGATCGAAGAGGTGGAGCTGCTACGGCTCGCCGCCGGGGTGGAGCGCGCTTCTGAACATCCGCTGGCGCTGGCCATTGTCGCGGCCGCTCAAAATGAGCGAAAGCTTGCGATCCCGGAGGTGAGCGATTTCGACTCACCAACGGGCAAGGGCGCGCTCGGGACTGTCGAAGGCCGGCGCGTCCTGCTCGGCAACGCGAGTTTTCTCAAGGAAGCGGGCATCGATGTGTCGCCGCTTGAAGGTCAGGCCGACGACTTGCGCCGCGACGGAGCGACCGCGATCTTCGTCGGCATTGATGGCCGGGCTGCCGGTATCCTTGCGATCGCCGATCCGATCAAGGACAGCACGCCCGAAGCGCTTCGGGCTTTGCGCGCGGAAGGCATCAAGGTGGTGATGCTCACCGGAGACAACCGCACGACAGCAGAGGCCGTGGCGCGGACGCTCGGCATCGACGCGGTCGAGGCGGAAGTCCTCCCGGACCAGAAGAGCGCTGTGGTCGAGCGGCTGAAGCGCGAAGGTCGGGTGGTCATGATGGCGGGCGACGGAGTCAACGATGCTCCGGCGCTTGCGATGGCTGATGTCGGTGTGGCGATGGGCTCGGGGACCGATGTCGCGATCGAGAGTGCCGGTGTGACCCTGCTGAAGGGCGACCTGGGTGGGATTGTTAGGGCACGGCGTCTCAGCGAAGCGACGATGTCCAACATTCGCCAGAATTTGTTCTTCGCCTTCATCTATAATGCGGCGGGCGTGCCCATCGCCGCAGGCGTGCTCTACCCGTCATTCGGTATCCTGCTCTCACCGATCATTGCGGCGGCGGCGATGGCGCTATCGTCGGTGAGCGTGGTCGCGAATGCGCTTCGCCTCAATCGAACGAGAATATGAAAGGTAGCGGGCTCCCCTGTCGCAGGGTTCGGGGAACCCGGCAGGGGCCTGACGAACGGCGCCGGGATGGGAACCACCGCGCGACAGGATCGCCGGCGACACTCATCGTCCCGTAAACGGTTCGGCGAGTTGCGCTGCATAGCCCCGCGGATAATCGGGGCGACCGTCAATGCCGATATCTCCAGCCCGGATCGGCGGCCCGGAGAAACGCGCTGTCCCGAGCAGCACGTCCCAAAGCGAGGTGAACAGCCCGAAATTCACATCACCCTCACGCGCCGAGCGGATATGGTGGAACCGGTGAGCGGGTGCGATCGCCCAGACATAGCGCAGTAGGCCGATGCGCATGTCGACGTTCGAATGCTGCAGCATCAGCTGGATGGAGACCGCGACCGCGAGCGCCCAGGCGATATTCTGCGGCAGCCCCATAAGCAGCAACGGCGAGAGCCCGGCGAGCATCTCGATGGCCTGGTGGAGCGGATGCTTCATCAGGCCGTTGAAGCCGTACATGCGCTCGACCGAATGATGCGGGGCGTGCAACCGCCACAACCATTCGCTCTTGTGGCTCGCGTAATGGGCGAGCGTGATCCCGAGATCCGCAAGGCCTATCGCAAGCGCAAGTTGCGCCACGAAAGACCAGTGTGAAGGCCACAGGCCGCTTGTCGGTAGCAGGGCTCCTAGCAACGGGATTGCGAGAATCGAGACAATGTTGGAAGCCTCATTGACTAGGGCATGCGTGATGTCGCGCGCGGTATCGCCGTGATCCTTGTTCCAGACCGGGTCCCATGGGATAAGCCGCTCGAGCGTGCCGGACACCGCGATTGCGACGAGTAGCAGCGGTAACAGCCAGAAGGGGGAATGGCCCGCGGCGAGCAGCCAGCAGGTCATCCCCACAAAGCCAAGAAAAAACAGTGGCGCGTAGAGCGTGGCTGCCAAGGTTCGCATCATTCGTCTCCCGGTCGAGAATGGGGAGAAATCTAGAACCGCCGTTCGAGAGGGTCTTGAACGAAACGCCTTTCAGTCGTCGACCATGATGACGAGTCCGGCAAGCCCGCGCCCAGGCGACACGCCGAACCAGCGATTGAGTTGGCGGGTGAAATGCGACTGATCGGCATAGCCGGCTTCCGCCGCGGCTTGGGCTAGGGTCGAACCGTGTGCCATCGCGCGTGCCGCCGCCTTCAGCTGCACCCATTGGCGCAACCGTATCGGCGGCATGCCAAAGGCCTCGACGCTGAGCGCGCGCAGTCGGCTTGGCGAAAGAGAAAGGGCTGTCGCCCATTGCGCTGGACCGGCTTCCCCGTCGCCGTCCTCGATCAGCGCGAATAGGCGCTCTGCCCTTGGCGTGGCGGCCCCGGCAGGAGCATGACCGGTGCCGGGGAGCGGATCGCCGGGCTGCCATTCACGCAGGAGCGTGTCGAGATCACAGTTCGCACGCATGGTCGCGCGCCCGTCGAGTGTTGCGGCGAGCATCGCACCGAACGCGGATTGCGGTTCGACATAGAGTGAGCGCAGCGATCGTCCGACCGGGCCGATCTGGTGGGTTGCACCCGACGCGATAAGCACGGCCGTCCCGACGACGGCCATCCCCGGCGAAACAACCTCGATTGCGCCGTTGAGCCCGATGCTCAGCTGGATCGCAAAATGGCGATGCGGCGTGTTGTCGCCGACCCTGCCGTCGATCACCGCGAAGCCCTTGCCGATATGGAGCCGGCCCGACCAGCTTCGCGTGGATGTCCTGCTTGGGGTGGCAGTTTTCATCGCGACCGTATCCACCGTCGCGCACTCACAGCACGAACCTGTCCCAGCCCGCATAATGCTCGACGCTCCGGCGACCCCGGGGCAGGCTGAGCCCGATCACCAGCATGCCGGCAACAAGGCTGAGAGCCCCACCGGCGAGTGTTGCTCCCGCGAGCAGGAAGGGCGCGGCAATCAGCCATGCGCCCAGCGCGACATTGAGGAAGCGCAGCGGTCGTGCGACCTCGGCGGTCGCAATAATCGCGATCGTGATGATAAGCGCGCCCGAGACATGGTCGCTATTGGCCATCGCCCCCTGCGTGCCGGCAATAGGTCGCGTGAGCATCAGCAGCACGCCGACCGCCACGCATGCGCCGAGCGTCCAGGGGAAGGTCACGCCGCGCTTGGCATCGGCCCAGGCCAGCGCGGGGGTCGCAAGCGTGTCGCTGTGATCTTCCGCGCCCATGTCGACTGCATCGCCCCTGAAGAAGGTCCGTATGAGCGGCTTGCCGCGACACCGCGCCCAGGCCAGAAACTGCCCCATGGCGATGATCTCGTCGAGCGCGAAGGGGATCATGACGAGCATCGCAAGCGCCGCCATCAGGGCAAGCGTGCTCCACGTGCCGATCATGATGGGCTGGATGATGATAAAATAGATGCTGATCACGCCCAGCGGCACCACGAGGATTCCGAAAAAGGTGACCATCCACGGCATCGTGCGCCAACGGTCGCGCCCGCCCATCACGGCCATCAAGATTTCGATGAGATAGGCAATCGCCCCGAGTCCGGCATCGGGGATCGGCCACGCCATCGAGACCGATGAGGTGATGATCTCCTCGGTTCCGTTTCTCGGGTCCCCGGCAGCACCGGAGAAAAACGGCTCCCAGACATAGCCGATATGGCCCAGCTGATAGGCGGTCAGCACGCGCGAGATGAGGAGCCCGATCAAGCCAAACACGGCGATGGGAAGCCGCTGCGCGCCGGTGGAGGGGCAATAGGTCCAGCCCGGTGGAATGACCTTGGGATCCATCATGCCCGCCATCTTCATTCCCGGCATCATCGGGACCAGCACCGAAAAGCTGATGACAAGCGCGCCGACGATCATGTCATTCAGATATTGCGCGGCGCTCGGACTCCAGAAGACCAGCGGCGCGAAGAACAGCCAGAGACCGGTGAAGGTCACCGCCCATTGCGCCCACCAGGCATGGCGCTTCGATAACGACAGCGCCCCGAACAGCGCGATCGCAAGCCCGCTTGCCATGTCGCTGGCCATCAGCGCGTCCATGCGCCACTCGACCGGGGGCAGACCGCGCGCGTCAGTCACCGCGCGAATGGCCCCGGAGACGCTTGCCGACGTCGTCCCGTCATACACGAAGGGACTCGCCGCGAGCCAGAAGCCAAGACCGATATTGGCGTAATGCGCCCAGCGCGCGCGCCTCTCGTCGCGCGCCATCATCGCCATATGATCGCCCCCGCCTTGATCTCCCTGGTGCTCCGCCGCGTGCTGGGCATGCGGTTCGGTCCGGTCGGGATCGGTCGGATCAGAGCGATCATGGCTGCCGGGGGCGGGAGTCCCCCCGCTCGAGGCGACCAGAGCGGGATTGAGGTCGTTCGCCTTGTACCAGGCCGGGGGATTGGCGCGTAGCCGGTCGATCATCGCCGGGAGCGCGCGCCTCAGGCTATGTGCCGGCTTCCAGTCGAGCAGACGCGCGGCACGGCGGGTATCGAGCACATAGTGCGCATCGCTCGCCTCGATCATCCACGGCTTTACGAACGTTCCATCGCCGATCGCCTCATTCTGCAGCCACGCTCCGGCCATGGCGACGAGCTTGGGAATCCGGATCGTCTGCCAGTCTTCGCCATGCAGCGCCTGGCCGATCACATTCTGGATCTCCTGATAGCCCAGCGCTTCGCTTTCGCCGATGAGCAGGGAGAAGTCGGGCGGCAGGGCGGCGCGCCGGTCGACAAGACGTTGAACGGCGTCTGCGAGATCCTCGACATGCACGAACGCCTGTGCGGCGCACAGCATGCCGGGGTAGAGATGCGCCGTCAGCCGGTGCTCGAAGATGCGTGTGATCTGCTCGGCGAGAAAGGGCGAATGCGTCAAGTCGTCATAGACACCGGCGATACGCAGAGACACTACGGGGATATCGCCGCGGCGTGCGTGCAGCAGGTTCTCGGTGTCCATCTTCGACTGGGGATAGGCCCAGGCGGGTTCGAGCGGTGAATCCTCGTCAATCCGGAGATCGGGCCTTTCGGTCGGCTTGTGCACGAGCATCGTGCTGGCGAAGACGAACTGCCCGACCTCGAAGCTTTGAAGACCCTCGATCAACCGGCGCGTGCCCTCGACCGTAATCTCTTCGTAGAGCGGATTGGGCTCGCCCGAGACGTCGTAATAGGCCGCCAGATGGATGACCGAGGCGATGCGGTTGCCGAAGCGCGCGCGCACCGCGGCGAGCGCATCGCTCACCGCGGTATCGCTCGCCATGTCGAAATCGACGGCATGCGCCGGCTCGGGCGGATCGGGTGGTCCCGGGCGGTCGAGGCCGACGATCTCATAGCGGTGGGCGAGCTTCGCGATCACCGCCTTTGCAATGAAGCCTGAGCTGCCGGTGATCAGGATCACGTCCTTGTCGGCCATTTCGTCTTCCTTCGCATCGGCGGGATCGCCGGTATGCCGCCAGGCGCCGCCCGCGCTTTCAGTTGCCTGGACGCGTGCTCGTCGCTTGCGCGCGGCGAATCGTGAGACCCGCTACGAGCAGCGGCGCATTCATCCTGTAATACGCAGGCCGCTGATGACGCCCGCGACCAACGGGGCACTGTTTCGGAGGAGAGGGACCGCCTCGCGCGCGGATCCGACCGCGACCGCGATGACCGGCGGGCTCGATCGGTGCGAGGGCATCGGCGCCGCTATGCGTTTCTAGGATAACCGATAGGGAGAATATCCATGCGCGCACCTATGCCGGGATATACGCTGCTGGCGGCGGCGCTGCTGGCCGTCGTTGCGATGACCGCGCCTGCTCTTGCCCATGAAAACCATGAGAAGCTGGGGGCGGGGCCAGGGTCGGTGGTGAACGAAGCCATGGCTGCGCCCGCCCCGGGCATGCAGGTCCATGCGATGGACGGGATGAATGCGGACGCCATGGACATGGACCATGGCGACCAGGCTGAGGACCGCCGCAACAAGAGCTTCGGCGAACGGCTGATCAGCTGGCTGGGCCGACTTCACAGCGTCGTCATCCATTTCCCGATCGCGATGATCGTGGGCGCCTTCGCAGTCGAGCTCTTCGGTTGGTGGCGCGGCACCACCGCATGGCGCCAGACCGCCCGCGCGATGCTTGTCGTTGCTGCCATCGGTGCAGTCGCCGCCGCGATCCTCGGATGGTTTGCCGGCGGCTTCTACGTCATTGACCGCAATCTCATCCTCACCATCCATCGGTGGCTCGGAACCGCGGTCGCAGCGGCTACGCTGTTCCTCGTCTGGCTGGCCATGCGGGGGCGCCGTACCCCGACAGAGCCGCGCAAACTCTATTGGTGGACGCTTGGCACACTCACCGTGGCCGTCGCGGTCCAGGGTTTTTTTGGCGGCACGTTCATGCACGGCGGCATCCGGCATCTGGCGTTCTGACGCTCGCGCGCCGCATGGATCAATGGAGGAGAATGATATGAGGAGGTCTGAACTTTGGTTGGGCGGGGTGCTGGTGCTGCTCGCGGGCTGCGATGGTACGCCGGCCGACAATGCGGCCACGGCCAACGATGTTATTCAGATGACGCCCGAGCCCGCGAACAACGGCGCGATCGACAATGCTGCTACCGCCAACGTCGCGGTGCCGGCGAATGCCACCGAGCCGTCGCGAAATGAAGCAAAGACTGACCCCGAGCCCCGGCTCCAGCCCAAACCGGCGCCAAAGCCCGACAAGAAGCCCGAGCCAATGGAGCATCCACCAGGTCATGAGATGAAGAACATGCAGTAATGCCCTTCCGGGTGCGTGCGATGTCTGGCGGGTCGGCGGAGCCGCCGGTCCGGAAAGGCGCACGCACCGCGCTGCTCATCGCCGGGCGAAAATCACGCCCCCCTGCCACCGCATCGCAACGGCGCCTTGCCACCGCGCCGTAAAGGCGCCTTACCGACGCGCGGTCACGCGCGCCGGGGCAAGGCTACATCTCGGTGAGGGTCGGCGATAATGTGCCGAGCCACGCCACCAGCGCGAGGATCGCGACCGCGACACCCGTCTCGAGCAGGAGACTGATGCGCAGCAATTGTACGGCGCGGGTGCTGTCATTCAGTTTCAGCGCGCGCTCCAGTCCGGGCACGAACCGGTAGCGGTTGGCGGCCGCGAAACCCAACATGATTCCAAAGAGCAGAATCTTCACGAGAAGGAGTTGTCCCCAGAGGCTCGTGAACAGCGCCGCGAGATTATCGAAGCCCAGGATGAGCACGCTGTTGGCAAGCCCGGTGACGACGATCAGCCCGACGATCACCGAGCCGGTGACCGAAAAGGCATCCAGCGCGCGCCGTGCCCCGTCGAGCCTGTCGATACCCATTGCGTCCGCCGGCGCTAGCAGCAGCAGGAACAGGCCGGCAAGCGCCCCAGCCATGCCGATGCGGCGAGAAGGTGGACGATATCCGATGCGCGGTGAATGACGCCCGTAAGCCCCTCGGACACGGCGGCATGGCCAGTCCAGGCGAGCGTGGCGAGCGCCACGCCCGAGACGAGCGCGGTTGCCAGATACCAGTTCCGGTCCTGACGACGCCATAGCAGCGCGACGCCCAACGCAATCCCGAGCGCGCCGCCGCGCACCAGCGCCGCGGCGCCCGTCGGCGTCTCGAACAGGACGAGCGAAAGCGTTTCGGCATCGACATTGCCCGGCGTGACACCCGCCATGCCCGCTGCGACCACGAGCGTGCCCAGCATTGTCAGTGCAAGCCCGGCGAGCGCCGCTGCAAGCGCGATCGTCCGTGCCGGCAGGAATTGACGCTGTTCAGGCGATGACAGGACACCGAACAGTGCCATGCCAAAAAGGAGCGTCAGATCCGCATATTGCGCAAACCTGACGCCCATCGCGAGCCAATCGGACACGGTCTAGCGCACCGTGAATTCGAAAGCGCCCTGGATGCGATGCGTGTCCGCCGACACCACATGCCAGCTCAGCTTGTAGGTGCCGGCGCCCAAAGGGGTCATGGAGGTGACGACCAGCGTCTTGCCGTCCGGACCGACCTGTGCGGCCAGGCCCGAAACCGCCATCGGCTTCATGGTCGCCATTCCCGGCATGCGGGTCATGACGATTTCAGCACCCGAGAGTTTCGCGATCAGGGGCTCGCTGAACCGGAGTTCAACCCGGCTCGATGCCGCGACCACCGCATTGGCCGCGGGCGTTGACGACACCAGCTTGGGATGCGCCTGCGCCGCGACGGGGGCGAATGCGAGCGTCACCGCAGCGACTGCGGGCAGGGTAAAAATCCGGAACATGCAATACTCCAAAACGGGTCTGTCCTTCTGAAACGCACGGTCGGGAGCATCCCCTCGCAAGGCCTGAAATTGGTCGCTTACCGAGGGGGGAGGCGCGCCACTGCGTATTTGGTGGCGGGACACCCGAAATGATGAAAACCGATCTCGACGATCTCGACGATCTCATGAGGCGCCTTGCGTCAGTACCGGTCGACCCGCGGCTGGCGGCGCGCGAGAGCGAATGGCTCGCGATGATCCATGCGGCAGGTTCGCGTGGCGATCACGGGTCTTTCACGGCGAATCTGGCAATTGTTGCGGGAGCGCTCGCAATCGGCGTCATGGCGGACGGCATGCCCGGGGCCTCCGATCAGCGGGCGGCTTTGTTCCCGCTTGTCGGTGCTGAATTCGCCCCGCTTGTCGGCACCATCGCCGCGTGAGGAAACCCTCGCGGCACGGGGCTGCGGCGATCGCTGCCCTGCACTTCACCGGCGCACGTGTGCGCCTTTGTCGCCAGACGGAACCTCGGGTCGGCGCGCGCTCCCGCTCGGAAATCTACGTTCACTGCAAGGAGAGAATGATGTTGAAACCGACAACCGCGCTGGCGCTCTGCCTGGGCCTTCTGGCGGCGCCCGCCTGGGCTGGGGAAACCCCCGCGCGCACGGGCGACAAGGCGGCGGTCGAGGCCGTGCTCGCGCGCTACAAGACCGCGATCGAGACACTCGACGGCAAGAAGACCGAAGGGTTGTTCGCACCCGATTCCCAGGTCGTCGAGAACGGCAAGCGTGAAGGCAGCTTCGCCAATTATCTCGCGCATCATCTGGGCCCTGAACTTGCCGAGTTCCGGTCCTTCAAATTTTCAGGCTACACGGTCGATGTCCGCGTGGAGGGGACGCTCGCGCTGGCGAATGAAAGCTATAGTTTTCGCGTCGAACCCAAGACCGGCCAGGCCATCGAACGACAGGGCGTGACCACCAGCGTGTTGAAGCGGGTCGGAAATGGCTGGCAGATCCTCTCGATGCACAGCTCCTCCCGCAAGCCCAGACCCTGAACCCGCCCAACAGGACGCCGTGACCGGTCACGGCGGATGGCGGCCCGGCAAGCGGCGGACCGCACGCCACTTGCCGGACTTCTCCATGGATGACAGCCCTTCGGAAGAGGATCATGTCCTCGCCCGGAAGGCTGTCGGAAGCATCAGAAGAAATAGCGAAGCTGCACGCCGTACTGGCGGGGCTCGCCATAGACCGTGAGGGGCAGGCTCGGGTTCGAGACGCCCGTCGCGTCGGTGCCGACCGCCTTGTAGCTCGCATACCGCTCATTGGTGAGGTTGCGGCCATACAAGGCGACTTCCCATTGCTTGCCATCGGGCTGCCACGCGATGCGGCCGTTGACCAGCATCGTGTTCCCGCCCGCATAGAGCGGATCGTTGTTGGGCTTGAAGAAGGCGGTATCGCGCCAGGCGAGATCGGCGCGCAGCACGAGATCGCCGACGGTGCCGAGCGGCAGTGAATATTCGCCGCCAAACGTGATGTTCCATTTGGGCGCGTTGGGCAGCCGGTTGCCGGTGAGGCTGGTGCCCTGGTCGAAATAGACATCGTAGCGCGCGTCGAGCCAAGCAAGCGTCGAGGTGAGCGAGACGCGCTCGGTCGGCTTCGCCATGACCTCGAGTTCGAGGCCCTTGATCGTCGCCTTGCCCGCATTGGTCGTGCTCGCAACGCCGTTGATATACTGCACCACCTGCAGATTATTGTAGTTATAGTAGAAGGCCGAGAGATTGGCCCTGACGCGGCGGTCGAACAGTGTCGATTTGAGGCCGATCTCGTAGCTCCACAGATATTCGGGCAGAAACGGCTTCCCGTCGCCGAGCTGGAAGCCGCCCGACTTGAAGCCCCGCGTAGCCGAGGCGTAGGCCATGATATCCTCGGTCAGATCGTAGTCGATCCCGACCTTGGGCGTCCACGCGGTCCAGGACTGGGACGGTTGGCCCGCATCCGCCTGAACCCCGTTGAGCAGCACGCGATAAGCGAAGTCCTTCTTCTCGTAGCTGTAGCGAAGCCCGGCGGTCAGCCTGGTGCGCGCGGCGATTTCGTAAGTCGCCTGTCCGAACAGCGCGAAAGCGTTCGTGGTGTTGCTCTCGGGGATCGCGAGCGCGCGGCCCGGCTCGAGAATGCGGATTTCGTCACTGCCTCTTTCATTGAGATAGAAAGCGCCCAAGATCCAGCGCAGCGCGCTGTCATTATCGCTCAGTAACTGAAGCTCTTGCGTGAAGGTTTTCGATCTTTCGAAGAACTCGATCTTGCGCAGGAACAGGTCGGTCGCATCGACGTCGAGTATTTGGGCGACCTTGCTCGAGCGGTACGCGGTGATCGACTTAAGCGCGACCGGGCCCGCATCATAGTTGATGGTCGACGACACGCCCCAGGCATCGACGTCGTAACGCGGCACCGCGTCGAACGCGACTTCATCGCGCCCGGCAGGGATGGTGGCGCCGGCCTGGACGAAGGCCGGTGGATAGGAACCTCGGATCGCGGGATAGCCGGTCTCGCGGTCCTTGCTGCCGTCGGCGCGCAGCACGATCTCGAGGTTGTCGGTCGGCTCGATCGCGACCGTGAGCCGGCCAGCGAGATTGTCCTCGTTCTGATAGCGGCGGCCTGTGACGACATCGCGGTAAATGCCTGCCCGATCATTCTTGACCAAGGTCAGCCGCGCCGCGGTGCTTTCGCTGAGCGGACCCGAAACCGTACCGCTGAACGTGCGCTTGTCGTAATTGCCGATCGTGACGCCGAGCGTGCCGGTCAGGTCCCGGCTGGGCATTTTCGAGATGATGTTGAGCGTGCCGCCCGCCGAGTTGCGTCCAAACAGCACACCCTGCGGCCCGCGCAGCACTTCGATGCGCTCGACGTCGAACATATCCTGGTAGCTCGTCGTCGGACGGGCGATATAGACCCCGTCGTAATGAACCGTGGTGCTCGGATCGGTTGCAACCCCGAAAGCCGAGGTGCCGATCCCGCGGATGTTGATGATCGCCATCGAATCATTGGTGATCGAGACGCCCGGTACGAAAAATTGCAGGTCCTCGACATTGGAGATGCCGGTTGCGGTCAGCGTGTCGCCGGTCATCGCGGTGACCGCGATGGGCACGTTCTGGAGATTCTCCTCGCGCTTTTCCGCGGTCACGACAATCTCTTCGAGCCCGTTATCCGCGACTTCCGCCTGCTGAGCCAATGCGGGTCCCGCGAGCAGCGCGGTCGCGGCCAGGGCCGCAAGGCCCGCAGGATTGAGAATATGGGCATTCAGTCGTCGTGGCGTGATCATGCATCTCTCCAGTCTTTGACGGGTTCCCCCGCGTTTCGCGGGATCCCGGATGGTCTTCAGGAGTGCTGCGGGCGCACGTCGGCGATCCGCCGGGCAGCACCATGTCTGCCGACAGTCGTGGATCTACGTTCCTAACCCCCTGATACCTCTAGAACGGATCGTCCGGGCCTCTCCCTCGCTCTTCCCCCAAATATTCCGCAGGCCCTTTGTCGATCGACCTGCCCCCCCAAGGCAGGGCATGTTCTGCAAGGATCTCCCGAGGGCAGGGCCGCCGCCATGCGTATTGGAAGGGGGAAGGGCGTTGTTCGAAATATGGAAACGATAGACGACAAGATCTCGCGGCTTTCGCCCGAGATCTCCGATCCAAGGCTCGCGGAAAGCGAGGCCGAATGGATGGCGGCGTTTGCGGCCCAGGGGCGAACCCGCCCCAATGCCGGGTTCAGGAGCACCGGCGCCATTGCTGTGGTGATGGCCCTCGTCATTGGCATGGCGAGCGCTGATCTGGAGCGGTTCGGCAGGGCCGGCATCGGCAAACCGGTCGAGGAAAGGGTGATAACCCCGTTCAGCCTCGAGATGCCGCTTGCCCCGTCGACGCTCCTTGCCGAGTAACCCATGGGCCTGCGTCGTAGTCTTATCATTTTCGTGCTAGCGTTTCTTGCGGCGTTTGCCGGGATCTTCATCAACCGCGCTTGGCTCGGACCGACCGGGGCCCGGGAGAGCGAACTCCATAATCTGCTCCATGCCCAGCTCGATCTTGACGCCGCGCAGGAAGGGCGCCTCGCGGCGATCGAACGTGAATTTGCGCTGCGCCGCGAGGCGTTCGGTGCCGAACTGCGTGCCAGCAACAGGCGGCTCGCGGAGGCGATCGCAACCGAGCACGCCAATGGTCCGAGAGTCGCGGCCGCCGTCGATCGATCGCACCAGGTCATGGGCGATCTGCAGAAGGAGACGCTCGCGCACATCTTCGCCATGCGGCGGGTCTTGCGGCCCGATCAGGCGGCGAAGTTCGACCAAGTGGTCGTACGAGCACTCACCACAGAGCAGAAATGAGGCCCGACCTTCGCGCCTGCTCCGACGGAGAGCTGATCGCGCTCAGCCGGACCGGGTACGACATGGCTTATACCGAAATCATGCGGCGCTACCGCGACGCGATTTACCGCCTCGTGATCGGCTATGTCGGCGATGCCGATGAGGCGTTCGACCAGACGCAGGAATGTTTCGCCGCCGCCTATCGCGCGCTCGATCAGTTCGAGGAGGACAAATCCCTGCGCGGCTGGCTGACGCGCATCGCGATCAACAAATGCCGCGACTGGAACCGGCGCCGGGCGGTCCGGAAATTCTTCTCGTTCGCGGTGCCGATGTCCGAGCGGATAGCCGAATCGATCGCGGATCCTGCGCCCGGCCAACACCGCGACTTGTCAGGCCGCGAGGAGGCTCAGCGCCTATGGGCCGCAATCGCGACGCTCTCCTCCAATATGAAGGAACCGCTCCTGCTTTCCGCCGTCCAGGGACTTTCGCACGGAGAGGTCGCGACCATTCTGTCGATCAGCGAAAAGGCCGTGGAATCGCGGCTTTACCGCGCACGAAAGAAGCTCGCCGCGATCCTGGATGAATGCTGATCCCTTTCGCGGTTTTGGCGCGGGCCGGCGGGCTTGCAACGAAGGCGGAAACGCAGACCTGTCGCTTCCGTCATGGCCCTCCGCACGGCCGGGTGGCCGAGGCGTATGTCCAGGCCGCGCGGCGGCTAAAGGCTTCGGCACATGCTCAAGCATGTCTCGTCACCCGGCAGTTCGGCCCGCACCGCATTTTCATTGGGTATGACACGGCTCCGCGGCCTTCGAGCACCCGGTGCCGACACCTGCTTTCGCCAGCAGCGCCGGCGTGCCCCGATCGATCCGGATGGCGAGCGCACCCAGCGTTCTCCCTCCGATTATCCGCGAGCCGAGGAAGTCTTCGATATGGCGATCGAGGCAGAACCGCGTGATTGCGTAGATATCCGTCCCGCGCGGAACCTGGCCACTGCAGAGCGTCGGATAGAGATGGGCAAGGATATGCGGCGCTGACGTTGGCGGCAGCCGGGCCGACGCGAAAGGCCCGACGCCATGTGGGTCACGACCAGATAAATGGCGTGCTCATCGTCGAGCTGGTCGATCTCATGACGGCCCTCGAGCGCGGGCAGGTCCGAGCGAAGCGGGTGGATAAAGACCTGCTTTCGCGCTGCGAACGCCCAGCACATCGTCTTGCGTCCGCGCACTTAGGCTCGACCAGATAGCATCGCGGAAACTCCTCCTGCGTGTGCAGGGAAGGCGGGCGACCGAAACACGATCAAGCCCTTCCCATAAATGGGAATATCAACGCCGGAAAATGTCGCCGAAGCAAATTATTCCATCGAACAGGGCGCGGATCAGCAAGGATGTCTGCTTCTCGACCCCATAGCGATCCCGGGCGTGTTTGAGATGGCGCACAACCGTCTCTTCACTGATCCCGAGGATGCGCGAGATCTCCCACGCGGTCTTGCCGCGCGCCGCCCAGATGAGGCAGTCGCGCTGGCGATCGGTCAGACGCGGCCGTGGTCCGGGCGGTCGGTTGCCGGCGAGCCAGATCCGGCGCGCGCCCTCGAAGGAGGCGATACCGACAAGCTGGGCCCATTGCAGCGTATCGACGGGGAGGGTGCGGTCGCGACCGATCGCGAATGAGCAGGATCCCGTGGCTTCGCCGACGATGTTGGAAGGGACGGTGAAGCCGTCGACCAGTCCGTGCGCACGGGCCATGTCAATGTGCCGGTGATCCCCGGGCGTCATCTCGATCAGGTCGGAAACGCGATTCCAGGGAAAGCCGGCATTCGTGCGATGGCTCGCACGATGAACCGGGTCCGAAAGACCGAGACGGTGCCGGTCGAAATGATCCACCCAGGCTTCCGGGTAATTGTGCAGCCGGATCATTGCGTCGGGCGCATCGAGAATATCAGTGTGATGGGTGAGGGCGAAATACGTAAAGCCAAGCCGCTCGGTCATCTCGCCGAGAAGCGTCGCGAGCATGGTGAAGTCGCCAACCAACGCGATGGCGTTGAGGAACCACTCGATCTCCGCACGCATGTCTCTCATGCGGCATATCGATCGGAGGCAGCGTCTCAAGCCACCGTTGCCCTCGCGACCGTCCTTTCCTGCTCATCCGGACCCACAGGCGAATTCTCGTATGCGCAAGGTCGGGATGGTGGAACGATATGCGATCATAGCCTTTTGCCGATTCCGGGCAATATCCTGTTTGCAACGTCGAGCGATCGATTGACGTCCTCAGTGTCCATGGTTGAGCGCGGTCGCGTCGCAGCGCGACATCGGCAGCATGGCTGTTCGGGACCGAACGCATCCCGTGGACTGGCGCGCGGCGTCGGCTCGCTGCGCTCGCGCATACGACGCTTGGTGCGCGAAGCTCGGAAAATGGCGAAGGGCGGGCACTGTGGACTGCTCGGGCGGTAGCAGCGACCTCTCCCCACATTGGGACGGCTATTCCACCAGCAGCGCGAGATTCTTGAGGCTCGATTCAATGCCTTCGCGATGGTCTTTTTCGCAGATCCCTCGCGGCACCACACTCGCGGTCACACTGACCTTAGTGCCGCCCGTCACGAGCGATAGCTGGGTTGTGATGGTGATGACACCCGCATAGTCTGGATCGACGCTCTTAAACTCGGCTGCTTCGACGATCAGTTCGTCGGGCACCAGTTCGACGAAGCGCACGCGTACGATATCCCTGTCGGTGGTCGATTTTGCGGCACTGTCGTCGTCGGGATAGCGCAGTTCCATCCGGTAGCCACCGCCCGTCTTTGCTAGAAAATCGGCGATGCGCACTTCCGTGCCTGCGGGCGCGCGCCACTTGACCAGAACCTCCGGATCCAAATGGGCCCGGAAAATGGCTCTGGGGGTAGCGACGATGACCCGCGAAGCGGAATGAATCTCTTTGACCATGGCGAGAAGCTGGTAGCCGTGAGGGCGGCACGGGCCAAGCGTGATGCAGCGGAGATGATTGCGCGGCTGATACCGGCGCCTCGCGAGCGTTTTCAGCATGTCCACGCTGTTTGATGTGCGCCCCGTCGCGCCTCTCACCGGCTATATCGGCGGCAAGCGCGACCTGACGTGGACGCTCGTGCCGACCATGGATCCAACACCTCACGAGTTCTTCGGCGACACGTTCGCCGGAAGGGGCGTCTCTTCCAGCGCCCGCGCCGCCGGTCGAGGGTCGAGGGCCGAGGCGATCAATGATGCCTCGGATCGCCTTTGATGCAACCCTCACGTCCAATTATCGTTTAGCGGCCCGGGCGGTCACCTCGTCGCGTCCGACCTTTTGTCGGAACGTGTCGGGGATAGCGTAGACCGCCTCAAAGGGAGGCTAGTATGCGAGCGTACAACGAGTCGCGCGGCGAGAAGCCCGTCGCGATGCTGTTCGATGGCTGGGACTTCATCCCCCTCGACCAAATTCGAAAGCCGGTGGCGGCCACGGAACTCGACCCGCCGACTGATCAAGGCCCCGGACTTCATAGGCAGCTTGCAGGCGAGGACGCTAACGCTGTATAACTGCGCCTCGAGGACATGCCGGAAAGGCTCGGCCAGGGCGCCGAGCCTTTCTGCTGTGAAGCAACAAATGATCGGCACTCGTCTATCCGCTCTTGGGTCTGCCTTCTCGCGCCACACAGTCGCAGTTGGGTGGAGAGCGTCGGAGCGATCTCGCCTTGCTCTGGATTTTCCACTGGGTTGCGGGTGAAGCTAATTTAGGTCAGCGCCCACGACGGGGAAATGGGCGATGATGACAGCCCGGAGGGGTAGAGGAGTAGCAGCCTTGTCTGAAACCGCAGACCGCGACGCCACTCAATCGGAAGTCGCGTTTTGTATCGAGCAAGCCCGCGATCAAATGCGGTTGGCCGAACTCGCGGAGCTTCCCATGCGAGCCCGAATTCATGCGAGCGCCGCAAATCGATGGATCCGTTTGGCCGAGCGCGCGAAGCGGGTTGAAAGGCGTCGCGCTTCCACTTGAAACATCCGCTTGCCGGACCCAAAAAACCCTTTGAGCGGGGATGCTCAAATGGAGGGAGAAAATGCCCCGGCAAGATGCCGAATACTATGCAGATCGCGCCCGCCAGGAGCGCGCTATGGCAGAAGCAACGAACGATCTATGCGCGCGGCGAACGCATCAGATGCTCGCGGAGCACTACCAGCGCATAGCCGACGGCGCCCTGCGAGAAGTGGGGCCGCCAGAGCGGGCATAGCCAGGGGCGGCCCCAAAGGGGCCGCCCCTTCCTCATTCAAGAAATGACAAAGGGACCTAGGCCGGCATTCCGAAGATGTCGTCGGCGGAAAGGCGATCTCGGGTTCGCCGCACCGACGGCGATCAGCGGGCAGGGCGAGGTTTTGCCGTTCGGAGACGACGCGCCGGCTCGGCTGTTCGCGGGCGGGGATAGAATTGGGTTTCGGTGTTATTCATCAGTCATCCAGCCACGAAGAAAGTGGCAGGTCCTACCCATTCACGCATGCCCGCGCATTATCCGCCAGGCGCTTGAGAAATATTGCCGGCGCAAAGCACGCGGTCCGGGCTTTCGCAAACCTCCCAGCCGCCACCGAGCGCGCGGTGGATTTCGATCACCGAGAGGAGATGCGCCGCGCGCGCCTCGACCAGCGTTGCTTCGGCTTCGTACAGGCTGCGTTCGGCGGCGAGAACGTCCAGATATTGGCCCTCGCCTTCGCGGAAGCGAACCGACGCCATCCGCACTGCCTCGCGGCTGGCGCCGACCTGCTGGTCCCGCATCGCAAGGCTGGTTCGGATCGCGCCATAGGCGACCAGGGCGTCTTCGGCATCGCGAAGCGCATTCAGGACGGTCCGGTGGTAATCGATCAGCGCCGCATCGGTGCGCGCGTCCGCGACGCGGACCTGCGCGCGCAGACGCGGCATATCGAACACCCCCCAATCGAGGCTGGGGCCGCCCGAGAATGCGAGCGCGCCGCCAGTGAACAGCGATTCAAACCCGCCGGCGAGGAGCCCGATGAAGCCGGACAGGCGCACCGTGGGGAACAGATCGGCCTCGGCCACGCCGCGCCGTGCGGTGGCGGCGGCGAGCGCGCGCTCGGCGGCGGCGATATCGGGGCGTCGCCGCAACAGGTCGGCCGGGGCGCCGACGGCAATTTGCGCGATCTGCGGGAGGCTGGTTGTTGTCGCGGCGGGGCCGGCGAAGCTTTGCGGTGTCTGGCCGAGCAGCACGGCAAGGGCGTGACGCGCGGTGCTGATGCGCTGCTCGATCCCGGACAGCGTCGCCTCGACTGCAGCGAGCGCGGCCTCGGCACGGACAACGTCAAAGCGTGCGCCTCCGCCGGCGCGTTCCAGCTTGCGCGTGACGTCGAGCGAGCGCCGCTGGGTTTCGATCTGGCGGCGCGCGACCGCGAGCGCGGCCTCGCTTCCTCGCAACTGGAAATAATGGCTGGCGACGTCCGCCGTAACCGCGGCGCGCGCAGAGCGCAGCAGTGCTTCAGCGCCACCGACCTCGGCCTCGGCCGCCTCGACCCCACGGCGGACGCGACCGAACAGGTCGACCTCCCACGACGCCTCCGCGCCGAGGCGCAGGGCATCGCCCTCGCGCGGCTGGCCGCCCGAACGCTCGGCATCGGCCAGACGGCGACGCTGATAGCCACCACCGATGCCGCCGCTGGGAAGTCTCTCCGCGCGCGAGACACCGGCGAGTGCGCGCGCCTCCTCGAGCCGCGCGACGGCGAGCCGCGCGTCGAGGTTGGCCGCTAGCGCCGCGGCGATCAGGCCATCGAGCGCCGGGTCGTCGAACAGTTTCCACCAGGCGGTCTCGACAGCGGCGTCTCTCACGCCCACCGGTATCGTGGCATAGGCACGGGGTGCTTCGGCCAGCGGTGGGACATAGTTGGAACCGGCGGTGGCGCACCCGGCGAGGCCGAGGAGCAGGACGGCAGGCGAAAGTTTGGCGATCAATGTCATTGGGTCAATTCCTGCGGCTTGGCGTCCGGATGTGAAAGGCGCCGCGCCTCGCGCCGCAACACGGCCTTGCGGATCACGACATAGAAGAGCGGGGTCAGGAAGAGGCCGAAGAGCGTCACCCCGAGCATGCCGGCGAACACTGCAATGCCCATGGCCTGCCGCATTTCGGCGCCCGCCCCCGTGGCTATCGCGAGCGGAACTGCGCCTGCAATGAAGGCGATCGACGTCATCAAGATCGGACGCAGCCTCAACCGGCAGGCTTCGAGCGCCGCGGCGAGCGGATCGAGACCGTCATCCTCCTGCGCGCGCGCGAACTCGACGATCAGGATCGCATTTTTCGCGGCCAGCCCCACCAGCACCACAAAGGCGATCTGCGTGAAGATATTGATGTCGCCGCCGGTCAGCCAGACGCCGACAAGCGCGCTCAAGAGACACATGGGCACGATGAGCAGGACCGCGAGCGGCAGCGTCCAGCTGTTATATTGCGCGGCAAGGATCAGAAAGGCGAGAAGCACGGCGAGCGGGAAGATGTAGAGGGCGGCATTGCCCGCGGTCTTTTCCTGGAAGGTCAGGTCGGTCCACTCGAAGGTCATGCCCTCGGGCAGTTCGGCGCGTGCGATCCGTTCCATCGCCGCGACCGCCTGCCCCGAGCTGAAGCCCGGCGCGGGGCCGCCGCTGATATCGGCCGATGGAAAACCGTTATAGTGGATGATGCGATCCGGACCCGCGCCGGGCGCGGTCGTCACCAGCGTCGCAAGCGGAACCATGTTGCCCTGCGCGTTGCGGACCTGAAGCCGGCCGACCGCATCGGGCTGTGCCCGTGCGTCGGCTTCGGCCTGCGCATAGACTTGATAGGTTCGGCCGAAGCGGTTGAAGTCGTTGACATAGAGCGAACCGAGATAGACCTGCATCGTGTCGAACACGTCGGTCATGGCGACGCCCTGTGCCGCCGCCTTGGTCCGGTCGACATCGACCGAAAGTTCGGGCGAGGCGACATTGTAGCTGGTCATCAGTCCGGCGAGCGCAGGTTCCTTGGCGGCGGCGGCCATCACCTTCGCGCTCGCCGCGGCGAGTGCTTCATAGCCCGCGCCCGAGCGGTCCTCGATCTGCATCTTGAACCCGCCCGTCGCGCCCAGGCCGGGAACCGGCGGTGGCGGGAACACGCCGACGAACCCGTCGGGGACTGCCGCATATTTGCCTTGCAGCCGCCCGGCGATCGCCCCCGCCGCCATGTCCGGCGACGTGCGTTCGGAAAAGGGATCGAGCATCACGAACATGACGGCGGCGTTGGGCACGTTGACGAAGCCGTTGATCGACAGGCCTGGAAACGCCACGACGCTTTCGACGCCGGGCTCGGCCAGCGCGATTTTCGAGACTTGCTCGGCAACCGCCTGCGTGCGGTCCAGCGACGCGCCGTTCGGCAACTGCACGATGCCGACGAGATAATATTTGTCCTGTGCGGGCACGAAACCAGCGGGCAACTTATCAAAGGCGAACCAGGTCAGGCCGAGGAGTCCGGCATAGGTCAGCCCCGCCACCGCGCCGCGCCGGATGACGCGCTGGACGCCGCCGACATAGGCGAGCGAGCCGCGATCGAAGGCGCGATTAAAGGGCCGGAACAGCCAGCCAAAACCCTTGTCGATTCCGCGCTGAAGGCCGTCGCGCGGCGCGTCGTGACGCTGGAGGAGCACTGCGGCGAGTGCGGGCGACAGCGTCAGCGAATTGACGGCCGACAAAATGGTCGAGATGGCGACGGTGAGCGCGAACTGGCGATAGAATTCGCCCTGCAACCCGCCCAGAAACGCGGTCGGAATAAAGACTGCGGCGAGGACCGAGGTGATCGCGATGATCGGGCCGGTGACCTCCGCCATCGCCTTGCGTGCGGCTTCGCGCGGAGATTCGCCCAGGCCGATATGGCGCTCGACATTTTCGACCACGACGATCGCGTCATCGACGACGATGCCGATCGAAAGCACCAGCCCGAACAGCGACAGGGTGTTCAGCGAAAAGCCGAACAAATACATGACCGCCAATGTCCCGACCAGCGAGACGGGCACCGCGACGAGCGGAATGATCGATGCGCGCCAGGTCTGGAGAAAAAGGATCACGACGAGGACGACAAGCAAGGTCGCCTCGATCAGCGTAACGATCACGCTTTCGATCGAAGCCTCGACAAAGATCGTCGGATCATAGGCAATGCGATGCTCCAGCCCGTCGGGAAACTGGCCCGAGAGCCGGTCCATCGTCGCCCGTACCTCCGCCGCCGTGTCGAGCGCGTTGGCGCCGGGGCTCTGCAATATCTGCAACGCGATCGCGGGTTCGCCGTCGAGCAGCGAGCGCAGCGCATAGTCATTGGCGCCCATCTCGATCCGGGCAACCTCACCCAGGCGCGTGAGCTGGCCATCGGCGCCGGTCTTGACGACGATCGCGGCGAACTCTTCCTCGGTCGCAAGCCGGCCTTTGACGTCGAGCGCGACCTGCTGCGCGGCGGCGGGGTTTGGCTGGCGCCCGACGCTGCCCGCGGCGACTTCGACATTCTGCGCGCGGATCGCGGCGACGATATCGCTCGCGGTCAGGCCGCGCGAGGCGATCCGCGCCGGGTCTAGCCAGACTCGCATCGAATATTCACCGGCGCCCCAGACGACCACATCGGCGATGCCGGGGATGCGCGCGATTTCGTCGCGGACCTGAAGCAGCGCATAGTTGGAGATGAAAAGGGGGTCATAGCGCTTCGATGGCGAGAGGAGGTGCACCACCATCAGTGCGTCGGGGGCCACCTTTTGCGTGGTGACTCCAAGCCGCTGCACCGTCTCGGGCAAGCGCGGAAGCGCGCGCGATACGCGATTCTGGACCTGAACCTGCGCGATGTCGGGATCGGTGCCTTGCGCGAAAGTGACCGTGAGCGTCATCCGGCCATCGGTCGCGGCCTGGCTCGACATATAGAGCATACCCTCGACGCCGTTAACCGCCTGCTCGATCGGGCTCGCAACGGTTTCGGCGATGACCTCGGGCGACGCACCGGGATAGGCGGCGACAACGGTCACCGTCGGCGGTGCCACCGCCGGATATTCGCTGAGCGGCAGGCGGAGGAGCGCGAGCAATCCTGCGATCAGCAGGAGCACCGACAGCACGATCGCGAAGATCGGCCGATCGATGAAGAAACGGGGAAAGTTCATCGTGCCGCCTCCGGCTGGACGCTATTTTTCTGGACGCCATTGCCGCGCGGCATGGGCACGATCCTGGGCTTGACCGCCATACCAGGGCCGGCGAGCCCTTTGACGACGACGCGGTCGCCGGGCCGCAAGCCCGTCTCGATGACGCGCAGCCCGCCAACCACCGGGCCGAGGGTGACCGGCCGATATTCGGTCATGTTTTTGGCGCCGATCACGAGGACGAAGCGCCGTCCCTGTTCGATGCCGATCGCGAGGTCGCTGACGAGGAGGGCGGGCCGTATGTTGGCGGTCGCGACATCGACCTGGGCGAACAGCCCCGGCGCCAGACGGCCACCCGGGTTGGGCAAGATCGCGCGCGCGCGGATCGTTCCCGTAGCGCGGTCGAGACGGTTGCCGATGAAGTCGAGGCGTGCCGATCGCGTGCTGCCATCTTCCAGACGGACGCCGACCCTGGTCTCGGCGCTCTGACTCCGGCGATCTGCGAGCGAACGAAGATAGGTCGCTTCGTCGACATCGAACTCGACATGGAGCGGATCGACCGAGACGATGGTCGTCAGCGGCGTCGCAGCCTCGCCGCCGGCGACCAGATTGCCTCGGGTGACGAGGATCTGGCCGACCCGACCGGCGATAGGCGCTTCGACGCCGGCATAGCGAAGGTCGAGCGCCGCCAGCCGTTCGGCCGCCCGCGCCGACGCCACCTGCGCTTCGCGTTCGCGCAAGGTGGCAGTCGTCACATCCGAACGCTCGCGCGCGGCGACACCCTCGGCGACGAGCCGGCGGGCGCGCACATCCTCGGCCTGGGCGAGACCCAGCCGCGCTTCGGCTTCGCGCGTCGCCGCGCGTGCTGCGGCGTGCCGCGCCGCGAAGGGAACGGAATCGAGGCGAAAGAGGATCTGCCCGCGCCGGACCATCTGCCCCTCGGGAACAGTTACATCGGTGATGTAGCCCGAGACACGCGGTTTCAGATCGACCGTCTCGACCGCGGTCAAGCGACCGGTATAGGTCGCGCGCGGTATATGGTCCTGCACGACGACCGGCGCCGCGAGGACCATGGGCGGTGCTGGCGCGGTAGCCTGTTCCTCGCTTGCGGGCCCGCGCATCCAGAATATCGCCAACCCCGTCGCCAATATCGCGCCCAGCGCCGCGGCGACTCTCGATTTTCGCATCTCAATCTCCGAATCCGTACCCGCCGATCCGCATGGATTGCGAGCTCATCATCGGGGGGTGCGGGTTTCCATCGTTGGAGGGTCAAGCGGTTTGTTCAGATCTTGAGAGTTCTGATTGCGGCGGGGGCGCAGCAGGGGTGAGCGTCTTCGAATTCCCACTCAGCTGACATGCCGGCAGGTCGATCGAGCCAGAAAACGTGGCTTTCTCTCTTGACCGTGCCAGCGTTGTAAGCCCGACAGCCCCTGGCAATCGCGACAAGCGGGAAACTGATCTTGGGGAATTCCAATGCAGGACTTCATACCCGATCCGAAGAGATGGGCCGCTCTTGCGTTACTTTGCGCTGCTCAATTCATCGTGATCCTCGATACATCTATTATCGGCGTGGCCTTGCCCGCCATGCAGGCAGACCTCGGCTTCAGCGCCAGCGGGCTGAGCTGGATCTTCAATGCCTATGTCATCGCCTTTGGCGGCCTGCTGCTTCTCGGCGGACGGTTGGGTGACTTGATCGGCGCGCGCCGAATTTTCGCGATCGGATTTGGCATACTTACCATGGCTTCGCTGCTGGCAGGGCTGGCGCAAGACCAGGAAATGCTGCTTGCCGGTCGGGCTTTGCAGGGCGTGGGTGCCGCGCTGATCGCGCCATCCGCCCTGACGATCCTCATGCGTCTTTTCGGACATGATGGCGCCGAACTCGGCAAGGCTTTCGGCTTCTGGGGCGCTGCCGCCGCGGCGGGCGGCTCAGCCGGCGTGTTTCTGGGCGGCGTCATTACCGAATGGATGACATGGCCCTGGACCTTCCTGATCAACGTGCCGCTCGGTCTGCTCGTGCTGGCACTGGTTCCGGCCATACTCCCCACGTCGTCGCGCAGCACCGGCGCAGTGGACTGGTTTGGAGCGATCAGCGTGACGGGCGCGCTTGTCGTTCTTGTCTATGCCATCGTCACCATCGAAACGGCCGGGCTTGGTTCCTCGCAGATGCTGACGATGCTGGGAATTTCCTTGGCTCTGTTCGTCGTCTTTCTGATCGCTCAGTTCGTGCGACGCGAGCCGCTTCTTCCTCTCGACATCTTCAAGGCGCCAAACCTGGCGGCCGGCAATTTTGTGATGGCGCTCCTTGGCGCCTCCTGGATCCCGCTTTGGTTCTTCCTCAACCTCTATCTCCAGCAAGTCCTCGGGCTCTCGGCGCTTGCCAGCGGCCTGGCACTCCTGCCTATGACCGTGACCATCATGATCGTGATGGTGGGTCTTTCGGGCAAGCTGATCGGACGGTTCGGCATCAAACCCAACCTTGTGTTGGGACTGGTCTTGATGAGTGTCGCACTTCTGATGTTCTCCAACCTGCCGCTCGACGGCTCCTTCGTGGCGAATGTTTTGCCGGCCTCGCTCCTCGCCGCCCTCGGCATGGCGCTGGCGTATATTCCGACGACGATGACGGGCATGGCCGGCGCCAAACCTGCAGAAACCGGCTTGGCTTCAGGCTTGATCAATACGACCTATCAGATCGGCTCCGCGATAGGTCTCGCCATCATGGTTGCGCTCTCGAGCGCGCATGCCGACCGTGGCACCGAACAGACCACCGAGGCCATGCTTGCGGGGTTCCAAGCTGCATTCCTGGGAGCCGGTGTCGCCGCCGGCATCGCCGCATTCGCCGCGCTGGTGTTCGTCGGATCGGCCGGTCAGCAAAAGGATGTGCCGGTGGGCTAAACCGCATGCCAGCGGAGGCTATGCCTCCGCTGGCCAGGGGGGAGACATCATGTCGCATGTTGTCGGAAGCCTGCCGTGCCGGGTTCACCGGTGCGCTGCGTCCGCAAGCATGAGGCTTCAGTTCCCTCGCTGTACGAGCGCTTCTGACTCGGTGCCATCCTCGTCACGCTGATGAGTGTCTGGGCTCCGATCGCGCGTCAGGCACGGCGGGATCGCGACATCGGACGGGGCGTCGGCCCGCGGGCGCACCGCCGCCCATATTATGCTCGCAAATGTCATCAGCTCTGCGGCAACCAATCGTCACCTGAAACATTGATACCCCTACAGGGCAGGGGTATCTATATGTGTGCTGAGAATTCCAACTCGATCCTCGTGTCGCTCAACCGGATTGCGGGTCAGGTTCGCGGTATCGGGCAGATGGTGGAAGAGGAACGATACTGCATCGATATCCTCCACCAGATTCACGCCGCGAAAGCCGCGCTTGCGAAGGTCGAGAACCAGGTGCTGAGATCGCATGCAGCTTCTTGCGTGGAAGAAGCGATCATTTCCGGCAACGCCGATCTCCAGCGCGCCAAATTCAACGAACTGATCGAGGTTTTCGCGAAAGCAAAACTCTAGAAGCAAAGGGATCGGAAATGGCAAGAGAGGCACCAAAACACGCCGAACTTCATCGGATGGTGACCGCCGAGCACACCTGCCCCTATGGATTGAAAGCGCTCGATCTGCTCAAGCGCGAGGGTTACGAGGTCGATGACCAAAGGCTGACGACCCGCGAAGAGGCCGATGCCTTCAAGGCCAGACACAATGTCGAAACGACCCCCCAGACCTTCATCGATGGCAAACGGATCGGCGGCTATGACGATCTGGTCCAATTCTTCGGCGGTGAGGCGAAGGACAAGGATGCCGTTACCTACAAGCCGGTGATCGCGCTCTTCTCCATGGCCGGACTGATGGCACTGGCGGTGAACTGGGCAGCATTCGGAAACCTCGCGACGGTCCAGGCCGCAGAATGGTTCATCGCCATTGCGATGTGCCTCCTAGCGCTCCAGAAGCTAAAGGACGTGGAAGGCTTCGCCACCATGTTCCTGAATTACGATCTTCTGGCGCAGCGATGGGTTCGCTACGCCTATATCTATCCTTTCGCCGAGGCTCTCGCCGGCATCCTGATGCTGGCCGGGGCGCTCATGTGGCTCTCGGTCCCGGTCGCGCTTTTCATCGGCAGCGTGGGCGCCATCTCCGTGATCAAGGCTGTTTATATCGACAAGCGCGAGCTCAAATGCGCCTGCGTCGGCGGCGACAGCAATGTGCCGCTCGGCTTCGTATCGCTCACCGAGAATCTGATGATGGTCGCCATGGCGGCCTGGATGATCTTCAAGCCGATCGGCCTCGTCCACTGATAGCAAACAGAGAGAGGAGAAGCAGATGTCCCAGGACCACCAAGCGCATGGCGGACAGCCGCAAAGCAACCACGGCTCTCATGACAGGCCTTATCGAATGTTCTGGATCAATATGATCCTCGGCCTCATTGTCATGTACATAGTGATGTTTTCGATGATCGACGGTTGGAGCGATTTCCACAACAATCTGAATATGTTCTATATGGCTCTCACCATGTGGGCGCCGATGGGACTCTTCATGCTGGCGACGATGCGGGGCATGTTTCCGGATCGCCGTATGAACATCGCCCTCTATGTCATTTTCGCCTTGCTGACCGCCGGCTCCTTCTGGGCGACGCGAACCCAATCGTTGATTGGTGATCGTCAGTTCATCGGATCGATGATCCCGCACCATTCGGGAGCAATTTTGATGTGCCGCGAGGCGAGGCTGGCCGATCCCGAACTGAAGGCGTTGTGCAAGACGATCATCGAGGCACAGCGCGAAGAGATCCAGCGGATGGAAGGGATACGCGCCCGTTTATAGCCGATGGAGGCGCGATCCCAGATATACGCTCATTGCGATGGAGCAGGCCGCTTTCTGACAATTCCGGTCCGCAAGCCTTGTTTGCCGCGCGGGTGCCGGGGAAGGTCTGACGTAACGCGCGCGTTCCTCAATGCGAATGTCCTGCGTGCGAAGCGGTAGCATTGCGAGGCGCATCCAAACTGCAGTTGGCGATGCCTTCCCAGTTGATTCCGATGGTCGGATGCTCGATTCCGAACTTCGCCTTCAATTCGTGCTCGACCCGATTGATGACATGGCGGACATCCGCACCATCCATCGGCTGCACCTGGAGCGTCGCCAGCACCCGGCCGGAGGTCAGCGACCAGACGTGAATGTGGCCTACATTCTGAACACCCGAAATGGCCGCCCGGAGATGATCTGCAATCTGCGTACCGCCGGCGTTAGCAGGCGCGCCTTCGAGCAGGATATGCAGTGTGTTGCTGAGCAAGCTCCAAGCGCTGCGCAAGATAAGCAGGGATACGAATACGGAGAGAATCGGGTCAATGGGCGTCCAGCCCGTGTACCAGATCACGATCGCCGCGATGATCGCGCCTACGGAGCCGAGCAGGTCGCCCATCACATGCAGCACCGCTCCCTTGACGTTGACATGGTCGGAATCGCCGCGGGTCAGAAACCAGAGGACGAAAAGGTTCACGAGCATCCCGATCAGGGCCACTCCGAACATCGATCCCGCCAGGACCGGTTGGGGTTCCTGCAGCCGTTCGATGGCTTCGTAGAGAATCCAAGCGACAATGCCGAACAATGTGAGAGCATTGACGAACCCCGCAATCACCTCGAAGCGGGCATAGCCAAAGCTGCGTTGCGGGTCAGCGGCCCGCCTTCCGAGGCGGAAGGCCGCATAGGCCAGGCCAAGCGCAATGGCGTCCGTCAGCATGTGGCCCGCATCGGCCAGAAGCGCGAGCGAGCCCGATACATATCCGCCGACAGCTTCCACGAACATGAAAGACAGGATGATCAGGAAGGAAACGAGAATCTTGCGCTCATTGTCCTCGGTCACCGCCGGAACGTGGGAATGATCATGACCGTGTCCCGCGGCGTGGGAATGACCATGATGGTGACTGTGGGAGGGGCGTAGGTTTGCCATAGGGTCTCAATCAGCCTGCAACTGGAATCCTGGCCGAGTCACGGCGCCGGGGGAACCGTCACGACGAACGGTACCGTCCGTACCGTGCCGCCACCCATGAATTGAATCCAAAGCGCATAGCGCCCCGCACGCGGAGGTGCTGCATGGAGCATCAGCTTGGCCGCAATAGCCATATGCGAGTCGGCATGGACGCCTTCGGCGTGGTGGCTGCCTTCCCCGGCGCCCATCGTCATGGCGTGCGCATGAACATAGCCGAGATCGTCGGTGTTCACGAACACCGCATGTGCGGGCACGCCTAGATAGAGCCCCAGATCCGTCGCGGGCTTGCCGTCCTTCAATATCGTCATCGCGACCATGCTTTCGGCTCCTGCCCGGAGCGCCGCGGGGTCGAACTCGACCGTATAGGGACCGTCGGATCCTTGTGCTGCGCCGATGGGCGCCTGCTGCGCTCTTGTCGTTTCCCCTCGATCACCGACAGGCACGTCGAAGCGGACGACCCGCTGACCGAGACCCTTCGGCATGACATCGGCATAAACATGGTAGAGTCCGGCCTTGGGGAAACGGACTTCGATCCGGAAACTTCCGTCGGGCCCGGGTTTCTTGGGGTGCTCGTGGACAAAGCTCGAGAAATTGCTGTCCGTCGCGAGCAGGTGGAGCTGCTGCGCCAATTCCTCGTCGAAATTCGTGATGGGCTGACCCGTCGTCTTGTCGGTGAACACGATGACCAGCTCGCGGGTAAGCGGCCCGGTTTCTCGCACGACAAGCTCGGCCACCACCTTTTCCGTCGCGCCAGGAAGAGCAAAGGTGCCTCTTGAAGGTACCTCCGCGGCGAATGACGGCAGTGACACGGCACCCGCCAGGGCCGCCGTGCCGATCACGAGAAGAGGCTTGATGTACATGATTTCACTCCCGTCAGCCGGCCAGCGTTTCCGACCGCCGCTCGGCCGGATAGCCGGCTTCGCTAAGTGCCGCGTAGAATGCGTTTTCGTCCGCCGCGCTTTCGACGCGGGCTTCACGCGCGGGGGGATCGGTTTCGATGCGAGCCTGCGGATCTACGCTCTGCAGCGCCCTGCTAACGGATCTGGCGCAGCCGCCGCAGGTCATGTTCGGGATGTGGAAGCGAAGCATTTTCATCTCCTGTCATAGGGTCTTTCGCCGATGTGGGGTTTGACAGCGTGGCAAGGTCAAGGGTTTCGCCGGGAAATATTGGACGTCCCATTTGGTTGGCGAGATTCACGAGATGCCAGTCGATTGGGGCGCCTTGAACGGGGCGCTGAAATCCGCGCCATGGACACATCCCGGGGACGGATCGGGAGGGGGTCGGGATCGGGACGAGAGGAGCCCGGTGCCTTTGCGAGGCCGCTGGACGATGATGATGGGAACCGGCCGCAACGGGCCCTAAACTCGTTGCGGCCCAACCAGGGTCACGCCCGTTCCTTTCCGCCGTCGATCTCCCGCGTGCCAAGTCGGGACCGTTGCGCCAGGAACCAGGCTGTCGCGAAGCCCGCGATCAGCAACGCCGGGATTGCGGCGAAGTTGACTGTCGCCCAACCCTGACCGGTCTGTATGGTGCCGGCCGTGAGCGTCGCAAGCGCCGTTGTGCCGAACACGAGAAACTCGTTGGCGGCCTGGGTTCTGGCGCGCTCTGCCGGCTCATAGGCTTCGGTGAGAAGCGTCGTGCCGCCGATAAACAGAAAATTCCAGCCGACCCCGAGAAGAAGCAGCGCGACCTGGAAGGCCAACAGCGCCGACCCACTGAGCGCGATCGCAAGGCTTGTGGACAAGATGAGTCCGCCTGCGACGAGGATAGGCAGCACACCGAAGCGGGCAATGAGTCCGCCGGTGAAAAAGGATGGCGCGAACATGCCAACGAGATGCCAGCGCGTGACGCCAGCCGCTGCGTCGACTCCATGGCCGGCAGCGACCACCGCGAGCGGGGAGGCGGTCATCACGAAGCTCATCACGATATAGGCGACCGCGGCGTTGAGCGCCGCGACGACAAATACCGGCTGGCGCATGATCACCAGCAGCGGGCGGCCGCGGGCGCTCGCGTGCGCCTCGAGCGCGGACGGCGGTGCGCGCAACGCCGTGAGCACGGCGATCGAGAGGAAGGCGAGCAGCGCGGCGGCGAGATAGGCGCCCATATATTCCACCGCCGGAACAAGCGCACGGGTGCGCGCGGCGACCTCGGGGCCGACGACTGCGGCCGCGACTCCCCCCGCCAGGACCCACGATACGGCCTTGGGCCGGAATTCAGGTGCGGCGAGGTCGGCGGCGGCGAAGCGATAATACATCGCGGACGCCTGAAAGACGCCGATCAGCGCATTGCCGAAACAGAACAGCGCGAAGTTACTCCCGGCGATCCCCCAGGCAGCGAAGCCGGCGCCTGCAGCCCCGACGAGGGCGCCAAGCTGGAATCCGGCGCGGCGCCCGATCCGCGCCATCAGGATCGAGGCAGGAATGGTCGTGATGGCGGTAACGACGGTGCTGAGCGCGAGCGGAAGCGTCGCCAGGCTCGGCATCGGCGCGAGCGTCGCGCCAACCAGCCCTGAAAATGTGAAGATAACCGAGAGCGCAGACAGATAGAGCGCCTGTGCGACGCTCAGGATCACAACCGGCCGGCGCGTTCGATCGAACATATTCCTGCCCCTTCCGGTCAGGACCGCCGCACCGCGAACAGCCGAAGCCGAGCCAATGCTGGGGTTTCAGGGGAGGGCTTCGACATATAGCGCGTGCGCATACGCGCGCATTCGATCTCGACCGACGCGGCCGGAATGTCGCTCGCCTTGGCGACTTGTCCGATATTCATGACGCTGCTCCCTCGGTTGTTTGGCGCAGATCCTCCCGAAGGGGTGGCTCGGGAGTGAAGAATATGTCCGCATGAAAATCTTCGGACGCGAGACCGCGGGCCTTCAACAAAGGCCCGGCCGTATCGATCATCGCCGGGGGGCCGGCCAGATAGGCCTTCCAGCCATCGAGGTCGGTAAAATCGGCGGCAATCGCGTCGGTCACGAATCCAGCCCGACCTGCGCCGGCGTCGCTCTCTCGTGAGAGCACCGGCTCGAAGTGGAAGTTCGCGTGCGCGGCCGCCAGGCGTTCGAAATGATCGACAAGGTAGAGATCCGCGCGCCGCCGAGCACCGAAATAGAGATGAATTGGCTGCCGCAGTCCTTTTTCCAGCGCGGTCTCGACAATCGCCTTGATCGGCGCAAGTCCCGACCCGCCCGCGACCGCGAGGATCGGCCCGGTATGGCCCTCGCGAAGATAGGCGCTGCCGAACGGGCCGCGCAGCGTGAGCGTATCACCCACGGCGAGATGTGTAGCGATCCGCTCGCTCGCCTTGCCGCCGGGAATATGGCGGATATAAAATTCGAGGTCCTCTTCGCCGGGGACGTTCGCCATCGAATAGTCCCGCGTCGGCGCGCCAGCGGCGCTGAGCTGCGCATATTGCCCGGCGGTAAAGACGAGCGGCTCGCCCGCGACCCGAACGCGCACCAGATTGATATCATGGGTGGCGCTATCGAGCGCGACGACCTCGGCTTTGAGACTGCGGACGGGGTGTTCGATAATCTCCGCCTCTCCGAGCCACGCGACCTCGATGTCGGTCAGCGGCTGCGCGCGACAGGCCAGGATGAGCCCCTGTGCCTTTTCCTCGGCGGTCAGTGCGAATCGCGTATGCGCCAGCAGATCGACCTCGCCTGAAAGGAGCCGCGATTTGCACGCACCGCAGCGACCCGAGCGGCAGCCATGCGGAAAAGCAACGCCGGCATCGAGTGCCGCCGCGAGAATCGTCTGTTTGTCGCCGACCGCGATGGGGCGGCCGGTCTGGCGGATATGAACAGTCCGTGTCACAACGATGCCGTTCACAGCGCTTGGGCGAAGCCCAGCGCCTCGACGATTTGGGGCTTCTGAGATGCAAAAGTGCCGTAGATGACGTGATCTCCGATGAGCGTGATCGGCGCAACACGCACCCCGGTCCTTGCCTTCGCCTCCGCCATGATCGCGGGATCGGACATATCCTTTTCGATATAGGCAAGTCCGCGGCTCGCGAGCCATGCTTTGAGCGCGTGGCAGTCGGGGCAGATCGGCGTGGAATAGATGACAATGTCCGGGACGGCTGCAGTCATGATCTCGTTCCTTGTCGGCTAAGGGGGACGGGGAGGACCGACAGCCTGGACTGTCAGAAGCATCCCTCATCATCGTGTTGACCAAGGATGCGGTTTCCAACGATGGCAGGGTCAACCCCTCATTCCACACATGCGAATACGGACACTAGCTGACCATGCGGCTTGGGCGCGGCTCCCCTGGAGTCACGGCCAAATGGCGTTGGCGACATGACTATTGTCCCGGACCGAGCTCCGGCGCATTCAGGGGCGAAGTTCTTCGAATGAAATCAATGTCGTCGCGCCGGTCGCCCGCCCGGTTTGCCGAAGCGCTGCGGTTCGCGCGGTTCGAGAAACGACGGCCTGCCATCACCCTCCGCCAGCCCCTCGATGATCGGGCAATCGGGCCGGTCATCGCCGTGGCAATGATCGGCGAGCGTTTCGAGCGTCCGCACCATAGCCTCGATTTCCGCCATTTTGCCTTTGAGCCGCTCGATGTGTCCGAGCGCGAACGCCTTGACGTCGGAACTTGCCCGGCTCCGGTCGGACCAGAGACCGAGGAGTTCGCCAATCTGCTCGACCGTAAACCCAAGGTCGCGCGCGCGCCGGATAAAATGAAGCCGATGTACGTCGGCGTCGTCATAGTCGCGGTAGCCCGAGTCCTGACGCGCGGCTTTCGGTATCAGGCCCGTCTGTTCATAATAGCGGATCATCTTCGGAGAGACGCCCGATATTTTTGCTGCGCGGCCGATGTTCATGCCCGTGCTCCTGCCTTGCTATCGGACGCGATCACCGGCCGGAAGGCCTTCAACCTGAGTGCATTGCTTAGCACGAAGACACTCGACAGGGCCATGGCGCCAGCGGCGAACACGGGTGACAACAACGTTTCATTCAGCGGGTAGAGGATCCCTGCCGCGACAGGGATCAGTGCAGCATTGTAGCCGAATGCCCAGAACAGATTCTGTTGGATATTCCGGATCGTCGCCTTCGACAGCGCGATCGCATTCACCACGCCGCGCAGGTCGCCCGACATCAGAACGACGTCGGCGGATTCGATCGCGACATCCGTGCCCGTGCCGATCGCGAGACCCACATCGGCCTCGGCCAGCGCCGGTGCGTCGTTGATGCCGTCGCCGACGAATGCGACCTTGCGGCCACCTGTGCGCAGGCGATTGAGGGCGTCGACCTTTCCGTCGGGAAGCACTTCGCCCACCACCTCGTCGATCCCGAGAATGCGGGCGACAGCTTCGGCGGTCGCCTGATTGTCGCCCGTGATCATCGCGACCTTGAGCCCGAGATCATGCAGCGCCCGGATCGCTTCGGGCGTGGTGTCCTTGATCGGATCCGAGACCGCGATCACCGCGGCGAGCTTGCCGTCGATCGCAGCATAGAGCGGCGATTTGCCCTGCGCCCCTAGCTCGCGGGCCTTGGCACCAAAGGTCGACACATCGTGGCCCAGCCTGGTCATGAACCGGTCGGCGCCGATCTGGACTTCGTGGCCACCTGCTTTGGCCGATACGCCATAGCCGGGAATGGCTTCAAATGCTTTAGGTGACAGAATAGCAAGGTTGCGCGCGTTCGCGGCCGCCACGATCGCCTCTGCAATCGGGTGCTCGGATCGGGTCTCGACGCTGGCGACCAGTGCCAGCACGTCGTCATACTCGAAGCCTGCCGCGGGCTCGAGGTCGGTCAGTTCCGGGCGTCCCTTGGTCAGCGTACCGGTCTTGTCGAGCGCCACGACGGTCACGTCGCGCAACGTCTGCAGCGCTTCGCCCTTGCGAAACAGCACGCCCAGTTCGGCAGCGCGACCGGTTCCGACCATGATCGAGGTCGGGGTCGCGAGTCCCATCGCGCAGGGGCAGGCAATGATCAGCACAGCGACCGCATTCACCAACGCGAAGGTCAGCGCCGGATCGGGGCCGAAGACGAACCAGATGAGGAAGGTCAGCGCCGCGATGACCATCACCGCGGGGACGAACCAGGCGGTGACCTTGTCCACCATCGCCTGGATCGGCAGCTTCGATCCCTGCGCCTGTTCGACCATGCGGATGATCTGGGCGAGCACGGTGTCGGCACCGACCTTGGTTGCGCGGAAGGCGAAGGCGCCGGTCTTGTTGATCGTGCCGCCGACAACGGCCGCGCCTGCGGCCTTGGCGACCGGCACCGGCTCGCCGGTGATCATCGACTCGTCGACATAGGAACTGCCATCGACAACTTCGCCGTCCACCGGCACGCGCTCGCCCGGACGCACCTGGACGATGTCGCCGGCCTGGACCTCGCCGATGGCGATTTCCAGCGTCGCGCCGTCGCGCACGACGCGCGCGGTCTTTGCCTGTAGTCCGACCAGCCGCTTGATCGCCTCCGATGTGCGGCCTTTCGCCTTGGCCTCGAGGTAGCGGCCGAGCAGGATCAGCGCGACGATTACCGCCGCGGCTTCGTAATAGACGTTGGCGGTACCCGGCGGCAGGACGGCCGGGGCAAAGGTGGCGACCAGTGAATACCCCCATGCGGCGCTCGTACCCAGTGTGACGAGCGAGTTCATGTCGGGGGTGCCGCGCAGGATCGCGGGAATGCCCTTCTGGAAAAAGCGCAGCCCGGGGCCGAACAGCACGAGGGTGGTCAGCGCGAACTGGATCAGCCAGCTCGTCTGCATGCCGATGCGGGTCATGACGAAATGGTGCATGGCGGGAATGAGGTGCGAGCCCATTTCGAGCACGAAGACCGGCAGTGCCAGCACCGCCGCGAGAAGCAGGGAGCGCCGCAGGCTGTCGAGTTCCTGTTCGCGCACCGTAGCCTGTTGATCGGAAGACGCATCGTCGCCCTCGATCCGTCGCGGTTCATAGCCGGCGCCACGGATCGCGGCTTCCAGATTCTCCAGCGACGCGATGCTCGCGCGATAACGAACGCTGGCCCTTTCTGTCGCCAGATTGACGGTGGCGCTGCTGACCCCCGATACTTTGGACAATGCCTTTTCGACATGACCGACGCATGAGGCGCAGGTCATCCCCCCGACACCGATCTCGACCTCGCTCTCGGGCACCTGGTAGCCGGCGCGCTCGATCGCCGCGACAAGGGCCTGCGGATCAGCAGCGCCTGCAAACGTCACGTCCGCACGTTCGGTCGCCAGATTGACGCTGACTTTGGTCACGCCGGGCAGCTTGGCGATCGCCTTTTCAACATGGCCGACGCACGATGCGCAGGTCATCCCCGCGACAGCGACGCTCAACTGCGCCGCTTCAGTGACGGGATCATCGCTTTCCCGCTTCAATTGCATCACATCGGCCATCACAGACTACTCCGGTTTCCTAGCTTGGCCGGAATGTGCGGCTTCCAACGATGGGAAGGTCAAGGGGAAAGAAAGGCTATTGCCCGGCCCAGGCTTGCCTGGAAATGATGTCCAGGCCCTGAAGGGCTAAAGATCTCGGCATTTGCTCGAGCGTGTTTCGTCGCCCGGTTATTCATGGCTTCGTATCGAGTTGCAAACTCGACGCGCGCTTTTATGCTGCACCGTTGCGCTCCCTCGGGTCGCGCGAGGCAAGACTGCCGTGCATACGGGAAATTGGGCCGGAGCATCTTGTTGCCGGGCCGCAGCCGCGAATGTCCAGGCCGCACAGCGGCTAAAGGCGGCAGCACATGTTCCGGGCCGGCATCTGACAACCGGCGGCGCCGGTTGGCCTCCTTGCCGGAGACATGCCCATGGCTATGGGCTCTGCGATCGCGCGGGCGGCGTGCGATCGATGCGCGGGACGCGGCGTTCGCGCGCCCAGGGTGCGCTCATGCGCCTGAATTCCATTCCGGACGGACCTGTCGTGGCGGAGTCGGATCCGTTGCCCCCCGACGACCGGCGTTCCCCGCTGCGTGGCGACAGCTTTCTCGATCGGCTCTATCGTACGCATCATGACCGGCTGTTGCGTTTCATTCGCCGTCGCGCGCGCGACGAACACGCGCACGATGTCGTCCAGCGGGTCTTTTGCCGATTGGCGGGACTGAGCGAAGGCGAGCAGCGGAGGATCGTCGCGCCTCATGCTTATCTCAGGCGAGCGGCCGACAATATGCTGCGCGACGATGCACGCCGCGACGACCGGCATTCCATCGCTCTCCACGTGGCGGAGGACGAGGTCCAGCTTCGGTCGGGGGATCAAGTGGCGGCACTCGAAGCGCGCGATCGGCTGCGGCGTCTCGAAGCGGCGCTGATGCGCTTGAAGCCGCGCACGCGCGAAATATTTCTCGCCCATCGGATCGACGGCTATAGCTATGCCGAAATCGCCGCCCGGACGGGATTGAGCATCAAGACGGTCGAAATGCATATGACGCGCGCCATCGCCTATCTCGATCAGTCTCGCCTGAAAGCATGACGCGCATTTCGCCAGAAAAGCGCGAACGCAGCGCGGCCGAATGGTTCACCGTGATGCGAGGCCCGGATGCCGACGCCGAACGCGAGGCATTTGAGCATTGGCGCGCGCTGCGCGCCAATGCCGACGCCTATTCCCGGTTGGAAGCGACCTGGAACGACAGCCTTTTTCTTGCCAATCGCCCCGCCGGCCGATCGCGTGACCTCTCGCGGGCTCGGCGAAGCTTTCCGCCTGTCGCACTGCTCGCGGCTGGGGTCGGGGCGTTCGCGCTGCTGTCAGCCGGCCTTTTGGCTCGGCAGATGGACTGGTTCGGCCCCGCGGCCGTGCACCAATCCGCATCGGCGCGATTCGCTACGGAAGATGCTGTTCAGACATTCCGGCTGTCCGACGGTTCGCGCGTCACGCTCGATCGCGGCGCCGGGCTAAGCGATCTCAGTACACCGGACGAGCGGCGATACGTTCTCCTTCGCGGCCGCGCACGGTTCGAGGTGGCGCATGACCCGGCGCGGTCCTTCCTCGTCGATGCCGGCGAGGGACGTGTCGTGGCGCATGGCACGATTTTCGATGTCGGGATCGAAGGCGGCAGCGTCCGCGTCGTTCTTCTCGAGGGGGTGGTGGAAGTGCGAGACCGGAACGCGGCGAAATCGGCCGCGGGCGCATCGCGTCTTCTCGCGCCGGGCGAACAATTGCTGGTGACCCGCGGAGATGTCGGCACTCCCTCGCGCGTAAATACCGGCCTCCTGACCTGGCCAGGCGCGATGATCGACTTCGACGACCTCCCGCTTGAGGATGCGGTCGCCGCGTTCAACCGCACGAGCTCGCGCATGGTCCGGCTGGAGGGAGCCGACCTGGCCTCCCGGCGCCTTTCGGGGGCGTTCCGGCGCGACGATCCACGCGGATTCGCGGATGCGCTCGCGGTCAGCTTCCAGCTCGATGTCGGCGCGGGCGAGGACGGGAGTCTGATCCTGCGGACATCCACACCAGCGGCGCGATAAAAGTCACAGGGTTAATTCCGACATCGACGTCTCAGCGGGCGAAGGGGGCACATAGCGTGCCCGCTCGATCGGGAGATGACGATGCGAAACGGGGATTTCTTGTTCTTCTTGCTGGGGTCGGCGGCGCTTCTCGCGTCATCGCCGGCACCGGCGCAGGGGGATACGCGGCAGCAGCTACGCCTGCCCGAGCAGCGGCTCGACTTGTCGCTGCGCGTGATCGCGACCCGGTTCGGCCGCAATATCAGCATCCCGTCCGAACTCGTGGCGGGCCGAAGCGCGCCTGCGATCGACGGTCTCTATAGTTTCGAACAAGCGGTCGCGGAGCTTCTTCGCGACAGCGGCCTGACGGCGGTGCCTGCGGGAAGGGGATTGGCGGTGCGGCGCAGCCGGGCCGCGACCGCGTCGGACGCCGCGCCGGGATCGGAAGGGGACGACATCGTCGTGACCGGCAGCCGCATCCGCGGCGTCGCACCCGCTGGCGCGCGCGTCGTCGCGATCAGCCGAGACGATATCGAGCGGAGCGGCTATGCGACGACGCAGCAGATCGTGCAGGCCCTGCCGCAGAATTTCGGCGGGGGCCCCAATGAGGGCACGAGCGGTTTCACCGATCGCAACAATGCCGGGGCAAATCTCGGACTCGGGTCGAGCGTCAATTTGCGCGGCCTTGGGACGACCTCGACCCTCACGCTGGTGGACGGCAACCGCATTGCGCTTGGCGGGGTTTCCGGGACATTCGTCGATCTTTCGCTGATTCCCTCTTCGGCGATCGAGCGCATCGAAGTGCTCGCCGATGGTGCGTCCGCCATTTACGGCTCGGACGCCGTGGGCGGTGTCGTCAACGTCAAGCTCCGAAATCGCTTCCGGGGCGCCGAAAGCCGCGCGCGCTTCGGTTCGGCTAAAGGGTTCGACGAATGGCAGCTCGGCCAGCTCGCCGGCCTCGGCTGGTCGAGCGGCAGCCTCATGCTCGGCTATGAATATTATCATCGCGACAATCTCGCTGCGGCGGATCGGGACTTTGCGACGGAAGACCTGCGGGCTTTCGGAGGGCCGGATTATCGCAGGACCTTCGCCAATCCCGGGACGATCATTGCCGCCGATGGCCGGGTCTTCGGTATACCGGCAGGACAGGACGGCAAGACGCTCACCGCCGGCCAATTGCTTGCCGGTCAGCCCAACAAGGCCGATGGGCGCGCGAACAGCGATATCCTGCCCCGTCAGGATCGTCACTCGGTCGTGGGCGCACTGTCCCAGAATCTGGGGTCATGGCTCCGGCTGACCGCGCAGGGATTTTTTGCCGACAGGCAGTCCCTCGTTCGAACGCCACCGAGCAATCGCGGCAATATCGCCGTGCCCACGACCAATCCCTTCTATGTGGATCCGATCGGCACGGGAAAGCCGGTCATCGTCAACTATTCGTTCGAACAGGATCTCGGTATCAAGACCAATCGCGCCTCCGTGCGCGCCTATAGCGGGGTCGGCGGCCTCGAGGCGACACTGGGGAAATGGCGCGCCAGTCTCGGCGGCTCGTACAGCACGCAACGCGAGGAGCTGCGCACGACCAATGTCCCCAACTATTACTGGCTTGCCAAGGCGCTGTCGGACACCAATCCGGCGACCGCTTATAACCTCTTCGGAGACGGGTCGCACACGGCGAGGTCGACGATCGACAAGGTTCGCGGCTGGTACGAGAGCATCGGTGAATCGCGTATCTGGTCGGCCGCATTCAGGGCGGACGGCCCGCTGATCCGTCTGCCGGGAGACGTTGCCCATCTCGCGGTCGGCGCGGAATTCCGGCGCGAGCGCTACAATGGAACGGGCACGAACTATGACTCAACGGCGACACCCGTCGATGCCGGATCGGCGGGCTTTCCGATCAGCCGTTCGGTGGCAGCCGCCTTTGCCGAACTGGCGTTGCCGCTTGTGCGCCCCGGGATGGAGGTAAGCGGCATCGAAGCGCTCGACCTGTCCGTGGCCGGTCGCGTCGAACATTACAGTGACTTTGGAACGACGTTCAATCCCAGGTTCGGGTTGAGCTGGCGGGCAGGCGGGGGCGTGACTTTGCGCGCAAATTACGGAAGATCATTCCGCGCCCCGGGCTTCCTCGACATCCGGACCGGCAAGGGGACCGCCTCTATCGCGCCTCTTTATGTGCCGGATCCGGCATCCCCTACGGGTACGACCCCCGTTCTCGCATTGTTCGGAAACATCCCCGATCTCGGACCGGAAAAGGCCAGCACCTGGACGGTCGGAGCGACGCTCACGCCCGACCAGATCCCCGGCCTGCGTCTCGACGTCGGATATTTCAACATCGCCTATCGCGATCGCATCGGGAGCGCGGGCATCAATTATCTGTCGTTCCTGTCCAACCGGAGTGTCTACGGGGAGCTCATCGTCGACAATCCGCCGGTCGCCGACATTGCCAAATATTATACCGACGAGAATTTCTTCAATCCGTTCGGTATCGCGCCGGGCCAAGTCCGCGCCATCATCGATGGCCGGACCCGCAACCTCTCGTCGGTCGATCTCGAAGGGCTCGATTTCGACCTCGGCTATACGCATGCCGGGTCGCGCCGTTCGATCGAGGTCGGCATCAGCGGGACCTGGCTTCTGCGCAACAGGCAGAAGATCACGGCGGGGTCTCCAACCGTCGATATCCTCTCGACGATCGGCAACCCTGTCGACATGCGCCTGCGCGGTCGTCTTGCCGTGGCGGATGGACCCTGGTCGGCGGCGGCTTTTGTGAACCACATGGCAGGCTATGCGAACAATGGCGTCAAGCCGGTCGAAACCGTCTCGAGCTGGACCACGGTGGACCTGAACCTGAGCTATAGCCTCGACCGGTTCCTCACCGGGACGCGGATTGCGCTCAGTGCCACCAATGTCTTCGATCGGCAGCCGCCCTATGTGAACCTTCAGACGGTGCAATCCGCATCGGGTTTCGATCCGGAAAACGCCAGTGCGATCGGGCGCCTGGTTGCCTTGCAGCTGGTGACGTCATGGTGATGGCGGGCCTGGGCTGGGCCGCGCTGCTCGCTGCGGCGGGCGGCGGCACGACAACCCCAACCATCCGCGAGATGATCGAGCTGACCGATCTGTCGAGCGTGGCCGTCTCGCCCGATGGCACACTTGTCGCCTATCGCGCCGAGACGGCTTCGATCGAGCGCAACACCCACGACCTTGGCTGGTATGTTGTACCGACCGACGGCAGTGCGCCACCCCGTCGTATCGCCGACGCGGGGGAGGGGGATTGGCCCGACGGAACCTTCGCGGCGGAACCGCCCGTGTGGACTGCGGATTCGCGGGCGATCATCTATCGTGCGCTTCGCGACGGAGAGATCCAGATCTGGCGCAGCCGTGCCGATGGCGCGTCCACCCAGGCACTCACCGGCGACGCCGCGAATGTCCGCGCCTTCGCCCTGTCGCCGGACTCACGTGCCCTGACCTATGCGGTCGGTGCAACCCGCGACGACATAGCGAAGGCGGAGCGCCGGGAATATGACGATGGCGTGCTGATCGACGCTCGGGTCGATCCGGCGCGGCAGCTCTATCGTGGCTCGCGGATCGACGGGCGTCTCGCGACCGATCGGATTACCGGCTTCTGGTTCGCGCATGGCGGCCTGCTCGCGGATACGCCGCCAAGCCACCGCACGATCGATCTGACGACGGGTGCGATCCGGGCTGCCAGCCCATCGGAAGCGACGCGGATCGAAACCCGTGCCAAAGCTTTCGACAAGCTCGGCGACCGCTATATTCTGGCGGCCGAGCCGTCGGGCGACGCCCGAGGCACCGCCTACGCGTTGAGCGAAGGGCAGCACGCGATCCTCGCGGTCCAGCGTCCCGGCGAGACCGCTCCGCGCTTCTGCGCCGCGCCTGAATGCAGGCAGCTGATCCGGGGGCTGGCATGGCGCGGGGACCAGGATAGCGTGCTGTTCGGGGTCAGCGATCTGGCGACCAACCAGACGCTCTATCTGTGGAATGTCGCGAACGGTCAGGTTCGCCGCGTGGGCGGCGGGGTGGGGCGCTTCAGCGGAGGGCGCGACGACCGGCGCGGCTGCGCGGCCGGCGCGTCAGCCGCCTTCTGCATCGCCGCCTCGGCGAACATGCCGCCCCGACTGGTGCGGATCGACCTCGATACCGGCGAGACGACGACGCTCGCATCGCCCAATGCCGCGCTCGATCGCGCCGACGCGCCGCGATTCGAGCAGATCAGCTGGACAGATCCGTCGGGCCGCACTTTCACCGGTCAGCTGATGCTGCCGCCGGGCAGGCCTCGCGGCGTACCGCTCTTCGTGACTTATTATGTCTGCGACGGCTATCTGCGTGGAGGGACAGGCGATGATTTCCCGCTGCGTCAGCTCGCCGGCGCGGGCATTGCGGCGCTGTGCATCAATCGGCTGCCCACGAAGGCGGGGCTCGGCGATCAGGTCGAACAATATCGCATCGCGCAGGCAGGGGTCGGCGCGGCGATCGACAGGCTTGCGAGCGAAGGGCTGGTCGATCCGGCGAGGGTCGGCATGGGCGGGTTGAGCTTTGGCGGCGAGGTCACCATGTGGATCGCAACGCATTCGTCGAATCTGTCCGCGATCTCGATCAGCAATTCGCTCCTGTCCGAAACCTATTATTGGTTCAACGCCATCGCCGGCCGCGAAGTGCCCGACATATTGAAGAAGGTCTGGAACATCGGGCCGCCCGATGTCGATCGCGCACGCTGGAAGCAACTCGCGGCGTCGCATTCGCTCGACAAGCTCGAAGCGCCGCTTCTCATGCAATTGCCCGAGCGCGAGTTCCGCTCCAATGTCGAGATCGCAGCACGGCTCGGGCGTGCCGGCAAACCGGTCGAGCTCTGGGCTTTTCCCTATGAGACCCACATCATGTACCAGCCCCGACACAAGCGCGCGGTCTATGAACGCAACCTCGATTGGTTCCGCTTCTGGCTGCAAGGCCATGTCGATCCCGATCCCGCCAAGGCCGGACAATATCGCCGATGGAACGCGATGGCGGCAGCGCGGTCACGATGACCGGGTCTGGACGCCGCGCGCCCAGGCCTCGGTGTCGGCGATCGGCAGCAGATGGTAGAACAGGCTGTCCCGATTGTCGAAAGCGCGGGAGAGATAGGTCTCGATGGCCGGGCGATCGAGCAGCCCGCCACCGGCCAGCAAGCCGTCGAGCAGAAACGGCCTGAGCCGTTCGCGATTCCTGTCGAAAATGCGCGCGCAAAAGGCATCCATCGAGCCTTTTGTGCGGCGCGTGACGATCGCTTCGGGCAGCGATGACCTGAACGCGTTGCGCGCGACGGCGCGATCGTGACCGCCCTCGACCCAAAGCCATGTCGGGATCGCCAGACAGGCTTCGACGACGGGCTGGGCGAGGAGCGGGTAGAGCGAGGGCGCGGTTTCCTGTCGCCCATAGCCGTCGAGATGCGCGTTCGCCGCGATGATCGCGCGGACATGCGCGCATGTGCCGGGCAATGCCTGATCCCGTTCGTCCAGCCAGGGATGCCGGGGCGGTGCACCCGGCAGGCGATCCGCGTCGAGAAACTGGCTATTGCGCGTCCATGAAAGCGCCGGCTTGCGCCGGCGAAGCTGCCTGAGCATCAGCCGTGTCACGTGCCAGGCATTGGTACGGTGAATCGCGGCCACGTCGCGCAAGACGCGGGCGAGGGCAGGGCGCGGACCATGCGATCTGAGATGATCCGAGGCGGGCGTTGCGCTGCTCAGCGAACAGAAAACGCAGTCGCCGCCGGTGCCGCTGACATAGGCCGTGACATGCTGGTCTTTCGCCAGCTTGCCGAACAGGGCATCCGCCGACCGCAGCATGGCGGGCAGGCCCGGCCGTGCCGTCAGCGAAGCGAGGTCGGCCGTCAGGTCGATCGCCTCTTCCACCTGCGCTTCATGAAGCGAAATCGCGCAATGCGCCGCAACGATGCGCGCATAATCCCGTTCGTCGCCGCCGGGATCAGGCGTTGCAAGATTGAGCGCGACGATCTCCCGCCCGGCGTCCGACATTACGGCCGCGATAATGGATGAGTCGAGTCCGCCCGACAGCTCGAGAAGAACCCTGTCGGCGGGCCGGATCAGTGCTTCGATCGCCTGGCGCACCGCATGCGACACGCGGCTGGCCGCCTCGCCCATCGCGGTGATGCGCCGCTCCGGCGCGGCAAAGGGCCATGGCGTCCACAGGCTGCGCGTCGATGCGGCCGAGCCTGCGAGATGCAGGACTTCCCCGGGCATGATCTCGTCGACGCCGACGAGGCCCGTCGCCGCGGACCGCAGGTGTGGGAATGCGAGATGATGGGCGACGAACTGCCAGTCGATGGCGGGCCGGATCAAGCCCTGGTCGAGCGCGATTTCGATATGGGATGTCAGATAGGTGACGGGACCCTGGCGGATGCGATAGGCAGGCAGCGTCCCAGACGGCGCGCGGATCGCCCGAAGTTCGGACCGGGCCGAAGGCGCACACAGGCAAATATAATCGCCCCAATATTCATTGATGAGCGCCCGGCCGTCGCTCAGGAAGATCGAGGATGGCAGGGCTTCGACCTCACGGGCGCTGGCCTTCGGAAACAGTCGCCCGATCAGGATTCCCTGGCCGTTGCCGTGCAGGACCGGCGTTCCGCTTCCCACCCAGACCGTCATATGCGCGCCACGGTAAGCGGGAGCGAGAGACGAACGGGGTTGTACGGTCAATGTCGCGGCGGCACCGGTTCCGAGCGGATCGAGGACAGCCAGATAGCGGGGCTCGGTCATACGATCAGAATGGGCGCGAAGGCGCGCGTGTGGCCGACCGCGTCGTTGAGAATCCTGTCGCCGCTCTGCGACCAGCAATGCGCGGCAAAGGGGATCGGTACGACGCCGAAGACGAGATTGGGGAAATGCCCGCGTCTGGCGGCATATCGCTGAAAGGCGAGGGTGTCGGGGAGGCATTTCGCAGCCAGCGGGACCAGGGTGCGACTGGCGTGAAATCGCCGGGCCAGCAAGTCGAGATCGTCCATGACCCCGCGCCCGGGTCTTGCGCGCGCATTGCGAACGTCATCGACAGCTTTCCGAATGCCTCCCCGGCGAACGATCAGGCGCGCGGCGACCAGCAAGGCCGCCACTTCGATGAGGTCGGCGATGCGCACGGGAAGGGGATGGCCCGGCTGCTCGATCGCGCTACCGCGTCCCGGCGGCAAGGCGGGGCCTGCATGCTCGCCGGAATCCCGCGATCGCCGGATCAGCCCCATTTCGCAAAGCTGCACGATCACCTCGGGATGCGCCGCGCCCGCTACGCCCCCGCATATCCAGTCAAGCACGAAGGCCGCCCCGGCACCGACCCGCCAGTACCGGTCGCGGTCGAGATCCAGGACGATGGCGCCTTCGCCAAAGCTGTGATGGGATATGCCGGGCGCAAGGCAGAACTGTTCCATCGCGACGCCTGCCGTCTGGCGGACGGACCGGAGCCCGCCCGCCATTCGGCTCAGTCTTCGTCGATACCGAGCGGCTTGCCGATGACCGACAGCTCGAGTTGCTGACCATCGGGGCCCTGCGTCTCGGTGCTTGCCGCGCCGAGATCGATCAGTTCTTCACGATCCATGAAGCTTCTCCTCGATGCCGCGAAATTGCGGCGGATGGAGATTAGGATCGCTTGGCAACTATCCGAAATTTATACTCAATTTATTTGTCGAATATATTCCGGTGATGTCCGGCATCAGTGTATTCCGTAAAGCGCCCGCACGATTGCCGGCACATGTTTCGCGCATTGCCGGTGATAGGCGGCAATACGCCCGCCGACCGTGTGGGCATCGCCCTCGCTCAGGACGGCGGCCAGTGCGGCCAGCTCGCCTGCGGGGTCGGGCAACAGCCGGCTCTCGGCGTGGCGCGCCGGTGTCAGCCGGTCACTCGCTGACTCGATATGACGAGCAAGCTCGATATTGCCCGATCGACCGGCGATCGTGGCGAACAGGGCACGGATTCCGCCGACATAGTCGTCGAACGCGAAATCCGGTGGTGGCGGTTCGGCGTTTTGCCGACGGCGCAGGGCGAGCCGCAGCAGATCGGCATTCCATGCGAGCAGATCGCGCAGTCCAGGCTCGGTCACGAAAGGAAGCTGAAAGCCTTCGGCGGGGCGCATCTCCACGATATGCTCGCCGGCGAGCCGATGGAGCGCATCGCGAACCGGGGTCACGCTGCTGCCGACCAGCTCGGCGAATGCCGCGGGTTCGAGCCGCGTGCCGGGAAGGATCTCGCCTGACAGCAGCCGTGCCTTGATCGCGTCGTAAATGCGCTCGGAGGTGACGCCGGCATTCATCTGCGCCGCCGCTGGTCGGCGACATAGGCTTCGACCAATATTTGCTGATCGGGCCGGAGGGCATCCACGGCGCCGATCCGGTCAGGGATATCGTCCCGGAGCAGGATCGAGGGGCATTGCCCCTCGAAATTGCCCAGATTGGGTCGATGCTGAGAATAACCGACCAAGGCCGCCAGCTCGGCATCGAACTGCCGGGCGATGGCCGGCGGGTAGGCGAGCCATTGATTTTCGTACGGTTTGAGCCAACCGAGGCAATAGCTGACGATCATGCCGCGGCGGATATCGGCGCTCTCGTTGCCCCCTGCACCGTGCAGCGTCGAGCCGAGAAAGAGCAGCGCAGACCCCGTCTCCATCTCCGCGACGACGGGCGGACCCGCAGGCGGGGTACCGAGCGCCGCCGCGCCGTGGGAGCGCGGCCAGATCAGCGTCGCGCCATTGTCGCCTCGATAGTCGGTCAAGGGCCACATCACATTGACCAGATATTCGGTTTCGCCCACCGCGCCGCGCCACATATCCTGATCGCGATGCGGAAGCTGGGGCAGGGCGCCGGGATGGAGCGCGATCGCCTGGGTGAGGTTGAGCTGGATCGTGTCGCACCACCGCCCCAATATCTCCCTGACGATGCCAAGGATGAGCGGATGCCGGACGAACTGTTCGGCGAACGCCGACCGCGAGAGCAGGCGCCCGAACCGCTTGGTGCGCGATCCGTAGAATCCGCCATGGCAGAAAGGCGTCTCGGCGAACGCCGCCCGCAGATCGCGGTCGATGCGTCGCGCCAGATGCGGAGATACCGCATCGGGAATGATGCAATAGCCCTCCTGCGCGAGCTGTGCGGACCAGCCAGCCGCCGCTTCGGCTGCTTGCGAAAGAGCGTCACAGGGCATGGTGCGGTTCCCGCTTTTCGGCCGGCGCACGGCCGATGCCGGCTTGCGCCAGCAATGCCGGCGTATCCTGATCGATGGTGATCGCGAGCGCACCCAGCATCCGCCCGTCGAACCGCTGCGGGAGGCCGAGCGGATGGCATCGCCAGCCGAAGGCGAGGATCTGCTGCATCCAGGCCAGCTCGGCAACGCCGGTGTAGAGGCGGATCCCCTGCGCCAGTCCGAACTCGGCGATGGCGGCGACCAGCCGGTCGCGGGCGAAGCGCCGGGTCGCGGCATCGATATGGCGATCGAGGCAGAAACGGGTCACCTCGTAGATGTGCGGGCCGCGGGGGACCGCGCCATCGCAGAGCGACGCGTAGAGATCGGCGAGGATGTGCGGCCTTGTCGTGGGCAGCAGCCGGGCCGAGGCGAGATGCGCGCCGGTCATGTCCGTCACGACCAGATAGGCGGCATGCTCGTCGTCGAACTGGTCGATCTCATATTCGCCGCCGAGAACAGGCACGTCCCAGCGCAACAGATCGATGAAGACCTGCTTTCGTGCCGCGAACATCGCGCGCAGCACATCGTCTTCCTTCACGGGACAACCGGGTTCGACCAGGTGCAGCATCTCGCAAGCTCCCATCTTGCATATGGGCAAGAGGGTCGCGGCGGCCAGGCGATCGCGCCATTCCCAGAAATGGGCATATCAACGCCGGAAAATGTCGGCGAAGCAGATTATTCCATCGAACAGGGCACGGATCAGCAAGGATGTCTGCTTCTCGACCCCGTATCTGTCGCGCGCCTGCTTGAGATGGCGCACCACCGTCTCTTCGCGGATTCCGAGGATGCACGCGCTTTCCCAGGCCGTGTCGCCGCGCGCCGACCGGATGAGGCAGTCGCGCTGGGAATCGGTGAGTCGGGGCCGCGGTCCGGGTGGCTTCGCGCCGACGAGCCACATCCGCCGCGAGGCTTCGAAAGCCGCGATTCCGACGGGTTGCGCCCATCGCACCGTCCGGCTTGGTCAGGCAACGCCATGTCTATGCGCCCTTTGCCGGGGCTCAGGTCAGGCCCGGGGACGCGCTGATTGTCGCCGCCCGTGCCTCGGCCCGATTGGCGCGACCCGGCACCCTATCGGCGGCTCCGCGGCATCGACCGCGCGGGCCTGCTGTGGGAGTGGCTGCGGCGGGATCCCGCCTATATCGCCTGGTACACCTCCGCCAGTAGAGCGACGCGCGATCGCGGCGGCAAGGCCGATCCGCTGATCTGGGGCTTGTATTTTCGCCGAGGACCCCGCCCACGCCTCTCCCGAAGCCTGCCTGATCTGGGACGCCAGCATCGATCGGAACATTCTGCGCATGAGCGCGCTGCCGGCCGGGCCGGGCGATATCGATCCGTTCGATCCGAGCTGTTTCGATCGCTGGCTCACCGTCGTGACCGGTGACGAAGGCCGCGAACATGCGGTGCTCTCGGACGGCTATCGTCGCATCCGGATCGACATCGAGGCGGGAAGCCTGATCGCAGGTCATCCGGTGTTGCTTCGGTACCGGCTTACCGGGGCTATCGGCCGATCCACCGAAGACCGGCTCCTGCCGGTTCGAAGGCTCGCGGGCCTGTTCCGGACAGGCCGATTCCTTCCCGCGCTATTTCCCGTCGAGCGTCGCGTCGAACGGCTGATCGAAATTCTCAGGGTTCATGATGCATTGAGTGCGGGCGCGTCGCAGCGCGATATCGCCGTCGCGCTGTTCGGGCCGGATCGGATTTCTTCCGGCTGGCGCACCGTGTCCGACTCGCTTCGTTCGCGGGTTCGAAGATTGGCCCGCGAAGCTCGCCGCCTCGCTGGGGGTGGCTATCGCGCATTGCTCGGCGGAAATCGCGAAAACAGCAATTGAACGCGGATCGCGGAAAGGATCGCGCGATGCCCGGAGACCGGCGAGATTCGATCCAGGCACACGCGATGCACGATCGTTCAAGTCAATTATTCCGATATCGAAACGAGTGGTTGGCCGAAGGGGGTGAGGTCGTGAACCCGTAAACGTGCCCCGCTGTGCGTGCGATAACGGGCGGCAAGTCGCTGACGTCCGCGCCTCGCGCGTGATCGCGCGATCGCGTTCTATGGCGCGCACCGAAGGTGCGCGGCCACCGAGCCCCGCGTCGCGGGTCTCGTCCATTCGGTAACGACCGCTGGCGCTCGCTGTGGACGCCGCGCCAGGGCACGGCGGCGTTTTCTGTAGCCTCTCCCGGATGCGCGGGAGTGGGCGGCGCGCCCGTCTGGGCTCGCGCGCGGACGTCGCAAGCCGGCCCTTCGACTTCGCTTGGGACCGGCTCCTCCACTGCGTTCCGGCCCTGCGCCACCCCGTCGCGCCGGCGCGACGGGGACCCCGGCTTGGGTGCGGCGCCCGCTTGGTGCGCGAGCCCTGCGGTCGCTCGTCGCCGCCCACCCCCGCTTTCCGGGGAGGCCATGCGGTTTTTGGGATGGCGAGGAGACAAGCGATGACGATCACCAGCAAGCGCGGTGCCAGGCCCGACTGTCACGGCACCAAGTCGGCAGCGGCGACCGGGGCCGACCGCGCCAGCCTTTATGACGAAGTGACCCGGCGCATCATCGCCGAACTGGAGGAAGGGCGTTTCCCATGGGTCAGACCATGGGGACGAACCGGCGGCAGAGGCCCCGGCATCCCGCGCAATGCGCTCACCGCGCGGCCCTATTCGGGCGTGAACATCCTCATTCTCTGGGGGGCTGTCATCGAGCAGGGCTGGCCCTCGCAAAGCTGGCTGACCTTCCGGCAGGCGCTTGAAGCGGGCGGCAACGTCCGCAAGGGCGCGCATGGCGTCACCGTCTTCTATGCCGACCGGTTCACGCCGCAGGGCGAGAAGCAGCGCGGGGCGGAGGCGGGCGAGAGGGAGCGCGAAATGGGATCGCTGCGGGGGAGCGATCCTAGCGCTCCGCGCACCGTGCCGTTCCTCAAGCGTTTCACCGTCTTCAACGTCGCGCAATGCGAGGGCTTGCGCGAAGGGCTTGCCGCCGATCCCGCGCCGCTGCCCGAACGCGAGATCGTGCCGGTCGCCGAAGCCGTGATTGCGGCATCGGGTGTCGATTTCCGCATCGGTGGCAACGAGGCCTTCTATGCGCCTGCGCAGGATTTCGTGCAGGTGCCGCCGCAGCCCGCTTTCTTCGAGCAGATCAACTATTACCGCACCGCGCTCCACGAGCTGACCCATGCCACCGGCCATGCGTCGCGGCTCGACCGCAAGTTGATGAACGGCCTTGGCGGCAAGGACTACGCCCGCGAGGAGCTGGTCGCCGAGATGGGCAGCGCGTTCCTGTGCGCCGCGCTCGGCATCGCTCCGACCGTGCGCCATGCCGATTATCTGGCGTCGTGGCTTGACGTACTGCGCGGCGACAGCCGTGCGATCTTCCGCGCCGCGAGTCAGGCGAGCAAGGCCGCCGACTGGCTATTGGCCCGTCACGCCTGCCCCGAGCATAGCCGGGCGGCCGACGCCAGCGCGCGGAGGGCAACAACGCCCAAGGTTCCAGCGATGCGCAGCATCGTCGGAATGGCGGAGGAGGGGGCATGATCCTGCTGCCCCCCGAACTGCACGTCGCGTTGCGTGCCAACGACATCGCCCGTCACGCCGCGCTGCGCGACGGACGCCGCGAACCCGATCCGCTGCCGCTGGTCAAATTCTTCAACCCCCTTGGCGCGGCGACATGGCTCGCGACCGAACTCGACGCGGATGGCGACACGCTGTTCGGTCTCGCCGATCTCGGCTTCGGCTGTCCCGAACTCGGGGCGTTCTCGCTCCGTGAAATCGCCAGCGTGCGCCTGCCGTTCGGCCTCGCAATCGAGCGGGACGCGCATTTCGTGCCGATGCGCCCGCTCTCGGTCTGGGCCGATACCGCGCGGCGCATGGGATCGATCATCGGTGCCGAAGCAGAGCTTCGCCGCATGACCGCACGCCACACGGGCGACGAACTTCCGCTGCCTCCCGAAGACGAAGGGGGCGGATGACGCGCGGCGCGTTTCGCCGCAATTCGAAAGCCGGTCCGCCACTCCAGCAAGACCAACGGACCGGCACCTTTTGGAAAGGTGACTGCCATGAAACTCGACTTCATCGACCTTGGCAAGCTGTCCGTCAGCAAGGCCAATATGCGCTATACGAAGAAAGCGCCGGACGTGACCGACATCCTGCCGACCGTGCGCAAACGCGGCGTCATCGTGCCGGTTCTGGTGCGCCCCGATCCGGTTCCGGACGGCACCGGGGACGGGGCTTCCGACAGCTTCGAGATCGTCGCGGGAGCACGGCGCTTCCATGCCGCGTCCATCGTCGCCGCCGAGCGGCGCGAAGCGGGCGAGGAGGCCGAACCCATGCCCTGCGCGATCCTCGACGAAGGCGATGATGCCGACGCCATCGAGGCCTCGCTCATAGAAAATATCGCGCGGCTCGACCCCGACGAGGTCAACCAATGGGAAAGCTTCGCCCGGCTGGTGAAGCAAGGCCGCAGCGCCGCCGAGATCGGCGACACGTTCGGGCTTCCCGACCTTACCGTGCGCCGCATTCTCGCGCTCGGCAATCTGCTGCCGCGCATCCGTGCGATGTATGCCCGGGAGCAGATCGACCGCGCGACCGTCCGCCATTTGACGCTCGCGACCAAGCGCCAGCAACACGCATGGCTCGCGCTCGCCGACGATCCCGACAGCGATCGCCCGACCGGCCATCAGCTCAAGGCGTGGCTGTTCGGCGGCCAGTCGATCGCCGCGCGCCATGCGCTGTTCGACGTCGCGGCGAGCGGACTTGCCACCGTCGCCGACCTGTTCGGCGAGGATGCCTATTTCGCCGATGTCGATGGTTTCTGGACCGCGCAGAACGCCGCCATCGCCGAGCGCGCCGGGGCGGCGCGCGAAGCGGGCTGGGCCGACGCCGTGATCGTCCCGCCGGGCGAGCATTTCTCGGTCTGGGAGTATGAGAAGACCGCCAAGCGCAAGGGCGGGCGCGTCTATTTCGACGTGCGGTCGTCGGGCGAGGTCGTCGTCCATGAGGGCTATCTCACCCGCCGCGAGGCGCGGCGCTCCGCCGAAGGCGGCGACAGGCCCGGCAATGCGACGAAGCCCGTCCGGCCCGAGGCGACATCGGCGCTGCAGGACTATGTCGCGCTGCATCGCCATGCCGCCGTGCGCGCCGCGCTGGTCGGCCATAACGGTCTCGCGCTCCGGCTGATGGTCGCGCACGCCATCGCCGGGTCGCCGCTGTGGCGCGTCGATATCGAGCCGCAGAAGTCGCGCAACGACGCGGTGCGCGAAAGCGTCGAGAATGCCCCCGGCGAAGCCCGGTTCGACGAACAGCGCCGCGCGGTCCTGACCCTGCTCGGCTTCGACCCCGAGACGCCGACCGTCACCGGCGGCGACGATGGCGCGGTTGCGCTGTTCCTCCGCCTTGTCGACCTGCCCGACACGGCAGTGATGGACATCCTGACCATCGTCATCGGCGAGACGCTGTTCGCGAACAGCGTGCTGGTCGATGCGGTCGGCACCGAACTCGGGATCGACATGGCGGTGTGGTGGCAGGCCGACGACGCCCTGTTCGGGCTGATCCGCGACAAGGAGGTGATGCGAGCGATCCTTGCCGAGGTCGCGGGCGAGACGGTCGCCGCCGCCAATGCGGGCGAGAAGACCAGGGTGATGGCGAAGATCGTCCGCGATCATCTCGACGGCAATGAGGGCCGCACGCGGGTCGGCAACTGGGTGCCGCGCTGGCTGGCCTTCCCGCCGACCCACTATACCGCGCGCGGCGGCGTGGCGTCGGTCGCGGCCCATGAAGAGGTCGAGCGGGCGCGTGCCGGGGCATCTAACCCGCCGCCTGATGCGCCCGCGCCCGCGATGGCGGAACCGCTGCCGCTCGCGGCCTGATCCCTTGCCGGGCGGGTGGCAGCACCGCCCGCCCGGTTTTCCTGTCCGCCGCGCGCCCGTTACAGGGGCGGGGAGGGGGCAAAATCGGCCGCGCGCCCTCGCGCCTTGCAGGCGCTCGGGCGCGCGGATTTTTTTGCGGGAAGCGGTGGCGGCGGCGTTCCGGTACCCGAGGTTCAGAACGGGATGATCCCGGCCCTCCAGGCGGCGATCACCGCGTCGCGATCGACGAAATCCCGGCCCTGCTCGATGCTCCATTCCGGAAAGCTCAGGAACAGCTGGTGCGCGCGCACGCCGATGATCGGCTTATGTTGCCCGAACTGGTGCGCGGTCAGGTCATATGGCAGTCGCCTACCTTCACCCAGAAATGATGCTCATGCTTCCTGGGCTTGGTCCCCTTGATGATCTCGACCATGTCGAGGTCTATTTCTCCTCGATCGGACAGGTGAGGATGAGCGAGACGCTCTCGCAGCAATTGTGCGGATAGAGGCCGCTAAACGGATAGTCGAAAAGCGCTTCGGTCCTGTTCCGTGATCACCGATGATTCGTACATTTGCCGTGTGCTTTGGCAACGAATTTCTCACGCGCATTCATTGCCGTTGAAGATCGGGGTTCCCTGGTTAGGTGCTGTGATCCGGTCATGGACGAGGCCCCCTGGATGAGGCCTGGCTGCAATTCGGCCCATGTCTCGTAGAGCGATGACGCGAGTTGAGCGACGCCTGAAATGTCGGCCTCATGCGCGCCCTCCAGCTCATAGGCATACCGGACTTTCACGAAGAGTTTGGAATAGGCTGGTAGATCGCCGAGAAGGTCCTGACCATGATGGCGTAGCCGGTAACGCTCCGCAACCTTGGCCTGTGTCTCGTCCTCCAGCCTGCCGTAAATCTTACCGAGGTCGTGGCCTCCAGCGCGGGGATCTTTACCTTCGATTGCGAGCAGCCCCTTGAGGTAGATTTCGACGACGAATGCGAGAAGGACAAGGCTCGGTTGGAAGAGGAAACCATGCCCGTCCCGCAGCTCAAGGCAGCGCAGCGCGCACTCATGATATTCTCGCCCATGCCTGAACATCTGGTCTGTCTTGGGCACAGGACCGCGCTCGCGCACGATGCCTTCCATCCATGCCCGTACCTCGTCAGGTATCCCCTCGGGACCAGTGCTCATTTCATCCCCGTCATGAACTGAGAGTGATAAGGTGTCGTGAAGCTGGGCGATAGGCAAGATCGCCTAGCGAATTTTACGTCGGGGTTCTACACCAGCCGCTTCACCTTCCTCGACGGCGCGCCCTTTTTCGACGGAAATCTGAACCGCGCAGATTCTCCGCTGGTAGCGGGGGCAGAGATCCGTTTTGTTTCAGGTCGTTGCTTTCGGAGCGGCTCCGCCGGGGCAATAGCCGCACGATCACACGTCCGCCGAGGACCTTCGTGTCCAGAAGTTCGAATGCTATGTCCGGGTAGCCGAAGATCTTCTCGGAGCCGGTCATCAGGCTCCTCGTGATTGACCAAACAGCCGCTCCTCTATAGAGGCAATCGCTTCCGGAAGTAAGGTTTTCGTGAGTTGTGAGCGGGCATCGCGTCCCGCGCTTCGAATGTAGCCTCCGAGCGGTGCGGGCGGCTGAAGCAAAGGCCGGTAAAAGCGGCTGGATAGGCCTCGATCCCCCATCCCGGAAAACGCGCTTTCGAAGGAGTTGAAGTTTTGGCTCAAGATCCGCTCAGCATCACATTTGCCGCGCTCGCCGATCCCACGCGGCGGGCTATCCTCGCTCGCCTTGTCGCGGGGGAGGCATCAGTAGCGGAACTGGCGGAGCCGTTCGACATGACGCCACGCGCCGTGTCGAACCATATCTCGGTTCTGGAAGCGGCGGGCTTGGTGACGAAAGGCCGGGATGCGCAGCGTCGCCCCAGCCGAATCCGATTGGAGCCGCTCGCGCAGGTCGACGGGTGGCTGGAGACGTATCGCCAGCTTTGGAGCAACCGCTTCGATCACCTTGAGCGGCGTCTTGCTGAGCAACGGAAAGCCGGCTCCCGCAACCGCGACGAGTGAGGCCTGCCCGCATCGGCGCCAGTGAAGCACAACACCGGATCGCGACGGGCGACTTCAATGCCTTTAGGAAGGCATTGCTTCCGGAATTGATTGATTCTATATAAAGACCGACGCGGTTCTTCACAAGGGGTGGTCGATGCCGCCCGCTCAACACCTGATTTGGTCCTTCGGCAGCATCGATCGCTGGCTGAGGAGCCAGCGTCAGTTTTGGAGCGAGTGGTTCCACCACCTCGATGAAGTGTCGGCTGATCTCATGAAGGAGAACGATGTTGACCTTGGCTCGCGATACCGATGTCGCCGATTCCAGGATCTCGATCGAGCGCGTGTTCGACGCGCCCCGGGCTCTGGTGTTCGCCAACTGGACCAACGCCGAGGATGTCGCGGCGTGGTTCGCTCCGGACGGCTTCTCGGTGCTTCGCTGCGATCTCGCTGCGAAGCCTGGCGGGCAGTGGGCGGTGACGTTCCGCTCGGAAGCCGGCGATGTCCACGAGGAGTTCGGCGAGTTCCTCGATGTGCGCGAGCCCGATCGGCTCGAATTCACGCTCACCCAGCGTAGCAATGGCAAGAGCGGTCCGAAGACCACGGTGACCGTCGCTTTCGCGGACAAGGGCGGCAAGACGCACATGGCGTTCCAACAGAGCGGCTACAGCTCGAAGGATATGCGCGACGGCAACGCCGAAGGCTGGGCCGAGTGCTTCCGCAAGCTGGAAGCCCACCTCGCCTAAACCCATAGGAAAAGGAGATACCTCGATGGCTAATGCCGAAGAAGAAGTGCGCAAGGAGTTTGAGGAGTGGCTCGCCGCAGCGGCCAAGAAGGACCTCGACGCCGTCATGACCAAGATCGACGATGATATCGTCTCATACGAGCACGACGCCCCCTTGGAATATCATGGCGCGGCTGCCGTTCGCGAAGTTTGCCGACGCGGGTTCGAGGCGATGGCCGGCGAGTTCAGTTGGGACATTCCTGATCTCCAGATCATCGTTCGGGACGACATCGCCGTGACATGGGGCCTGAACCGGATGCGGGCGAAGCAACCGGGTCAGGACGTGTTCGAGAGCTGGTCTCGTGGCACGCGCATTTTCCGGCGCAAAGCGGAGGGCTGGAAGCTGATCCACCAGCACGTCTCCTATCCCTACGATCCGGAATCCGGCGAGGCGAAGCTCCAGCTTCGCCCGTAGGTCGCTCGCCCGCCGAAGCAGGGGGCGCCGGCCTCCTCAATCCGGCGGAGCACTACGGCAAATCCGTCGATCAATCCGGTGGTGCGGGCACCGAATTTTGAGGGCGCGCTTATACATAACGAAGAATCTCGCCTGGCTTCGCTATCGGTCCCGCGTCGGGCACCAGCGTGGTCGCTCCGCACCGCGGGGCCACCAGCGCGCGGCGCCGCTCGCGACCAGCGCCTTCGCCGCGTCCCGCCCACCGATCTTCAAATGCGCCACCGTCCGGTCGTAGCTGCGGCCGACGCGGATCACGGTCACACGGCGGCCTTCGAGCAATGCCCTGGCCTGCGCGCTGGCCTGCTTGCCCAGCGCGATTTCGGCCTTGCATTTGGCGTTGTCGGCCCGGGTTTCGGGCGCGTCGATCCCCGCGATGCGGATGCGCTCGCCGCTCGCCAGCCGGACCGTATCGCCATCGATCACATAGGCGACGACCCCCTCTCGCGGCGGCGCGGCCGCCCTGGTGGAGGCGAGGGGGACGAGCACCGTGAGGCCCAGCACCGTCATTCCGCCGATCGCCGCGCGCACCCGGTTGACTTGTCGTTTGGCTCCGCAACTCATCCCGGTCGCCTAGCGAGCTGTGAGCCCCGCGCCAATCGCAAGGATGGCGAATGGCGACCGAACGGCGCGGGCATTGGCCCATCGCCTTTGGCCGCCTTGGGCGACATTGCGGGCAGGCTTACCTGCCCCCGGCGCTTCGTGCCGAACCGTCGCGGCTCATGGGCGCATGACCTGGACCGGCATCCGGCTGCGCGAAACCATCGCGGACGAACCTATTTCCCCGCCCGTGTGCCACGGGCTCCTCGCGGTCGCTGCGCTGCAAATAGCTTCGCCGCTCCGATCCTCCGCTGACGCTGCGGCCCCTGCGGGGTTCGTGCATCCGTCTTCTGCCGGCCCTTCGGTCGCGCCTGTCGCCCGGGCGGTTCGGGCGCGAAACCAAGGAGACGAACAATGCCCGCAATCGGTTATGTCACCCGCAACGGCGAAGGCTTCAAGGGCCAGGTCCGCACCCTCTCGATCCGTACCGATATCGAAATCGTGCCGAATAGCCGCAAGTCCAGCGACGCCCAGCCTGACTATCGGGTGGTCGCCGGCGGCGCCGAGATCGGCGCGGGATGGGTCCGGCGCAGCGAGATGTCCGGCAAGGACTATGTGTCGCTGAGCCTCGCGGCGCCCGAGTTCGGACCGCGCCGCATCTACGCCAACCTCGGCCGCGCCGCCGGCCAGGACGATGACGACGCCTTCGCCATCATCTGGAATCCGGCCGACTGAGAGTTGCCCCGCGTCTGCTCCGGCGGGCGCGGGGGACACCCTTTTCATTGTCAGCCTGTCATAAATTGCTAGGATTCAAGGCACATGAAAACCGACCTCGACCATCTTCCCGGCCGCAAGCAGCGCGACCTCCAGCGTATCGTCGAAATCCTCTTCGCCGAGTTCGAGGACGCGACCAGCCTTGCCACGCAGAAATGGAAGAAGCAGGGGCGCATCCTGAAGGTCGTCCTCTACGGATCGCACGCGCGCGGCGACTGGGTGGCCGATCCGGTCGGCGGCTATTATTCGGATTATGACATTCTCGTCGTCGTCAACGACGAGCGGCTGACCGATCCGGTGGACTATTGGTACAAGGCCGAGGACCGCTTTCTGCGTGATTATGGCGTCACCAAGAAGCTGTCGGCGCCGGTCGGGCTGATCGTCCACAGTCTGACCGATGTGAACCAGCAACTCTCGCGCGGTCGGCCCTTCTTCATCGATATCGTGCGCGACGGGATCGTGCTGTACGAGCTCGGCACGCAGGCGTTCGACACGCCGAAGCCGCTAGCGCCGGAAGAAGCCCGCGCGGAAGCAGAGCAATATTTCGACAAGTGGTTCACCAGCGCAAGCGGCGCCCTGAAGGGAGCCAAGTTTTATATTGCGGAAGGCGACAACAGCTGGGCCGCTTTCCTGCTCCATCAAGCCACCGAGCATTTCTATCACACCGTGCTGCACGTGCTGACGCTCTACAGCCCGAAATCGCACAAGATCAATTTCCTGCGCGACAAGTCCGAGGACATCGCCCGCGACCTGATCCCGGTCTGGCCGCGCGACAGCAAATTCGTTCGCCGCTGTTTCGAACTGCTCCAGCAGGCCTATGTCAACGCGCGCTATTCGCCGCACTACAAGATCACCGGCCCCGAGCTCGAATGGCTCGTCGAGCGCGTCGAACTGCTCCAGGCCGAGGTGAAGGCGATTGCCGAAAGGCGGTTGTCGGGAGACTAGAGGCCGGTCGTGACTGATGTGCGGTTGTCCACGGGCCTTCGCTGGTCATAGACCCGTTGCTGTCGCGACATTCTCTCGCGCATATAGGACAGCCAGACGGAGAAGATCCTGTATATGCTCGCCTTGTTGTTGCTGCAGGTTTCGACTGCACAGGAGACGCCGCCAGTCATCAGACCAGCACCTGACCCCTGGCCCACCCATGAATATGCTTGTCAGCTTGTTCAGAACGAAGCGAAGCGGATCGCCCGGCGAGAGCCTAAGGCTGGTGAGCGCTTCAGTGACTTGAGTCAGATCGTTGATTGTGACGCACGCACGGTCACTCGCATGGCTACACTTAACATCAAGTCGGTGAAGCTTGCGCAGTCGGCTCAGCTAACAGCAGACAAGCTCCCTTGCGTGAGCCCCGCCTACCAAATCATGTACGAACGGGACGGCTGGTCCTTTAGGGTAGAGCTGCGTGGCTCAGACCAGCTCGTAGCCACAGCGTCAGCAAGTGCCAAATGTACCCCCCTCAATATGTGGGGCTATCAAAGCCCTAAGTGACCTTCCGCGATTGGGTCGATGACTACCGGTTGAGGCCAGGCGGATCAATTCGAACTGCGTTGTTGGAAGCCCACGCGGCATGAGTTTCGCCGCTGTGGGCTCAGGCAAATAGCTCGGGCTGGACGGGCGCTGCCAACACAGCACGGGCCTCGATCGCTGCACCGACCGCCTGGCGATAATGGACCGTGCCGTATCTTTCGGCTTCCTCGAAACCGACTGGCACCCATTCATCGCCCGGATAACAGGCGTCATAGATCGCGCGCGCAGCGTCGCGCAGCCGCACATCGTGCTGCAATTTCCGTCTCCATCGATGTCGAATCGCCAACCTGAGCAGGGGCGGGCATCTGTAGAACATAAATAGAACATTGAGGCAAGCCGGCAGGGGGGTCGAATTCGCCATAGGGCGTTTTCGACCCTCCCGGCCCAGGTCGGTTCGGGTGATCGGTCGCGCACCACGCGGCGCTGTGGAGCGCCGCACATCAAGGTGCTTCGCCATGACCGAACCTTCCGATAATGCCGCCGATATCCGCGCCGCGCGTGCGCGTGGCGGGTCACCCTTTCTGAGCCCGGATCAGGCCGCGTTCTATCTCGGCATATCGTCCCGCACGCTCCAGGAATATCGTACTGCCGGAACTGGCCCGCGCTTTCGGCGTCACAGCCGCCATCTGCGCTATCATATCGACGACCTCGATGCCTGGTCGCAGAGCCTGGGCGAGGCGGGCGACGATGCGTAACGCCGCCATCCAGCGGATCGGTGACGCGCTTCGCGCCGCTCGGCTTCATCGCCGTCGCCGGGTTCGGCGCGTGGCCGCCTGTGCCGCGCTGATCGCCGTGCTCGGTGCGACGGCCGTCGTTCCGCCGCACCCGCGTCTGCTCTGGAATGCCAGCGCCAGCGCGCCGATCGGCCTCTGGCGCGTCACACCGGATACACCGCTTCGCCGTGGTGATATGGTGATCGCCCGGCTCGCCGAACCCTGGCGGGGCCTTGCCGCCCGGCGGCATTATCTTCCGGCCAACGTACCGCTGATCAAGCGCATCGCTGCCGAGCCGGGCGATGAAGTCTGCGCCATCGATACCGGCATTTTCGTGAACGGAAGGCGCATTGCGATCCGACGTGCGATCGATGCATCGGGTCGGCCGATGCCCCGATGGCAGGGTTGTACGGTGCTTCGCGACGGCGCGATGCTGCTGTTGATGGACGATCCGGCATCGTTCGACGGGCGTTATTTCGGGCCGACGGCGCGCGGCGACATCATCGGGAAGGCCGCGCCGTTATGGCTTCGCTGAAGCTCGCCGTCGCCGCGCTTGCGCTGTTCGCGGCGATGCCCGCCCGCGCCGATCCGGTCGCGCGATGGCGGCCTTATATTGCCGAAGCATCGGCGCGGTTCGGCATCCCGCCCGCCTGGATCGAGCGCGTCATGCGTGCCGAAAGCGGCGGACGCACCATGCATCGCGGCCGACCGACGACCAGCCGGGCGGGGGCTATGGGCCTGATGCAGTTGATGCCCGGCACCTGGGCGGAGATGCGTCGACGGCTCGGTCTCGGCGCCGACCCCCATCATCCGCGCGACAATATCCTCGCCGGCACGCTCTATCTCCGGCTGATGTACGACCGCTTTGGCTATCCCGGCCTGTTCGCGGCCTTTAATGCCGGACCTGCTCGCTATGCAGATCATCTTGCGACGGGACGGCGGCTTCCCGGCGAAACGCGAGCCTATCTGGCGACGGTGGCGGTGGGCGCCCAGTCGCCGCAGGAGGTGGCAGCGGTGAAGACACCGTCCCGGTCGCTGTTCTTCTCCCTCTCGGCTGCATCGCCCGAACCGCGCGCGGCGTGCTTGTTCGTGCCGATAGGAACGCGCGACGAGTAGACCTGCGGGTTCCTTGTCATGCGCAGGAACGGGCATTGGGGGAGTGAATCCGCTCAGTCATTCCAAGGATATCGGGGCGGAACGGGCCGCCTCAAGGACGACGGGGCCCCACCATTTTGCTTCGCAAAATCGTGACCCCCATCGCCGCTGGCGCGGCCGCTTCGCGGTCCTTGACCCGGCCCGCTCCACCCCGGGCGACGGCTTCATCTTTCGCAAGATGATGGAGGCCGGAATGTCGATTGAACAGCAAATCGAAGAACTGCGCGCTGAGCTCAAGGCGTGCTGCGATCGTCGTGAATCGCAACAGATCGCAACGGAATTGCAGGCGGCTCTCGAGGAACGCGAGCGGCGCAAAGCGGGGCTCGAAACGGAGATGTGATGACGAAAATCGCGCTCGAAGCCGCGCCCGACCGGCGTGGTTTCGGGCGCTTTTTTCTGATCGCGGCGAACGATTCTGATCAGCGAAATCGGCAGCGCTTTGGCTCATGTTCAGGCTGGTTGGTAGCTCGGGCGTCGGGGGAAGTGGGCGTGTAGGGGCATTTTGAGAGGGGAAAGTGGAAGGCAAGATTAAGCAATGGTGCCGGCTCTGCCAGTCAGCACCATAAGCGATTGTCTGCACATCGTTTTTCTCGAGTCTGGCGCTCGATTCTTGGCACCTCTCCCGTACGGATGGTGCTAAGCATGGTTCCAGGCGGCTTCAATCCTCGCGAAATTTGGCACCGGTTTTCTTGGGGCCCGGTGACGCTCAAGCTGGCGTTCGGATTGGATTATCGAGCGAGCCGGCCATGAATGAAGACGACGAATTCGAGCCTCGATTGGGGCGTATGCGAGCAGGCGGAAAGGGGCAGGGCAGGAAGTTCCTTCACCGCGTCCTCGCCGCGGCAAATCTCGCCCGGGCCGGCAGCGCGGCGGGAGGAAGGCGCAAGCGCTTCGACGGTAGCCGTATCGGACGCGGAGCAGGCGTCGGCCGCGTGCTCGCCAGTCGCGATGTCTATGCCGCCTTTCGCCAGCGTCGCGTCATCATCAAATCCCGCATCGTCAAACTGGCGGGCAAGGGTAGCGCGGCGGCGCGTGCCCATCTGCGCTATATCGAGCGCGACGGCACGACCCGTGTCAACGGCGGTCGGATTTCAGGCCAGCATGGCGGAGTAAAAGCAGGCCATTGAGGATGAACGCGGACTATATGCAAAGGGCCCCGATCGGGGCCCTTTGCATATTTGCCGTTTTGCGGCGGGTCAGTCGGCGGGGGTGGCCTGGTTTTGCTCCGCCCTGGCAGCGCGGCGACGGTGGGCGGATTGCTTCAGGCGGTAGCTGTCGCCGTTCATGGTCAGGATGCTGACGTGGTGAGTGAGCCTGTCGAGCAGCGCTCCGGTGAGCCGCTCGGACCCGAGGACCTGCGTCCAGTCCTCGAACGGCAGGTTGGAGGTGACGATGGTCGATCCGCGCTCGTAACGCTGTGAGAAGGTCTCGAACAACAGTTCCGCGCCCGTGGGGGAGAGCGGAACGTAGCCCAGTTCATCGACGATCAGCAGCTTCACGGCGGCAAGCTCGCGTTGCATCTTGAGCAGCCGCTTTTCGTCGCGGGCTTCCAGCAACTGGTTCACCAGCGCTGCGGCGGTGGTGAACGCGACCGTGAAGCCCTTCTGGCAGGCGGCCAGTCCCAGGGCGAGCGCGGCGTGCGTTTTGCCCGTGCCACTGTTGCCAAGCGCGATGATGTTTTCCCGGCGCAAGATGTACTCGCAGCGTGCCAGTTCCAGCACGAGCATCTTGTTGAGGCTGGGGATGGCCGTGAAGTCGAAGGTATCGAGGCTCTTCACCGCCGGGAACCGGGCAGCACGGATCCGGCGCTCGACCGTGCGGCGCTCCCGGTCGATCAGCTCCAGTTCGATGAGACGCAGCAGGTAGCGGGTGTGATCAACGCCATCGCGCGCACATTCCCGGGCCAGCTTCTCATACTCGCGCAGGACCGTGGGCAGCTTGAGCTGCTTGAGGTGATGCGCCAGCAGAACCTGCGGCGTGCCCGCCGTCGTACCGGGCGGCATCTTGTCGTCCGCCGCCCGGCTCATGCCGCCAGCTCCGGCAGGAGAGCGGCGTAGTCGGCGGCGCGCGTCGTCTTCACCTCCATCCTGGGCAGGTGCGGATAGGCGGTTAGATCGAGCCGGGCAGGCCGACGCTCGATGCGCGCAAGCGCGATCTGCTTGATCGCATCGAAGCCGATCGCACCGATATGGATCGCCTCGTTCACCGCGAAGGTGACCACCTCCATCGGGAGCGCTTCCAGAAGGCGCAGCACCTGGATGAACTCGCGCTTGCCCTTGTTGCCCATCCGCGCCTCCAGAAGATGGCGCAGATGCTGGAACACCTCGGGCAGATCCCAGCCCTGAAGTGCGGCGGCCTGGTCAAGGGCTCCAGGCTTGCTCTCGATCAGCGCCAGGTAATGCAGTGGGTTCGCCACGAACATGGCTTCGCCATAGCAGCGCGGATGGCGGGCGATCTCCTCGCCGCCGCACAAGATGACGACCTGATCGACGAAGCCCTTCACCACCACGTCCTGGAAGCCGTAGCGGGTCGGAACCGAGTAGTCGTTGGTCCGGTAGCGCACCAGCGCGGTCGAGGAGACGCGCGCAGCCCTGGTTTCACACGGCTCGAACGTCCCGACCGGCACAGGACACATTGCCGCGAGATCGGCCACGAGCCGTTCGCCGATCGTCTGGCTGTGCCGCCCAGCCCGCTCTTCCTGCCGGGCGCGGCAGCGGCGTTCCAGTTCGGCATTGAAGGCATCGTAGCTCGCCGCGTGCGGGATCGGCACCATGAAGTGCGTTCGGGCGTGCTTCACCAGCCCTTCGACTTTCCCCTTGTCGTTGCCCTTGCCGGGGCGACCGAAGCGATCCGTGAACAGGTAATGGCTGACCAGACCGGTAAACGCACGGGTGCGCTCGCGCTTACCGTCGCCGCAAATCTTCGCGACCGCGATCGTGGTATTATCGTACAGGATCGAGCGCGGCACAGCGCCGAAGAAAGCGAACGCCGACACGTGCCCGTCGAGAAACGCCTCGGTCGTCTCCGCCGGATAGGCCTTCACGAAGCAGGCGTCCGATTGTGGCAGGTCCATGCAGAAGAAATGCACCTTCTGCCGGACGCCGCCGATCACGCCCACCGCCTCGCCAAAATCCACCTGCGCGTGGCCCGGTGGATGCGCCAGCGGTACGAACGTCTCGCGGCCGCGCGCCCGGCATTGCCGGACATAATCCTTCACCACCGTGTAGCCGCCACCGTAGCCATGCTCGTCGCGCAGGCGCTCGAAAATCCGCTTGGCCGTGTGCCGCTGCTTCATCGGCGCCGTCCGGTCTTCCGCCAGGATCCGGTCGATCACCGGCAACAACGATCCCAGCTTCGGCTTCGCCACGGGCTTCGTGCGCGTGTAGCCCGGCGGCAGCGAAAACCGGCACATCTTCGAAATCGTTTCACGGCTCAGGCCGAACACTTTCGCCGCTTCCCGTTGGCTGTTCCCTTCCACGAACACAAAACGACGAACCGCTGCGTAGACCTCCACGGCAAACATCCCTGGCCGCTCCAAAAGGAGCAACCTTATCCAATGGCCGGCTTTTACACCGCCGCGCTCAGCAAATCACCGGCGCTCCAGTGGCCTGGTTTGTCACCGCCCTGCACAGCGAGATCCCCATCAAGGATCTTGAGGTCAGCGTTCGATGGTAGCGACTTGGTGTCGAGCTTCGGATTGAGGTCGACCAGATAACGGCCAGCTTCGGTCTGGATCACGGTCGCGGAATCTGCCGTGGCGCTAGACGGTGCCGTCTCGGCGACTGCATTGGCAATCGGCGCCTCGGAGCATGCGGCCAACGCGGCCAGCGCTGCCAGCGTGCTCATTCGCAAAAACCGCATAAACTTCCCCATGACCGTCAAGGATACCGAAACGGTCGATGTGCGCCGGTCCGGGAGCCTTTTAGACAGGTGCAACGATTCAAAGCAGCAAGAATAAGAGTTCAGCGCTTCTTGTCTGGTTTCTTGGTCTCGTCATCGATCGCTTTGCTCCTGTGGTCGCGGAGCGCGCGCGGCCCTGATGAAGCCCGCGGATCGGATGCCTAATCACATCATCGCGCTCGAAGCGCTCTGCTCCCCTGGGTTGTTCGATCCCCGGTCTGACCGGTTTGTCATCACCACTCAGCTGCCCATACACCATCCAGGTGCCGCTTTAGCAGGCGACGAGGATAGCTGTCACGCGGCAGCTACCGCGCAGACCTCCTTGCGCGTCATCACGTCAAGACGATTAGGAACTCAATCACGTCTATGATGAGTTATCACGCACTGGCGGTCTGGCGTGGCCGCCAGCAAGATTTGCACCTTTTGCGCGCGCAACTCGTATTCCTCCGCCATCTTTAGGTGGGTCAGGGCAAGAGCGCTGTCTCCACAAGTGGCGGCTAGCTCGCGCTCCTGTTGCGCTCTTCTCCGGTAGTAAAAGAAGTCGTCCGACCGCATTGTCGTATCTCAAAGCCACTCCGCTCTGGTTATATGGATCAAAGTAATCCAATGTAGGATTTCATTCAATGTCTTCTGGTGAAAGCAGAAGGTGACGTATTTTGGCGAAAATTTTCGTAACCACCCACCAAACTCGTGATTAGTAAAGGTGTGATATGATTAACAGTCGCATATTGATTGTCGACGACTCAGCGACCATTCGGGCGATGGTGGAAGAGCTTCTGGCAAACCAGGGCAATTGTCCCGAGATCGCGATGGCGCCTGATGTCCCGGAGGCGAGGCGGCTCGTCGAAGTCTTCCGACCAACAATAATTACCTTGGATCTTAATATGCCGGGTATTGACGGTTTCGCCTTCCTTGATGAGCTCGCCACTTATCCCCACGCCCCGGTGGTCGTTGTATCATCTGCGTCAACAATCGGCAGTGCTGCCGCCCAGAGGGCTCTGGACCGAGGCGCGGCTGCGTGTTTTGACAAGGCCAAGATTTTGTCAGAATCGAAGGCGTTTATCCGAACCTTGAAAAAAGCGTCTGTAAGGAAGATGCGCACGATCTCATCCATGCCGACCGCTTACGTTCAGACGGGGAGCTATTAAGCGAAATCGCCCTGATGCCGCCCGATGCACCGCGGCCGAGCGGGCCAGGCCATGGGCAATAGAGATTCCCTGGCGAGATGTTTGAACGCGGTAGGCTCGTCAGTGGCCTATGGTTGGCCACGGATGTGCCCAGTTCTAATCGCGTCATGCAACAATTCTCAGCGAATGATTCGGTGACGGTCGGCGCGGTGACCACGGGCACCGCCTGACTAACCTCGTTCAGATCGACGCCGGTTGACCGCTGACGCCCACAACTGGTCAAAGACCTCAGTCGGATTTGCGCTCTTCGGGCGTGGCACGATCAGCAGGAGCCGCTTGGCCGGCACATCACGAACGTTTGTTCCCCTGGAGAAGAAACCCGTACCGGCGCTCCATGGCGCGTAGTGGCGCGGCAAGGCCGTAATTTTCACTAAGACCCTATTCGCTGATCCTCTGGGCTTGAACCGGGGCGGGTGTTCGCTGGCCGGCGGAGCCCATCATGACCCCGACCAAATTGCTTATCGGTCAGATCCTCATGGTGTTCGCGATCGTGATCCTAGGGATCTGGGCGGCCACGCAATGGACGGCCGCGATGCTGGCCTATCAACCCGAACTCGGGCCCGCCTGGTTCATCCTGTTCGATAGGCCGGTCTATCGCCCCTGGCAAATCTTCGCCTGGTGGTATCATTTCGAGGCCTATGCGCCGGAGGTCTTCGACAAAGCCGGCACGCTGGCCGGCGCCAGCGGCTTTCTGGGGTGCGCCGCCGCGATCTTCGGTTCGCTATGGCGCGCGCGCCAGCAACGGCACATTACCACCTATGGTTCGGCGCGCTGGGCGAGCGTCCGAGAGATCGACCGTGCCGGGTTGACGGGCAACGCCGGCGTCTTTCTCGGCCGCCACCACCATCATTATCTGCGCCACAATGGCCCCGAGCACGTCATGGCGTTCGCGCCGACGCGGTCGGGCAAAGGCGTCGGCCTCGTCGTTCCGACCCTGCTGAGCTGGACCGGCTCGGCGCTCGTCCACGACATCAAGGGCGAGAATTGGGAGTTGACCGCAGGCTGGCGGTCGCGGTTCAGCCATGCGCTGCTGTTCAACCCGACCGATATCCGCTCGGCCCACTATAATCCGCTGATCGAGGTTCGCCGCGGCGAGCATGAAGTCCGCGACGTCCAGAACATTGCCGATATCCTGGTCGATCCCGAAGGGGCCCTCGAACGCCGCAACCACTGGGAAAAAACCAGCCATTCGCTGCTGGTCGGCGCGATACTCCACGTCCTCTACGCGGAAGAGGAAAAGACGCTCGCGCGCGTTGCGACCTTCTTGTCCGATCCGCAGCGCCCGTTCACATCCACGCTCAAGCGGATGATGTCGACCAACCATATCGGCACCAAGGACGCGCCGCAGGTCCATCCCGTCGTGGCGTCGGCCGCGCGCGAGGTGCTGAACAAGTCGGACAATGAGCGCAGCGGCGTCCTGTCGACGGCGATGTCGTTTCTAGGGCTGTATCGTGATCCGACGGTCGCCGAGGTCACCTCGCGCTGCGACTGGCGTATCGCCGACCTCGTCGAGGCCGGGCGTCCCGTGTCGCTCTATCTCGTGGTGCCGCCATCGGACATCAGCCGCACCAAGCCGCTCATTCGGCTCATCCTGAATCAGATCGGACGCCGGCTTACCGAGCGGCTCGAGGTAGCGGGGCAGGGCAAGGGTAAACACCAGCTGCTGATGATGCTCGACGAGTTTCCGGCGCTCGGGCGGCTCGACTTTTTCGAGACCGCGCTTGCCTTCATGGCGGGATACGGCATCCGCGCCTTCCTCATCGCGCAAAGCCTCAATCAGATCGAACGTGCCTATGGCGAACACAATTCGATCCTCGACAATTGCCATGTCCGCGTCGCCTTCGCGACCAATGACGAACGCACCGCGCGCCGCATTTCCGATGCGCTCGGCACCGCAACCGAGCAGCGCGCGATGCGCAATTATGCCGGGCACCGGCTCGCGCCTTGGCTCGCGCACGTCATGGTCAGCCGGCAGGAGACCGCCCGCGCGCTGCTGACGCCCGGCGAGGTGATGCAGCTTCCGGCCACGGACGAGCTGGTGCTGGTCTCCGGGCTCGCGCCGATCCGCGCGCAGAAGCTGCGCTACTATGAAGACGTCAATTTCCGCGATCGCCTGGGCGCGCCACCCGCGCTTGCCGATGGCTGCTATGCCGATCGTCCTTCGGCACGGTCCAACGAATGGGGCAGTTTCGCGCGCAAGCCCGATGTCCGGCTCGTGCGCGCGGCCCAGGCGATGGAGGCGGAAGCCGAGGACGGCGGGCTCGAGCGGCAGCGCCATCCCGGGTTCGGCGAAGACGCCGCCACCAAACCCGAACAGCCCAGGCCTGCCGAGCAACTGCCGCCCGATCAGGACGATGGCGACCCCGCCGCCGACCAGCGCGCGATGGACCGCGCCCGTGGGCTGACCCCGGCCGCGCGCGCCTATGGCATCGACCAGGGCAATAGCCCGCAACTGACGCTGGGGCTTTGACCGATGAAGTTCCGGCAGAACCTCTATATCGACCGCAAACTGAGCGATGCGCTCGATGCGTTGGCGGCGAAGCCCGGCGCGACCAAGAGCGGGATCGTCAGCGATGCGCTCGCCGCCTATCTCGCGCGGCGCGGGTCGAAGGAGGTCGATGATCTTCTGAAGGTCCGCCTCGACCGCATGTCGCGCGATATCGGCCGTGTCGCCCGCGATGTCGAAGTCCTGCTCGAAAGCCTGTCGCTCTTCGTCCGCTACCAGCTGACCGTGACGGCACCGCTGCCCGAGGCTGATCATGCCGCGCGCGCGGTCGGGCGCGAACGCTTCGAAGCCTTTGTCACCCAGGTCGGCCGCCAGATCGCGGGCGGCAAGCGCTCGATCGGCGCGCCCGGCGAAGAGGAGGCGCGGATATGAGCGAACTGCTCTCCGCCGAACGCCGCCGTGCGATGCTGCGCAGCGCGATGGGGCCGACCATCGCCGCTGCGCTTGCCGATCCAATGGTGCTCGAGATCATGGTCAATCCCGATGGCGCGCTGCGGCTCGACCGGCTGGGCGAGGGACGAAGCGATACGGGCATGCGCTTCGATCCGGCGCAGGTCGAGCGGATCATCCGGCTCGTCGCCTCGCACGCCCGCGCCGAGGTTCATGCCAGCGCCCCGATCATCTCGGCGGAGTTGCCGCCGCATGGCGAGGGCGCCGGCGAACGGTTCGAGGGCGTTCTGCCGCCGGTGAGCCTCGGCCCATGCTTCTCGATCCGCAAGCCCGCGGCCAAGATCTACACGCTGCTCGACTATGTGACGGACGGCCTCATGTCGGCCGAGATCGCCCGGCTGCTGTCGCTGGCGGTGGTCGAGCGCCGCAACATTCTCGTTGCCGGTGGCACATCGTCGGGCAAGACCACGCTCGCCAATGCGCTGCTCGCGGAGATGGCGCATCTCGATGAACGCGTCCTCCTGATCGAGGACACGCGCGAGCTGCAATGCGCGGCGCCGGATGTCGTGGCGCTGCGCACCCGCGCGGCGGGCGGGGCAGGGGGCGCGAGCGTCACCATGGCCGACCTCGTTCGCTCGACGCTGCGGCTGCGGCCCGATCGGATCATCGTCGGCGAGGTGCGCGGCCGCGAGGCGCTCGACATGCTCAAGGCCTGGAACACCGGCCATCCCGGCGGCATCGCGACCGTTCACGCGAACAGCGCGGTCGCCGCGCTCTACCGGCTCGAGCAGCTCGTGCAGGAAAGCGTGATCGCGGTGCCGCGCCGGCTGATCGCCGAAGCCATCGACATGATCGTCTTCATTTCGGGGCGCGGCCTTGCCCGTCGCGTCGAGACCATCGCGCGCGTTGCCGGGCTCGACCCCGATGGCGGCGGATACGCGGTCGTCGACCTCACCCCCTCGACCACCACCGATCACCAAGGAGAATGACCATGCGCCTGTCCCGCGTCCCCGACCGTCAAACCAAGCTGCTCGCCGGCGCCGCCATCGGCGTCGGTCTTGTCTGCGCGGCGACTGCCCAGGCCGCCGGTTCCGGCATGCCGTGGGAAGAGCCGCTCCAGCAGGTGCTCGAATCGGTCCAGGGGCCGGTCGCCAAGATCGTCGCGGTGATCATTATCATCACCACCGGGCTGACGCTGGCGTTCGGCGAGACGTCGGGCGGCTTTCGGCGACTGATCCAGGTCGTCTTCGGCCTGTCGATCGCCTTCGCGGCCTCGAGCTTCTTCCTGTCCTTCTTCTCGTTCGGCGGCGGAGCGCTGATCGCATGACCGGCCCGAACATCTCCGGCCACCTGCATATCGAGGGTTTCGAGGCGCCGATGCATCGCGCGCTCGCCGAGCCGATCTTCCTCGGCGGTGCCCCGCGCGCGATCGCGATCGTCAACGGGACGGCCGCGGCGGCGCTAGGCCTCGGCCTTCAGCAATGGATCGCCGGCATCGCGCTCTGGGCCATCGGCCATACGCTCGCCGTCTTCGCGGCGAAGCGCGATCCTGATTTCGCGCCCGTGCTGGCCCGTCATCTTCGCCAGCGGGGGCATTTCGCATGCTGAAGCTCTCATGTTGAACTTGGGCGAATATCGCAGCCGTGCCGACCGGCTCGCCGATCATCTGCCTTGGGCGGCGCTGATCGCGCCGGGCATCGTCCTCAACAAGGACGGCAGCTTCCAGCGCACGCTTCGCTTTCGCGGGCCCGATCTCGAATCCGCGACCGATGCGGAACTGGTCTCGGCCTGCGCGCGCGCGAACAATGTGTTGAAGCGCTTCGGTTCGGGTTGGGCACTGCATTTCGAGGCCGAGCGACGCGAAGCGCTGGGCTATCCCGAAAGCCGTTTCCCTGATGCGGCGTCCCGGCTGGTCGATGAGGAACGCCGCGGCGGCTTCGAGCATGCCGGCGCGCATTTCGAGAGCCGCTATTATCTGACGCTGACCTTTCTGCCGCCGCCCGACCAGGCCGACACCGCGGGTCGCGCACTGGTCGAGCGCAGCGACGATGTGAAGGGCCGTGACTGGCGCCAGGCGCTTGGCCAATTCGTTGCCGAGACCGACCGCGCGCTCGATCTCTTCGGCGGGTTCATGCCCGAGATCCGCGCGCTCGATGACGGCGAGACATTGACCTTCCTCCATGGGACCATCGCGCGCAACCGGCACGAGGTCAGCCCGCCCGAGACGCCGATCTATCTCGACGGCCTGCTCGCCGACACGCCGCTGATCGGTGGGCTCGAGCCGATGCTGGGGAACGCGCATCTACGCACGCTCACGATCTTGGGCTTTCCGAACACGACCCGGCCCGGAATCCTCGATGCGCTCAACCATGAGGACTTCGGCTATCGCTGGGTGACGCGCTTCATCGCGCTCGACAACACCGACGCCGCCAAGGCGCTGACCAAGCTACGCCGGCAATGGTTCAACAAGCGCAAGTCGATCACCGCGCTGCTGCGCGAGGTCATGTACAATCAGCCGGCCCAACTGCTCGACAGCGATGCCGACAACAAGGTCGTCGATGCCGATCTCGCGCTCCAGGCACTGGGGCAGGACCATGTCGCCTTCGGCTATCTGACCACGACGATCACCGTCTCGGACACGGATCGCGCCCGCGTCGAGGACAAGGTTCGCGCGGTCGAACGGATCGTGAATGGCCTCGGCTTCACCTGCATCCGCGAGAGCCTGAATGCGGTCGAGGCCTGGCTGTCGAGCCTGCCCGGGCAGGTCTACGCCAATGTCCGCCAGCCGCTCGTCCATACGCTGAACCTCGCGCATCTGATGCCGCTCTCGTCGGTCTGGGCGGGACCGGCGCGCAACGCCCATCTGGGTGGCCCGCCCCTGCTCTATGCGGAGACCAGCGGATCGACGCCGTTCCGCCTCTCCACCCATGTCGGCGATGTCGGCCATATGTTGATCGTCGGCCCGACCGGCGCCGGCAAGTCGGTGCTGCTCGCGTTGCTCGCGCTCCAGTTCCGCCGTTACCCGGACGCCCAAGTCTATATCTTCGACAAGGGTTGCTCGGCCCGCGCCGCCGTCCTCGCGATGGGCGGCGCGCATCATGCACTGGGTCTTGGCGGCGAGGATGCTGATGGCGCCGCCGCGATTGCGTTCCAGCCGCTGCGGCATATCGATCGCGCCGACGAACGTGCCTGGGCGGCCGAATGGATCGGCGCGCTGCTCGCCCACGAGAAGCTGTCGGTCACCCCCGAGATCAAGGAGGCGCTTTGGTCTGCGCTGACCAATCTCGCGACCGCGCCGGTCGAGGAACGCACGCTGACGGGGCTTTCGTTGCTGCTGCAATCGGCGGCGCTGCGCTCCGCGCTTTCGCCCTACACGCTTGAAGGTCCATTCGGCCGTCTACTCGATGCCGCCGAGGACGATCTGCATGTTGCCGACGTCCAGTGCTTCGAGACCGAAGCGCTGATGGGGCAGGCGGGCATCGTCGCCCCGGTCCTGACCTATCTCTTTCACCGGCTCGACGAACGCTTCACCGGGCGGCCGACGTTGCTGATCCTCGACGAAGCCTGGGTGTTTCTCGATCACCCGCTGTTCGCCGCGCGCATCCGCGAATGGCTGAAGACTTTGCGCAAGCGCAACGTCGCGGTGGTGTTCGCGACCCAGTCGCTCGCCGACATAGCAGATAGCACGATAGCGCCCGCGATCATCGAGAGCTGCCCACAGCGGATATTGCTGCCGAACGATCGCGCGATCGAACCGCAGAGCCAAGCTGCCTATGTCCGGTTCGGCCTGAATGCGCGACAGATAGAGCTGGTCAGCAGGGCCACGCCCAAGCGGCATTATTACCTCCAGTCGATGCGGGGTAACCGCCTGTTCGAGCTGGGACTCGGCCCGGTCGCACTGGCCCTGTGTGGCGCTTCCGATCCCGAAAGCCAGAAAACCATCGATGCTCTGCTGGCCGAACATGGCGCGGAGGATTTCGCCGCGCGCTTCCTCGCCCATGCCGGCCACGACTGGGCCGCATCGCTGCTCGCCGATTTCCAAGATTCCTCAGCCCCCGAAGGAGAAGCCCCGTGAAGAAATATGTCATTGCCGCCCTGCTTGGAACGGGAGCCGCTGGCGCGCTTGGCGCTGGTGTCCTGACGTCCATGCCGGCGTCCGCACAGCTCAGCGTCTTCGACACGTCGAACTACACGCAGAATCTGCTCACCGCCGCGCGAACGCTCCAACAGATCAACAATCAGATCCAGAGCCTCCAGAACGAAGCGCGGATGCTTATCAATCAGGGCAAGAACCTGACCCGTATCGACTTCCCGCAGCTCGACCAGCTCCGCCAGAAGCTCGTCGAGATCGACCGGTTGATGGGGCAGGCACAGGGACTCGATTTCCGCGTCGACCGGCTCGACGAGCGATTCCGCCAGCTCTTCCCGGATAGCTTCGATCGCGCGCTGGGCCGCGACCAGCGCGTCGCCTCGGCCAGGGAACGGCTCGACAATGAAATGGCCGCCTTCCGGCAGGCGATGACCGTGCAGAGCGGCATCGTCGAGAATGTCCGCGATGATGCCGAGACCCTGAAGGCGATCGTCGACAGGAGCCAGGGTGCCGAAGGATCATTGCAGGTCAGCCAGGCGACCAACCAGCTCCTCGCGCTGACCGCCAAGCAGCAGTTTCAGATCCAGACCCTGATGGCGGCGCAGTTCCGCAGCGAGTCGCTCGAAGCCGCGAAACGCAGCCAGAGCGCACGCGAGGCGCGTGAACGGACGAACCGCTTCCTTGGTGACGGCAAGGCCTACACGCCGCGGCAATGAGCTGGGACGGCGCTGGCTCTGGCTCCCCCAGCCAGCGCTGTTCCGTCGCGGGGACTAGGTGGCTCGCCCCCTCGGTCGCTGGTCCCCGCGACACCCTTTGAAGCTTCACGCAGGAACTCGCGGATATGGATGACCTCAACGTCATCGATCAGTTCATGGAAGCGTTCATTCGCTACATCGACAGCGGCTTTGGTCTGCTGGGCGGCGATGTCGGCTTCCTGACCACCATCCTGATCGGCATCGACATCACGCTCGCCGGCCTGTTCTGGGCGCTGGGCGGCGAAGACGACATCCTCGGAAAGTTTCTCAAGAAGATCCTTTATGTTGGTGTCTTCGCGCTGATCCTGAACAGCTTCTCGACGCTTTCCGACATCATCTTCCGATCCTTTGCGGGGCTCGGCCTGACGGCGGGCGGGAGCGCGATCTCGGCACAGGACCTGCTGATGCCCGGACGGCTTGCGGGCACCGGGTTCGAGGCGGCCTGGCCGCTTCTGGAACAGGCCAGAGAGCTCGTCGGCCCGATCGGTTTCTTCGACAATTTCATCGAGATCGCGGTTCTGGTGATCGCATGGGTGGTCGTTATCGTGGCCTTCTTCATCCTGGCGATCCAGCTTTTCATCACCATCCTCGAGTTCAAGCTGACCAGTCTCGCCGGCTTCGTCCTCGTGCCCTTCGCGCTGTGGAACCGTACGAGCTTCCTCGCCGAACGCGTGCTGGGCAATGTGATCAGCTCGGGCATCAAGGTGATGGTGCTCGCCGTCATCGTCGGCATCGGCTCCAATTATTTCGCCGATTTCACCAGCGCCATCACCGGCGACGACGTGTCGATCGAGCAGGCGGTATCGCTGATGCTGGCGAGCCTCGCGATCTTCGGGCTCGCCATCTTCGGACCCGGCATCGCTTCGGGCCTTGTGGCGGGCGCTCCCCAGCTCGGCGCCGGTTCGGTCGTTGCCACCACCGCGCTTGCTGTCGCAGGAGGCGCCGGCGCCGTTGCGGGGGCCCGCGGCCTGGTAGGCGCCGGCATGGGTGCAATACGTGCGGGCACCTCGATGGGCGCCGCCACATCGACCGCCTACAAGCTTGGCCAGGAAACGTCCGGATCTTCGACGATCGCCGCCGGGCTCGGCGGTGTGGCGACTGCCGCCAAGGGCGCTGCCGCCAATCGCATCAAATCCGCGTCCGGCCTTGGCGCCGCGGCCGAAAAGGGCCGTCAGGCCGCATGGGCGGCGGGCTCTCCGCCCGCCGCTTCAAGTGGACAGGCCAGTGCCGCTGCCGGCGCCGACGGCGCTCCAGCCTGGGCGCGTCAGCTTCATGCCAGCCAGACTGCGCGCCAGCGCCGGCAGATGGCGGTCCACGCCATCCAGTCCGGCGATCGCAGCGGCGCCTCCGCCACCCCGGACATCAAAGAGAAGGATTGAGCTATGCGATGGAAACGCGCCGTGCAGCGCTATGGGCAGACGCCCGAACCCGAGACGCCCTATCAGCGCGCCGGCCAGCTCTGGGACGAACGGATCGGCTCCGCGCGTGTGCAGGCCCGTAACTGGCGGCTGATGGCGTTTGGCGGCCTCTTTCTGACCACCGGCTTGTCCACGGCGCTTATCTGGCAGTCGATGCAGAGCCGGGTCGTGCCCTATGTCGTCGAGGTCGATCGGCTTGGCGCGGCACAGGCGGTCGTACCCGCCGATGCGAGCTACCACCCGACCGATCCGCAGATCGCATGGCATCTGGGACGGTTCGTCGCGAACATCCGCTCGCGCTCGCTCGATCCAGTGCTGATGCGCGAGAATTGGCTGTCGGCCTATGATTTCGCGACCGAGCGAGGCGCGCTCTTCCTCGGCGAATATGCGCGCGCCGCAAATCCGTTCGCGGATGTCGGCCGCCGCACCGTCTCGGTGCAGGTGACCAGCGTCGTGCGCGCGTCGGACACGAGCTTTCAGGTCAAATGGACCGAGAGTGATTATGAGCGAGGCAGCCTTGCCGGCACCTCGCGCTGGACGGCGATGGTCACGGTGAAGGTCAAGCCGCCGCGCGCCGCGGACGTCCTGCGGAAGAACCCGCTCGGCCTCTATGTCGATGCGATTGACTGGAGCCGCGAGCTGGAAACGCCCGCCCAGAAGCCTGTCGATCGCGTGCCGGTGCGGCCGGCATCGGCCGTGCCACCGGGGACTATGCCTCCCGCCGATCTTCCGCTCGGTTCTCCGCTCGATCCCGGCCTTGCCGGGCCGAAGCCTTTGCCGACCCCCTGAAAGGAATGTCCCATGATCCGACCCCTGATCCTGTCGGCGAGCCTGTTCGCGCTCGCCACGCCCGCCATGGCGCAGTCGCACGAGGGCGCTTCGGCCGCCTCGCGCGTGACTGCCGCCAATCGCGCCGCGCTGCGCGAACCGTCGCGCGCCGGTTATGTCAACGCCGTCCAGGTCTATCCCTATTCGGAAGGCTCGCTCTACCGGCTCTATGCCGCGCCGGAGCGCGTGACCGACATCATGTTGCAGGCGGGAGAGGCGATTGTCTCCGTGGCAGCCGGCGACACGGTCCGCTGGACGGTGGGCGATACGACCAGCGGAAGCGGGGAGCGCAAGCGCGTCCATATCCTGGTTAAGCCGTTCGCGGCGGGACTGAGCACCAATCTAATCATCACCACCGACCGGCGAGCCTATCATCTCAATCTTCAGAGCACGGCCGCAAGCGCGATGGCGGCATTGTCCTGGACTTATCCGCAGGACGAGCTCGTCGCGATCCGGCGCCGGGAGGCCGAGGCACGGGCGGCGGCGCCCATCGCGTCGGGCCTGGCGGTTGAGAACCTCAACTTCGGCTATACGATCGGTGGCGACAAACCCGCCTGGCGACCGCTCCGCGCGTTTGACGATGGCCGGCAGACCTATGTCGAATTCAGTCCGGGCATCGTGGTCGGCGAGGCGCCGCCCTTGTTCATTATCGGTGATGATGGCGAGGCCCAGCTCGTCAATTATCGTGTCGCCGGACGCTATTACGTCGTCGACCGCCTGTTCGGTGCGGCCGAGCTGCGCCTTGGCGGCAAGAAGCAGCGGATCGTCCGTATCGAGCGTGTATCCGAACGGCGGGCGCGCCGCGAGGCGGGGAGGGGATCGTGACCGAACCGGCATCTCCGCCCGATGAGGTGGCATCCAAATCCGATCCGGAAGAGCTGGCGCTGCGGGCAAATCCGGCTCGTGTGACCCGTTTCCGCCGGGGGGCGATCGTCCTGATCGCCGGCGTCGGGGCTACGGCGCTCGCAGGGATAGGCTGGATGGCGCTCAAACCCGTCAGCCTTGGTCTGATCGTGCCCGACGATGAACGCGGTCCGGTTGCCGCGAAAACACCCGCTGACGCGCTCGCCGGCGCGCCGAGCAGCTATGGCGAGGTGCCTCAACTCGGAGCACCGCTTCCCGGCGATCTCGGGCGGCCGATCCTGGAGCGGCAACGGCAACTTGACGTAGCCCCGCCTGCCGATCCGAATGCGGACGCGGCTTCCAAGGCCGCGCAGGAAGCCGAAGCCGAGCGTCAGCGTATCGTCGCTGAGCGTCGCTCGGCGCGCGAGTCCGGCGTCATGCTGCAAATTGCGGGTAGGAGCGCCACGGCAGCACCAGCGGCCGCCGTGGCCGCCGACACACCTCAGGCACCCGACGCCGCCAAGCCCTTGCTTGACCCTGATCGCGACCCCAATGCCCAGGCACTCAAGAACGAATTGGTCGGACGCGCGAATCGCGACGACGACACGAATCCGCACGCGCTGACCGCGCCGCCTTCGCCATATACGCTTAGCGCCGGCAGCCTGATCGCGGCGAGCCTCATCACCGGGCTCAATTCCAACCTCCCGGGGCTGGTGACCGCGCAGGTGACCGAGAATGTCCATGACAGCGTGACCGGGCGGATCTTGCTGATCCCGCAGGGCTCACGGCTGATCGGCAGCTACGACAGCGTCGTCGCCTTCGGGCAGAGCAGGGCATTGCTGGTCTGGCAGCGGATCATCCTGCCCGACGGCTCCTCGATCCGCATCGACAATGTGCCCGCGACCGATACCCAGGGCTATGCGGGGCTATCCGACCGGATCGACCGCCACACCTGGCAGCTCCTGAAAGGCGTCGTGCTGTCGACGCTACTCGGTGTCGGCACCGAACTCAGCTTCGGCAGCAGCGAAAGCGACCTTGTTCGCGCGATCCGCGAATCCGCGCAGCAAGGCGGTTCGCGCGCAGGAGACCAACTCGTTACGCGCAACCTCAATATCCAGCCGACGCTGAAGGTGCGGCCAGGCTGGCCCCTTCGGGTGGTGGTCCACAAGGATATCGTGGTCGCACGGCCCTGGGGCGGATCGGGGCGCTAGCCATGGTGGAACTCAAGCTCGCGAAGCTGCCCGACCGGACGCCGGTCAAGCTGTCGATCACGGTTTCGCCCGATCTCGCGGCGGACCTTGCTCTCTACGCCGAACTCTACCGGCGTCACTATGAGCGCGACGAGCCGGTCGCCGAGCTCGTTCCCGCGATGCTGTCGCAGTTCCTGGCAAGCGACCGCGCCTTTCTCCAGGCGCGGCGGGGGGCGGCGGACCGATCTTCGCCATGACCGATATTGCCGGGCTTCTCACCCTGCGACAGGCAGCGGATTTCCTCGGCGTGCATCCGAACACCGTGCGTCGCTATGCCCGGCTTGCGGCCATCCCCTGCGCCAAGATCGGGCGGGACTGGCGCTTCCTCGAAGCCGATCTTGTCGCCTGGCTGCGCGGGCGGTATCCTGATGACGCACGGATGCATCTGGGTGCCGACGGAAAGGAGGCCCGATGGCACTCTGGAAACGTGCAAATACCTATTTTGTTGACATCACGGCCCCGGACGGAAGCCGAATTAGACACACTACTGGCACCACCGACCGGGAAAAAGCGAAGGAATACCACGACAAGCTGAAGGCGCAGCTGTGGGACCTGACGAGACTAAAGCTAAAGCCGAAACGGACCTGGGACGAGACGGCGCTGCGATGGCTCAAGGAGAAGTCGCACAAAAAGTCCTATCGGGGCGATGTGCAGATCATCCGCTGGTTCACCGGTTATCTGAGAGGCAAGACCCTCGACCAGATCGACCGGAGCTTGATCGACGGACTTGTGACCCGCCACATCCATGGCTCGGATCGCACCAAGGATATTTATGTGGCGCTTATCCGCGCCATGTTCCGGCGGGCGATGCGCGAATGGGAGTGGATCGACACCGTTCCGGCGTTCAAGACCTATAGCAGGGGCGGCAAGGTCCGGGTTCGCTGGATCACCGAGGCGCAGGCTGAACGCCTGCTCAAGGAGCTGCCCGAGCATCAGCGCGAAGTGGTCGTGTTTGCACTGGCCACCGGCCTGCGTCAGGGGAACGTCCTCGATCTCACCTGGGATCGTGTTTACCTGAACCGGCGCATGGCGATGGTCGAACATGGCGATACGAAGAACGGGGAAGCCCTGGGCGTCCCTCTCAACGATCTGGCCATGGCCGTTCTAGAGCGGCAGCGGGGCAAGCATGAGACGCATGTGTTCACCTTTCGGGGGGAGCCCCTCCGGTCGGCGAATACACGGGCGTGGCGCAAGGCGCTTGTGCGAGCAGGGATCAGCGATTTCCGCTGGCATGATCTGCGCCACACCTGGGCGAGTTGGCTCCGGCAAAGTGACGTGCCCACCTGGGTGCTTCAGGAGCTGGGTGGCTGGAAGTCGGAAGCGATGGTGCGACGCTATGCGCACATGTCGGTGAAGCACCTCCAGCCTTATGCCGACCAGCTGACTTTTGGGCCACAAACCGGGATAACCGGAGAGGCGCAGAAAACTGCGGAAGCCCATGTCACAAAATCACCTACATCCCCACGTAAGGGCGTGCTGATTTTGGCGTCACAAGACGGTGTAAGATGTTGAAATGTAAGGAAGAAGGATGGTGGACGCACTAGGGCTCGAACCTAGGACCCGCTGATTAAGAGTCAGCTGCTCTACCAACTGAGCTATGCGTCCATCCGGGCGATCAGGAGCGCTGTTGGAAGGCGCTGCCTCGGTCGGGAGCGGGGCCACTAGCATCGGGTTTTATGGTTGGCAACACCCGTTTTCGTAAAAAATCACTGCCAGCTGCGGGTGTTGCGATTCAGGCGGTTCTCGCGGTCGAGCGACATCAGGATGCCGACGCAGATCAGCGTCGTCATCTGAGCCGATCCGCCAAAGCTGATCAGCGGGAGCGGAATGCCCACGACGGGCGCAAGACCAATGACCATCGCCATGTTGATGAGGACGTAGAAGAAGATAGTAGTCGAGATGCCGGCAGCTGTCAGCTTGGCGAAGCGGCTCTGGCTGCGCACCCCGACCATGATGCCCCAACGGATCAGCAGGCCGAACGCAACGATGACGAAGAGGCCGCCCATCAGCCCCCATTCCTCCATCATCGTCGCCAGCGCGAAATCGGTATGCCCTTCGGGCAGATAGTCGAGGTGGCTCTGCGTGCCGTTCAGGAAGCCCTTGCCGAACCAGCCGCCCGATCCGATTGCGATTTTCGACTGGCTGATATGGTAGCCGGTGCCGAGCGGATCATTCTCGGGGTTGAGGAAGGTCAGCACTCGATTGCGCTGATAATCGTGCAGGACATAGTTGACGATGATCGGCACAGAGACCGCCAGCGCGAGCGTGCCGCCGATGAACAGGCGCAACGGGATGCCGGCAAGGAACATCACCGTCAGGCCGCCAGCGGTGATCATCAATGCCGTGCCCAGATCGGGTTGAAGCATCACCAGCGCCGCCGGCAGGCCGATCATGATCGCGGCAGGCCAGATCGCCCCGAAGCGACGGATGTCGCTGTTCGGCAGGAGATCGTAGAATTTCGCGCATGCCAGGACGATCGCGACCTTCATCATCTCCGAAGGCTGGATGCGGATGAAGCCAAGGTCGAGCCATCGCTGGCTCCCGCCTGCGACCGCGCCCAGCAGCTCCACGCCGATCAGCATGACAAGGAAGATGGCATAGAGCGGAAAGGCGATCATCGACCAGTGATCGACACGCACGCGCGACAGCGCCAACGCCATGACGAGGAAGACGCCGAAACGGACTCCTTGCGGCATCGCCCATTTGGGATCGCCGCCTGCCGCAGAGAATAGCACCAGCACGCCGAAACCGCCGATTGCGCAGACGAGCAGGATCACCAGCCAGGGAAGCTGTGCCAGCGGGGCAGGGACGAAACCGGGGCGGCTCATTCGGTGGGTACCTGAGGCGAGGCAGTGGGAGATGGAGTGGCGGCCGGTGTCGCAGTCGCCCGTGGCGCCGGAGCGGGGGTCGTAGAAGGCGTTGGGGACGGTGCCGGAGTTGGCGTGGCGCCGGGCGTCGGAGCCGCGGCGGGCAGGCCTTGCGCGGCGCGATAGGCCCTGTCCTTCGCAGCCATGCGGGCACGGATGTCGCCGCCCCACTCCGTTTCGAACCGGGCGAGGGTATCCAGCGCTTGCTGCCGGTCGAAGAGCCAGGTGAGCACGTCCTTCGCCACGGGTGCTGCTGCGCGGGCACCGCCCATGCCATGTTCGATGACGACCGAGGCGGCGTAGCGGGGGTTGTCGACCGGGGCGAAGCAGACGAACAAGCCGTGGTCGCGATACTTCCACTCGCCGCCTTGACCGCGATTACGGTCCATGATGCGGCGTACCTGGGCCGTACCGGTCTTGCCGCCCATGCGGATGCCGTCGAGCCGCAGTTTCGAGGCGCCAGCGGTGCCGCGGCCGTTCACCACTTCATCCATTCCCGCGCGGACGATAGCGAGATGCTCTTCGGGAAAGTCGAGATGCCGGGGCGCGGCGCGCTTGGCCGCGAGGAGCGACGGGATCAGCTCATGGCCCGACGCGATGCGCGCGGCGGACAGCGCCAGCTGGAACGGGCTGACCAGCACATAGCCCTGGCCGATCGCAGCATTGAGCGTGTCCGCCTGGGTCCATTCCTGCTTGTAGCGGCGCATCTTCCACGCGCTGTCCGGGATGGTGCCATAGCGCTGTGAGGGCAGGGGCAGCTCGAACTCCGCGCCGAAGCCGAGCTTGCGAGCGGCGGCGGCGATTGCCTCGATGCCGATTTCGCGGCCCAGGGTGTAGAAATAGGTATTGCAGCTGCGCGCGATCGCGGTGTGCATCGTCATCGGGCCGTGTCGGCCCAGACAGCCGAAGCGCCGATTACCGAGCTGGTAGCCGCCATTGCAATAGACCACCCGCTTCGGGTCAATCCCGGCGCTGAGGATTGCCAGCGCGGTGGCGGGCTTGAAGGTCGATCCGGGCGGGTAGAGGCCCTGGAGCGTTTTGTTCATCAGCGGGAGATGGTCGTCTTCCGACAGCATCTTCCACTCGGTGCGGCTGATCCCGTCCGAGAAGGCGTTGGGGTCGTAGGCCGGCATCGACACCATCGCGAGAATGTCGCCATTGGTCACGTCGAACACCGTGACCGAGCCGGATTCGTTGCCAAGGCGCCGCGCGGCGTATTCCTGAAGCCCCGCGTCGATCGTGAGCCGCACGGTCTTGCCCGGTTCGTCAGGGCGCGTGGCCAGCTCCCGGACCAGCTTGCCACGCGCAGTGACCTCAACGCGCTTGGCGCCGGGCTTGCCGCGCAGTTCGCCTTCCAGAACCTTCTCAAGGCCATCCTTGCCGAGCTTGAAGCCGGGTGTGAGGAGCAGTGGATCCTTGCTCGCCTTGAACTGCTCCGCGGTCGCGGCGCCGACATAACCGACGAGATGGGCCACCGCAGCGCCGGCCGGATAGTTGCGCGCGAAGCCGCGGGTAGGGGCAACGCCCGGTAGTTCGGGCAGCCGCACGCTGACCGCCGCGAAACGCTCCCAGTCGAGATTCTCGGCGACCTGCACGGGCTGGAAGCCCGCTGCTCCCTTCAGATCCTCCTCGATCCGGACCAGGTCTTCTGCGGTCAGGGCAAGGAGATCGCGCAGTGCTGCCAGTACGCGGCCGCGACTCTCCTTCTCCATCCGGTCCGGGATGATATCGACGCGGAAATCGGTCCGGTTGTTGGCGATCGGTACGCCAGCGCGATCGACGATCCAGCCGCGGCGCGGCGGAATCAGGGTCAGGTTGACGCGATTGCTTTCGGCAAGCAGCCGGTACTTGTCGTTCTCGTAGACGGACAACCAAGTCATGCGCGCGGCGAGGATCAGCCCGCCCGTCACCTGTGCGGCGCCCAGAAACAGCGCGCGGCGTGAGAAACTGTAGCTTTGCTGCGCCTCGCTGATCAGGCGTACCGGGCCGTTCACCGGGCACCCCGCTTGCCGTCAAGCCGCGCGACAAGGCGGGACAGAACCGGGAACAATGCAATCGAGACCAGGATCTGGATCAGCAGCACGGTATCCACATGCGCACCCAGCGGCGCCGCGACCAGCCGGCCGCCGATCAGGCACAAGCTGATCGCGCCCGCGGCCAACAGCCAGTCCTGGAGGAAATCCCGCCACACGATCCGCGTATCTAGCACATCGATCGCGATGAACGACACCGTCCAGAACAGCATCGAACTGCCCATCGGCTGCCCGCTGACCAGATCGTCCGCGAACCCCAGCAGCACCGGCGCCCAGGGTTTGAGCAGGTCCGGACGATGCAGACGCCAGGCGAGCAGCATCATCAGGCCGAACGGAGGCAGGATCGGAAAGGATGCCTTGAACGGGACGAGCACCGTCAGCGATCCGACGACGATCGATAACGGCGCAAGCCAGTGGGCACGGGTCGAGGTATCGACCTTGCCCAGACCGGCGTAGGGCGATCCGCTCACCGCGGAGCGGCCTCGGGCGCGCGGACCGCACCGGCTTCGGGGAAATAGCTCTGCTGGACGACGGCATAGTCGAGCGTGTCGGGGCTCGCGAAGACGATGCCTTCGGCCGTGTCGCGAGCGCGGGCTCGCACCCGCGCGACGGGCGTATTGGGCGGAAAGATGCCGCCGGTTCCGGAAGTGACGAAGGCGTCGCCCTGTTCAAACAATATCTGTGCTGCGCCCGCCGATCGGATTTCGATCAGCCCGTCGCCGCGCCCGGCCGCAATGGCGGGCAGGCCATCGCGCACGCGGCGGACCGGCACGATGCTTTCGGGATCGAGGATCAGCAGAACACGCGCCGTGTTGGGGCTGACTTCGACAACGCGGCCGATCAGCCCGTCGGCACTGCTGACCGGCTGCCCCGTGCGCACACCCTGCCAGGATCCTGCATTGAGAGTCGCGAAGCGGCGCGTGCTGGAGCCTGTCGAATAGACCAGCCGCGCAGTGACGACCGGCGCAGCGATCCGGTCGCGCAGCTTGAGCAATGCGCGTAGCCGCTTGTTGTCATAGGCGGCGATACGGGCTTCCTCGACTAGCCTGCGGTTCGCTTCGACCTCGGCGCGCAACATGGCATTCTCACTGCGCACACCGAAATAGCTTCCGATGCCCTCCGGAATCCCGGAAAGGCCGCGGCGCGTCCAGTCGAATCCCGAAGCGATCGGCGTGACCAGCTCGGAGAACGTCCCCCGCACCGCAGCGAAGGCGGGCGGGTGAAAGGTGGAAAGCAGCAGAAGGATCACGCCGACCAGCGCGCCGCCGGCAGCAATCACATAGCTGATGAAGAGGCCGTATTGCGCCCGCCGCGAAAATCCGGGGCGCCGGTTCCGTGGCGGCGCCATCTCCTACCGTTCCTCAGACTGCGAGCAGAACGCCGCGGAACACCGGATCCTCCAGCGCACGCCCAGTGCCAAGCGCGACGCAGGTGAGCGGGTCTTCCGCCACGGTCACCGGCAGGCCGGTCTCGTCGCGCAGTACCTCGTCGATCCCTTCGAGCAGCGCGCCGCCGCCGGTCAGGACGATGCCCTGATCGACGATGTCCGCCGCCAGTTCCGGCGCGGTATTCTCGAGCGCGATGCGAACGCCCTCGACGATCGTGCCGACCGGTTCGCTCAGTGCTTCGGCGATCTGGCCCTGATTGATCTGGATTTCCTTGGGCACGCCGTTGACCAGGTCGCGGCCCTTGATGTGGATCGTCTTGCCGATGCCGTCCGCCGGCGGCTTGGCGACGCCGACTTCCTGCTTGATCCGCTCGGCAGTGCTTTCGCCGATCAGCAGGTTGTGGTTACGACGGACATAGCTGACGATTGCCTCGTCCATCTTGTCGCCGCCGACACGGACCGAGGTGGAGTAGGCGAGGCCGCGCAGCGAGAGTACCGCGACTTCGGTGGTCCCGCCGCCGATGTCGACGACCATCGAACCGATCGGTTCGGTGACGGGCATGTCGGCGCCGATCGCAGCGGCCATCGGCTCCTCGATCAGCCAGACCTGGCTGGCGCCGGCGTTCGATGCGGCATCGCGGATCGCGCGACGCTCAACGCTGGTTGAACCCGACGGGACGCAGATCACGATCTGAACACCGAACGGGCGACGGCGACGGCCGCCATGCACCTTGCGGATGAAATGCTCGATCATCTTCTCGGCGACGTCGATGTCCGCAATCACACCATCGCGCAGCGGGCGAATCGCCTCGATGCTGCCCGGCGTCTTGCCCATCATCAGCTTCGCGTCGTCGCCGACGGCCTTCACCTTCTGGATGCCATTGATCGTTTCGACCGCCACGACGGACGGCTCATTCAGGACGACCCCGCGTCCGCGCAGGTACACGACCGTATTCGCGGTTCCCAGATCGATCGCCAGATCGTGGGACATGAACTTGAAAAGGCGGGAAAATACCATTTTGATCGCACCGTCCTGTTGCGGCTGGGCCCTAGCCGCTTATTCGCACTGAGACTAATCCCGGCCGATCCGGGCGGATCGACTCCGGCCCATGTCAGGCGGACTCAAATCTGGCGGATGCGGGTCGCGGAATGGCGCCGCTTGGGCTACACCGGCGTTCATGTCAATACGCCGTCTCCCAGAGCATCTTGTCAACCGAATAGCCGCCGGCGAAGTGGTGGAACGCCCCAGCAGCGCGCTCAAGGAACTTGTGGAAAATGCTATCGATTCCGGGGCTTCTCGGATCGCGGTTCGCCTTGCGGGAGGCGGTATCGATCTGATCGAGGTGACTGACGACGGATGCGGCATGGATCGCGCCGAAATGGCACTTGCGCTGGAACGTCATGCGACCTCCAAGCTGCCCGACGACGCGATCGAAGCGGTCACGACGTTGGGTTTTCGCGGCGAGGCGTTGCCCTCGATCGCCAGCGTCGCGCGGCTGACGATCGAAAGCCGGGTTCGGGGCGAGGAGGGCTGGGCGCGGACGGTCGATAATGGCGCGCTGACGGGTGAGGGGCCGGCTGCGTTGCCGCCGGGCACGCGCGTGCGGGTCGAAGCGCTGTTCGAGAAGGTGCCGGCACGGCGCAAGTTCCTGCGCTCGACCCGCGCTGAATATGCCGCCTGCCTCGACGTGGTGAAGCGGCTGGCGATGGCGCGTCCCGATCTCGGCTTCTCGGTCGAGCATGACGGACGACGCGTTCTGAACGTCCAGGAGGGAATGACGCGGCCTGAGCGCGTGGCGGCGCTGACGGATCGCGAGCTGGCTGCGAACAGCGTCGGTGTCGATTTCGAGCGCGAGAGCCATGTGTTGGGCGGTGTCGCGAGCCTGCCCACCTTCAACCGCGGCATTGCCGATCACCAGTATCTGTTCGTCAATGGGCGACCGGTGAAGGACCGGCTGCTCAACGGCGCGGTGCGCGGCGCCTATGCGGAGATGCTGGCGCGGGACAGGCATCCGGTGGTGGCGTTGTTCCTGGATGTGCCGGCGGATCAGGTCGATGTGAACGTGCATCCGGCGAAGACCGAGGTGCGCTTCCGCGATCCGCAGCTGGCGCGCGGGCTGATCGTCAGTGGCCTCAGGCGTGCGCTGGACGAGGCGGGGCATCGCAGCGTGCAGAGGGCGGATACCGCCGTGATGGGGCTGTGGCAGGCCGAACAGTCCGCTGCGCCCGCGCCGGTACCTCAGCAGAATCTCTGGGGAATCGGTCATGGCGGGGTCGAGCCCCTGACCCGCCACAATGCGGTATTCGATCGCCGCCCGAGCTTCATCGCGCCGCCCCAGGCACGCGCCGAACCTGCCGCCGAACCGGTGCCGGGCGTCACCAGCTTCCCGCTGGGCGTGGCGCGGGGGCAGGTGGCGCGCACCTATATCGTCGCGGAGGCCGAGGACGGGCTTGTGCTGGTCGACCAGCACGCGGCGCATGAGCGGCTGGTACTCGAGCGGATGCGGCGTGCGATGAGCGATGGCGGGGTGGCGGCACAGGCGTTGCTGCTGCCCGAGGTGATCGAACTCGACGAACCCGCGTGCGACCGGCTTGAGGCGCGCGCCGCTGAACTCGCCGAATTCGGACTCGAGCTTGAACGCTTTGGGCCGCGCGCGATGCTGGTGCGGGCGACCCCGGCGATGCTGGGCGGGGGCGATGTGACGGCTTTGGTCACCGACATCGCCGACGAGCTGGCTGCGTTCGACGAGGCTTTGTCGCTGAAGGAGCGGCTCGACCATGTCGCCGCGACAATGGCGTGCCACGGATCGGTGCGGGCAGGGCGCGTGCTCTCGGTCGCCGAGATGAACGCGCTGCTCCGCGAGATGGAGGTCACGCCGCATTCGGGCCAGTGCAACCATGGCCGCCCGACCTGGGTGAAACTGGCGCATGGCGATATCGAGAAGCTGTTCGGACGGAAGTGAGCAGAGACGAGCGCTTGGCTGTCTAGAGCTGCGATTCCAATGGGAGCCAGCCGACCACCCTTGCAGTGAGACGGCGCCAGAAGGACGCCTCGGGGTCCCGGTCATAGGTCAGCGTCCTCCCGTCATCGCTGGCGCGCCATTGCAGCGTGCCGTCGGGGGTCAGGCGCACCTCGAAGCTGTGGTCCGGCGCGGTGTCGTGTTGCCAGACCGCTTCCATCTTCGCAGCGATCGTCGGGCAATCGAAGAGCACGCCCATCTCGGTGTTGAGCGATGCCGAGCGCGGATCGAAGTTCATCGATCCGATGAAGCCGCGCCGGGCATCGGCCGTGAACGCTTTGGTATGCAGGCTGGCGCTGCTCGATCCACGCAGGGAAAGTTTCCGTCCCGTGGCTTCGGGGCGAAGCTCCCATAGGTTTATGCCCGCCTTCAGCAGTGGAACGCGATAGGGGGCGTAGCCGCCATGCACCGCGGCGACATCGGTCGCGGCGAGCGAATTGGTGAGGATCGAGACCGTCACGCCGCGCGCGGCAAGCCCGGTGAGTGTGGCGGTGCCTTCGTCGCCCGGAATGAAATAGGGGGAAGTGATCTCGATCCGCTGCTTCGTCGCGGCGAACACCGGGTGCAATTCGCGCATCAACCAGTTCTCGCCCTTCCTGCCCAACGCCTTTTCCGGTGGGTCGGCGATGACGCGCGCGCTGGGTGTCCAGTCCGGCTGCATCACCTCGGCGTCGAACATCGCGATCCGACCGGCGATGCGTTCGAGATAGGCCTGAGCATCAGGACGGGCTGCGGTGGCGGCAAGTTCAGGTGCGACCTGCGCGAGCATCGCGTCGGGATCGTGCAGCGGAGAGAGCCGGTCCGCCGGCAATGCCAGGCCGCTGTTCCAGTAATCGTCGAAGATCTGCTCGGTCAGGGCGACAGCAGGGCCCATCACCAGCACGTCCATGTCGCGGAAGTTGGTGCTTTGCGCCGCGTCGAAATAGGCGTCGCCGATGTTGCGCCCACCCAGGATCGCAATGCGCCCGTCGGCGATCCAGGCCTTGTTGTGCATCCGCCGCGTCACGCTGAACGTCCGCAGCGCCATCTCGATACCGCGCCGCAACCTGCCCGGACGGGCGCGGGTGGGGTTGAAGACGCGGATCTCGATCTGGGGGTGGTGCGCCATCGCAGACATGGCGTCTGAGCTGTGGCCGGTACCGATATCATCGACCAGGATGCGGACCCGAACGCCGCGTTCGGCGGCCGCCAGCATCTCGGCCATCAGCAGGCGGCCGGTGAGGTCGTCGTTCCAGATATAATAGAGCAGGTCGAGCGACCGTTCGGCCAGCCGTGCCGCGATGCCGCGCGCAGCGAAGGCATCCAGATTCTCGTCGAGCAGCACCAGCCCGCTCTGGCCCGGATGGGCGGCGGTCACTTGGCCGATGCGATAATCGAGCGTGGTTTCGTCCTCAGCGACCGGCAGGGCGAAGGACGGATCGCCCTGCACGCTGGCGGCGAAATGGCCGTACAGCCAGGTCGCCAGCATCGAGGCGGCCGCGAAGCCCAGCGCAGCCAGGGCGACAATCTTGATCATGATCCAGCTCTACCCCCGACCTTCGCGAGGTTTGCACGAAAGCAAGCATGTGCGGAAGCCAGGAGGGGTGTTCACCGGACGGTTGAGCAGGCGGAATCCAACATTGCAAGCCGCCCGGAAACGAAAAAGGGCCGCGCGGTTTCCCGGGCGGCCCTTCTCTTTGACTTGCCGGAACGGCGAGAGGCTTAGCCCTCGGTCTGTTCCTCGGCGGCCGGAGCCTCGTCCGCGGCGAATTCGCCCGGCTCGAGGTTCGGGTCGCGGGCTTCGACGAAGCCGGTCTCGTCCTTTTCGAACATCGCGGCCATGACATCGACGCCCTGCGCCTGCATCTCGGCCTCTTCAGGCGAGCGGGCGACGTTGACCTTGACGGTCACGGCGACTTCGGCGTGGAGCGCGACCTTAACCTCATACACGCCGATCGCCTTGATCGGCTTGTCGAGGACGACCTGCGACTTGGTGACCTTGTGGCTGTCGGCGACGAGCGCTTCGACGATGTCGCGCACGGCGACCGAACCGTAGAGCTGGCCGGTGTTCGACGCCTGGCGGATCAGGGTGACCGAAACGCCGTCGAGGCCCTTCGATTCCTTCTCGGCCACGTCACGCTTCGCGGCGTTCTCGGCCACGATGCGCTCACGATTGGCCTCGAAGACCTTGCGGTTGGCTTCGTTGGCGCGGAGCGCCTTCTTGTTCGGGAGAAGGAAGTTGCGGGCAAACCCGTCCTTCACCTTCACCACGTCGCCGATGTGGCCGAGCTTCTCGACGCGCTCAAGCAGGATGACTTCCATGAGCTGCGCTCCTTACTTCACGATGAAGGGCAGAAGGCCCAGATGACGCGCGCGCTTGATGGCGATGGCCAGTTCGCGCTGCTTCTTCGCGCTCACCGAAGTGATGCGCGACGGGACGATCTTGCCACGCTCGGACACGAAGCCCTGCAGCAGACGAACGTCCTTATAGTCGATCCGGGGGGCGTCCTTCGCGGAGAAGGGGCAGCTCTTGCGGCGGCGGAAAAAGGGACGTGCCATGATTCTTTCTCCTTACTCGCCCGCGTTGCTGAAGCCGGTGTTGCCACCTTCTTCACGATCACGACGGCCGCGGCCGCGCTCGCGCTCCTGGCCCTTGCGCATCATCACGGTCGGACCCTGCTCCAGCTCGTCAACGCGGACGGTCATGTAGCGGATCACGTCTTCGTTGATCTGCGTCTGGCGCTCGAGCTCGGCGACGACACCCGCGGGGGCGTCGATCTCGAGCATCACGTAATGCGCCTTGCGGTTCTTCGCGATCTTGTAGGCGAGCGAACGAAGACCCCAGGTCTCGGTCTTGACGACCTTGCCGTTGTTGTCCTCGACGATCTTGGTGGCGGTTTCCGCCAGTGCGTCCACCTGCGCCTGTGCCAGATCCTGGCGCGCAAGGAACACATGCTCGTACAGAGCCATGCGTCTGTTCTCACTGTTGGCCGATCGCTGACGCCGCCCCGTGCGGTCGCCCCTCCGGCTGTCGTTCCAAATACGAAAAGCGGCCAGCCGAGGCTGCCGCTCAACGGTGGCGCCTCTACGCTGGTGCAAGGCAAAAGGCAAGGGGTGGCCGGGACGACTGCCGGCGAAGTTCATGAAGTTCCTACATTCGATATGTGTCACGGACGTATTCGCGCTCGCATCCCCTGCCCGAGAGCAGATGCAAACATTTGAATTCCAACATTGAAAGCGCAATCTCGCATAAGCCGAAGCGGCGAGGTGACTGGCACCCCGCCGCCGGGAGGGAATCGGATCGGCAACCCTGGCCGAACTTACCGGATCATGCCCGAGAACACGGCCGCAATGATGCCGCTGGTGATGCCGACCAGCACCGCGTCGTTGCCCGACTGCACATAGCGGTAGCCGCGCGGCGGCGCCTTCAGGCCGCGATAGTGGCGATAGTCGATCTGGCGATAGTTGCGGGCGTAGCGATAGTCGAACCGCTGGCCGCGCTTCCAGTTGCGGTACTCGACCCGCGCCGGGCGGTAGGCCTGCTTCTTGACCTGCTTCACCACGACCTTGCCGTTGGGCTTGTGCTTCACCACGGTGGTGGTGTGGCGCTGGGGCGCGGCGGCGGCCGGGGCGGCCATCAGTACCGGGCTGGCGATCATCGACGCGGCGACCGCCGCGAGCACGAACTTCTTCATGTCCTGTCTCCTCAATCTACAGGCGGTCGCTTCAGCGGCCACAGCTGCAATCTGGGGACGGCGTGTCGCGCAAGTTTCACCGGCAACCCCGAAAATGGTCACCGATTGTCGCAACCATGCCGCGTTCGTTCATCTTGCGGGATTTGCCCCGCGGGCATAGGGCGGCGTGATCGTGGTCAGCTTGCGCTGGCATCGCACCGGCCCGCTCCCCCTCCCGGCCACCCATATCATGCTACCGCTGGGTGGCCGGGTGGGGGCGGGCCGGTGCGGAACCCGAACAATAAACAGGGAGCCATAACATGCGTGCGTTCATCTTTCCGGGGCAGGGGAGCCAGTCGGTCGGCATGGGCCTTGCGCTCTCACAAGCGAGCGCTGCGGCGCGCGAGGTGTTTCAGGAAGTGGACGAGGCGCTCGGCCAGAAGCTGTTCAAGCTGATGACCGAAGGCCCGGAGGGCGACCTGCTGCTGACCGAGAACGCCCAGCCGGCGATCATGGCGCACGCGATTGCGGTGCTGCGGGTGCTGGAGAAGGAGGGCGGTGTCCGGCTGGCCGACAAGGCCGACTTCGTCGCGGGTCATTCGCTCGGCGAATATACCGCGCTGTGCGCCGCGGGCGCGCTGGATCTGGGTGTCACGGCAAGGCTGCTCAAGCTGCGCGGGCAGGCGATGCAGGCGGCGGTGCCAGTGGGCGAGGGTGCGATGGCGGCTTTGCTGGGTGCCGATCTGGTGAAGGCGCAGGCGATCGCCGACGCCGCGGCCGAGGGCGAAGTGTGCACCGTCGCCAACGACAATGACCCCTCGCAGGTGGTGATCTCCGGCGCGAAGGGCGCAATCGATCGCGCGGTGGGCATCGCCAAGGATCACGGCGCCAAGCGCGCGGTGCTGCTGCCGGTGTCCGCGCCGTTCCACTGCCCGATGATGCAGCCGGCGGCCGACGCGATGGAGAAGGCGCTGGCTGAAGTCGCGATCCGCGCGCCGCTGGTGCCGGTCTATGCCAATGTAACCGCATCGCCGGTACACGATCCCGATACGATCCGCACGCTGCTGGTCGAGCAGGTGACCGGCATGGTGCGCTGGCGCGAATCGGTGGCGGCGATGTTCGACGCCGGGGTGACCGATTATGTCGAGCTGGGCGGCAAGGTCCTGGGCGCGATGGTCAAGCGCATCGCGCCGGACGCCGCGGTGACCAGCGTGGTGACGATGGATGATATCGAAGCGCTCGAGAAGGCGCTCTGAGGAGATGACTATGTTCGACCTTACAGGCATGACCGCGCTGGTGACCGGCGCTTCGGGCGGGCTGGGGACCGCGATCGCCAAGGGGCTGGCGGCGCAGGGCGCGCGGCTGGCGATTTCGGGATCGAATGCCGAGAAGCTGGAGGCATTCCGCGCCGAACTGGGCGGCGATCACGTCGCGCTGGTGTGCAACCTTTCGGACGGTGCCGAGGTGGACGGCCTCGTCCCGCGCGCGGTCGAGGCGCTGGGCAAGCTCGACATCCTCGTCAACAATGCCGGCGTCACCCGCGACAATCTCGCGATGCGGATGAAGGATGAGGAGTGGGATCAGGTGATCCGCGTCAACCTCGAGGCCGCGTTCCGTCTGATGCGTGCGGCCGCCAAGCCGATGATGAAGGCGCGCTACGGCCGAATGATCTCGATCACCTCGGTGGTCGGCCAGACCGGGAATCCGGGGCAGGCCAATTATGCCGCGTCGAAAGCGGGGCTGGTCGGCATGTCCAAGGCGCTGGCGCAGGAACTGGCCAGCCGGAACATCACCGTGAACTGCGTCGCGCCCGGCTTCATGCGCTCGGCGATGACCGATGTGCTGCCTGAAGCGCAGAAGGCCGCGCTGCTGACGAAGATCCCCGCGGGCGACCTTGGCACCGGCGAGGATATCGGCGCGGCGGTGGTGTATCTGGCCAGCAAGGAGGCGGGTTACGTCACCGGCCAGACGCTGCATGTGAACGGCGGCATGGCGATGATCTGAGGGTTTCAGACCGGGTTTCGTTGCCTGAACCGTCATCCCGGCCTTCTGCCGGGATCCACCCGGGGGCAAGCGAACCGGTATGAGGTTTGAAGCCATTGTTTTTGGCAAGCTGGACCCCGGCACAAGGCCGGGGTGACGGTGAGTAGAAGCGTAAGTTTGATGCGTCGCGAAGTCGATGCGCCCCCTTGCGCGGGGCCGGGCGGCGTTCTACGTGCGTTCAGGAATTCGAAATCCAACGACCCAATTTAAGAAGGAACAGGGTATGAGCGAGACCGCCGATCGCGTGAAGAAGATCGTCGTCGAGCACCTCGGCGTCGAAGCCGAAAAGGTGACCGAGGACGCGAGCTTCATCGACGACCTGGGCGCGGACAGCCTCGACATCGTCGAGCTGGTGATGGCGTTCGAAGAGGAATTCGGCGTCGAGATCCCCGATGATGCCGCCGAGAAGATCACGACCGTCAAGGACGCGATCACCTATATCGACGAGAATCAGGGCTAAGCGGACCTACCGCATGGCCGCCCGGACGGGCAGGAATTGACGAACGGCTCCCGGTCCCGGAAAGGGGCGGGGAGCCGTTTCGTTTTTTGAGACCATTTAGCTGCCGCATCGTTGACCGCCGAAGACCGGCTCCGGCTTTCCGGTACGATGCGCTGAACGGAGAGATACTATGCGCCGCGTCGTCGTGACTGGCCTTGGCCTCGTGACCCCGCTGGGTGCGGATGTCGAAACCGCGTGGAAGAACATCATCGCGTCGAAATCCGGCGCGGGGACGATCACCCGGTTCGACGCGACCGACTTCCACAGCAATTATGCCTGCGAAGTGAAGCCCGCGGACCATGAATACGGCTTCGATCCGGGCAAGCGCGTCGATCACAAGGTGCAGCGCCAGGTCGATCCGTTCATCGTCTATGGCATCGACGCCGCTGGACAGGCGATCGAGGACGCGGGCCTCACTGACATGACCGACGAGGAACGGCTGCGCGCCGGCTGCTCGATCGGATCGGGAATCGGCGGCCTGCCGGGCATCGAAAGCGAATCGCTGGTGCTGGCCGAAAAGGGCCCCAAGCGCGTCTCGCCGCACTTCGTCCATGGCCGCCTGATCAACCTGATCTCGGGTCAGGTCTCGATCAAATACGGCCTGATGGGTCCGAACCATGCCGTGGTGACGGCATGCTCGACCGGCGCGCATTCAATCGGCGACGCCGCGCGGATGATCGCGATGGACGACGCCGATGTGATGCTCGCTGGCGGCGCCGAGGGCGCGATCTGCCCGATCGGCATCGCCGGATTCGGCCAGGCGCGCGCGCTGTCGACCGGCTTCCGCGACGAGCCGTGGCGCGCCAGCCGCCCCTGGGACGAGGGCCGCGACGGCTTCGTCATGGGCGAGGGTGCGGGCGTGGTCGTGCTGGAGGAATATGAGCGGGCCAAGGCGCGCGGTGCGAAGATCTACGCCGAAGTCGTCGGCTATGGCCTGTCGGGCGACGCGTACCATGTGACCGCGCCGCATCCCGAGGGCTCGGGCGCGTTCCGTTCGATGCAGATGGCGATGAAGAAGTCGGGGCTCGACCTCAGCGACATCGACTATATCAACGCGCACGGCACCTCGACCCCGCTGGGCGACGAGCTGGAGCTGGGCGCGGTGCGGAAGCTGTTCGGCAACGCGATCGGCGACCTCTCGATGAGCTCGACCAAGTCGGCGATCGGCCATCTGCTGGGCGGCGCAGGCGCGGTGGAGAGCATCTTCTGCATTCTCGCGATGCGCGACGGGATCGTGCCGCCGACGCTCAACCTCGACAATCCGAGCGAGAACTGCGCGGGCGTGGACCTGGTTCCGCACGTCGCCAAGGAGCGCAAGGTGAAGGCGGTGCTGAACAACTCATTCGGCTTCGGCGGCACCAACGCCTCGCTGGTGATGAAGGCGGTCTGATCTCCACGGGAGAAGCATGGCGATGTTGCGCAAGCTTGGGTGTTTGGGCGTCATCGCCGTTCTCGTCATTGGCGCCGCAGCCTTCTGGGCGGCGAACCAATGGGGCGGGGCGGGGCCGGGCAAGGCCAATGTGACGGTCGAGGTGCCGGCGGGCGCGACGATGCGTTCCGCGGCCGAGGCGATGGAGAAGGCCGGCGCGATCGAGAGCGCCGACACGTTCCTGTGGATGGCGCGAATCTTCGGCGATGATGCGCCGGTCCAGGCGGGCGAGTATCGCGTGCCCGCCGGGATCAGCCAGGCCGATATCCTCAAGATGCTGCAAGGCGGGCGGACGCTCCAGCGGTTCGTGATGATTCCTGAGGGGATGCCCTCGATTCTCGTCCACGAACGGCTGGCGGCGGCGCCGCAACTGGGCGGCAAGACTGCGGTGCCCGAAGAGGGCAGCATCCTGCCCGACAGCTATTCCTACAATCGCGGCGAAAGCCGGCAGGCGGTGCTCGACCGGATGCAGGCGGCGATGAAGAAATATCTGGCGCAGGCCTGGGCCAAACGGAAGCCGGGGATCGCGGTCAGCACCCCGGAACAGGCACTGATCCTCGCCTCGATCGTCGAGAAGGAAACGGGCAAGGCCGAAGAGCGGCGAATGGTGGCGGGGGTCTATTCCAACCGTCTGAAGCGCGGCATGCCCCTGCAGGCCGATCCGACGGTGATCTACCCCGTCACCAAGGGCAAGCCGCTGGGCCGCCGCATCCTGCGTTCGGAACTGCAGGACAAGAACGGCTACAACACCTATGCCAGCGCCGGGCTGCCGATCGGGCCGATCGCCAATCCGGGCCGTGCGAGCATAGACGCAGTGCTCGATCCGGCGGAGACCAACGCGCTCTACTTCGTCGCCGACGGTACGGGGGGGCATATCTTCGCCGACACGCTGGAGCAGCACAACGCCAACGTCCAGAAATGGTATGCGCTGCGCCGTGCGCGGGGTGAGATGTAGGGCGCGCTGCGACGCGCCCTCATCCGATCAATAGGCAGCGGTGAAGCGCGCCCGGCTGTGGCGGTGTTGCTCCAGTTCGTCGATCATCGCGATGGCATAGTCGGGGAAGCTGATTTTGCTTTCACCGTCGCGGTCGGTGAGGAGCTGGTCGGTGCCGGTGCGGTAGGTGCCGAGGCGGGGGGCTTCGAACAGCAGCGCTGCCGGGGAGAAATAGGTCCAGTCGATCTCCGTTTCCGCGCGCAGTGCGTCGAGGAAGGCGATGCCGCCGAGCGCCGCACCCTTCCATTCCTCGGGAAAGTCGGGCGCGTCGATCACGCGCACGCCGGGGGCGGTCTCCAGGCTGGCAGCGCCGCCAGTGACGAGCAGGCGCGGGACGCCGGCCTGTCTGAGCGCGGACAGCAGGGTTTCGGCGGACACGTCGAAGTGCAGCGCGCTGATCACCGCGTCGGCGGGGCGGATCAGATCGGCCAGCGCGGCGGGATCGGCGGCGTCACCGGCCTTGGCGATGACGCCGGGCAGCCGGGGGATCGCATCGGGCTTGCGGGCGATGGCCAGCACCTGATGGCCCCGCGCCGACAGTTCCCTGGTGATTTCCGATCCCGCGCGTCCGCTCGCGCCCAGCACTGCAACCTTCATGTCCGATGTCCTCGTTGGTTTCCAAGAGATACCAAGTCGGGTATGGGTACCAATCATGCAAGAAGGCACTTTGAAGAACGATAGTCACCCTGAGGGAACCCCCGTGCAGCGCGGCGACGTCTATGCAGCCAACTGTCCGACGCGGAAACTGCTCGATCGCATTGCGGACAAATGGAGCGTGCTGATCCTGTTGCTGCTCGGGCAGGAAGACATGCGCTTCAACGCATTGAAACGGCGGATCGAGGGCGTTTCGCAGAAGATGCTGAGCCAGACATTGCGCTCGCTGGAGCGCGACGGGCTGGTCAGCCGGACGGTGGTGGCGACGGTGCCGGTGACCGTCACCTATGCGATCACGCCGCTCGGACAGGGACTGATCGGGTCGCTGCAGTCGATGATCGACTGGGCCGAGACGCATATGCCCGACGTCGCCGAGGCGCAGCGCGGCTATGACGGCGCATCGATCTGAAGTCGTTCGTCGAGACGCCGTTGACTGCACCTTCCGACTCGGCGACCCAGCCTTTTCCTCCTGCGGAAAGACCATCGATGCGCTTCACTGCCCTTTGCGCGCTCGCGCTGCCCTTCGGCCTCGCCCAGCCCGCCATGGCACAGGAGAAGCCCGCCAGCCCGCCATGGAGCGCGCCTGCGACCGTGGAGACCATCACCGAGGCACGCAAGTTCACCAGCGGCGGCGTCGAGCTGGGCGGCACGCTCTATTTGCCGCGTAGCCGCAAGCCGGTGGCGGCGGTGGTGGTGACGCACAGCGCCTCCTCGCCGCTGGGGGATGCGTCGCTCTACGCGCATCTCAAGGTGATGCTCCCGGCGATGGGCATCGCGGTGTTCACCTATGACCGGCGCGGTTCGGGGCGGTCGGGGACCAGGACCGCCGGGGGCGACTATACCATCCTTGCCGACGACGCGATCGCGGCGGTGCGGAGCCTGAAGACCGATCCCCGCATCGATCCGCGGCGCATCGGCAGCTGGGGCCTGAGCCAGGGCGGATGGATCTCGCCGCTCGCGGCCTCTCGCAGCCCGGAGATCGCATTCGTCATCGCCGTGTCGGCGCCGGTCGTCACCGCCGACGTCCAGATGCTGTTTTCGTCGACCAATCATCTGCGGGCGAACGGGCATTCGCAGGCCGAGATCGACGAGATGACGGCAACGCGGAAAGCGGTCGACGCCTATATGCGCGGCACCGGGACGCGCGAGGCGGCGCAGGCGCTGATCGACGTCGCCAGGACCCGGCCGTGGTTCAAATATACCTATATGGGCGAGACGATCCGCGACCGTGCGGTTTCGGGATGGCGCAAGGAGATCGAGAATGATCCGCTGCGCAACCTGACCGGGGTGAAGGTGCCGATGCTGGTCCTGTTCGGTGCCCATGACGCGGTGGTGCCCGTGGCGACCTCGGTCGAGCGGCTCAAGGAAATCGCGCCGCGGATGCCGAAGATGAAGGTCCATGTCGTCGCCGGCGCCGACCACTCGATGCACATGGCGGCCGACCAGAGCGTCACGCTCGATCCCAGGCATGACGGCACCGAGACGGCGGATTCGGCGGAGTATATCGCGGTGCTGTCGAGCTGGCTGGCGGCGCTGGGGTTGACTGGGAACTAGGCTGTCTCGGTACTCTGACCGGGGTGACGGTTGAGGGTTAGCGGCGCAGGCCGGTGTCGAGGCGGTGGAATAGCCGGCCGAGCACCGTGCGGCTGGGAGCGCGGGGAGGGAGCTGGGCGATCAGGCGGCGCACGGCGGACGGTGCGCCGGCGATGGCGCTGTCGATCTCCATGTCGCCGATGCGCGCGAGGGCTTCGGAGCTCAAAGCGAGGGCATGCGCGGCATAGCCGGCGGGCGCGAGGATGTGGTTGAGCTGATGTGCGGACACGATCGGGTGCAAATAGGCAGTACCGGCCGCCGCGGCTGCGGCACGCGCAGCGGCGGTCGCGGCAGGATCGGTGGCGTCGCGCGCGGCCGCCTGAGCAGCCCAGGCGGCCTTGCGCAATGCTCCGGAGCGTTCGGCGCCGTCTGCGAACGCCGATGCCGCCACAAGAGCTTCGCGCGGGCGCGGGTCGTCCGGGCAATGTGCCTCGAACAGCGGCAAGGCGCGCGCCGCACAGGCTTCCGCCCAGCGGGTGAGGTGCCGCAGATCGTCGGGGGTCAACGGGAGCGTGCCGGTCATTGCCCGCTCCCGGTCAGGGTTCAGCGTGCGAGGCCGGCCGCGTCGCGCGCGAGCGCCTCGACTTCCGCATAGCTCGCCCCCTTCGGCGTCACCCAGCTGCCGCCGACGCACAGCACCGGATCGAAGCCGAGCCAGTCCGGCGCGGTCGCCGGGCTGATGCCGCCGGTGGGGCAGAACTTCGCCTCGTAGAACGGTCCGGCGAGCGCCTTCAGCGCCTTGAGCCCGCCCGAGGTTTCCGCCGGGAAGAATTTGAAGTGGCGCAGGCCAAGGTCGTAGCCGCGCATGATGTCGCCGGCATTGGCGACTCCGGGGAGGAAGGGGACGCCGCTCTGGACGATCACCTGTCCCAGCCGCTCCGTCAGGCCCGGCGAGACGATGAATTCGGCGCCCGCGTCCATCACCTGAGCGAACTGATCGGTGTTGACGACGGTGCCCGCGCCGACGATCGCGCCCGGAACCTGCTTCATCTCGCGGATCGCATCGAGCGCGGCGGCGGTGCGCATCGTCACTTCGAGCACCTTGAGGCCGCCCGCGACCAGCGCCTCGGCCAGGGGACGGGCGGTGGCAGCGTCCTCGATCACCAGAACCGGGATGACCGCGCTGGTGCGCATGATGGTTTCGATGGTCACTGGGTATGCTCCTGGGCGTAGGCGGCCGCGGCGCCGTAGAGGCCGGGCTGGGGGTGAGTGATGAGCTTGACCGGGATCGACGACATCAGCGCCTGGAACCGCCCCTTGGCGATGAAGCGCTGGCCGAATCCCGAATTGACCAGATGGTCCTTGAGTTTGAGCCCGAGGCCGCCGGCGATGACCACGCCGGTGGGGCCATGGGCGAGGGCGAGATCACCCGCGACTGCGCCGAGGCTGAGGCAGAAACGATCGAGTGCGGCCATGGCAAGGCTGTCCTTCCCTTCAAAGGCGAGGGTCCAGATCTCCTTGTCGTTGAGGCGGTGCGTCCGCTTGCCCTCGATCTCGGCAAGGGTTTCGTAGATCGGCACGATGCCGGGGCCGGCGACGATGCGCTCGGCCGAGACGCGGGTGTAGGTCGAGCGCAGCCGCTTGACGATCGAATCCTCGATCCCGTCGAGCGGCGCAAAGTCCATATGGCCGCCCTCGGTCGAGATGACGTGGTAGCTCAAGGGGCCGGTGCGGAAGACCTGGGCGACGCCAAGGCCCGTGCCGGGGCCGCAGACGGTGATCGCGCCCTTTTCGGCGAACGGCGCGTCGGGGCCGCAAATGTGCAGGAAATGCTCGGACGGCAGCTGTGCCACGGCATGGCCGACCGCGCCGAAATCGTTGATCAGCGAGTAGCTGTCGACCTCGAGCCGCTCCTTGATCAGCGGCGGGCGGATGATCCACGGATTGTTGGTGAGCTTGATCAGCTCGTCGTTGATCGGCGAAGCGATGGCGATCGCCGCTGCACGTGGCATCTCCCGCCCCAGCGCACGGGCCGAGGCCTGCCAGGCGAGCTGGAAGCTGCCATGTTCGGCGGTCTTCTGCGTAACCGGTTCACCGATCGAGACGACGCGACCGCCCTCGACCTCGGCGATGGCGAAGCGCGCATGCGTTCCGCCGATGTCGACCGCGACGACTTCCACTCTTATTCCTCTCTCTGATCGTCATTCCCGCGAAGGCGGGAATCCATGGGCCCTGAGCCCGAGGTGCCTTCGCAAAGGCAGCCAGAATGGATCCCCGCCTTCGCGGGGATGACGGTGTTTGGTGTTGTGGCGCCTAGGCGCATCAAAGTTCCGCCGCGGCGAGCATGGCCGAGCCGCCGGCTTCGGCTTCGCTCGCGCCCGCGCGCATCATCGCGAACAACTCGCGCCCTGTGCCGAGGTCCGGCGGCGGTGCGGCGGCAAGCTCGCGGGCCTCCCATTCGGCCGGTTCGACCAGCGCCTGCAGGATCCCTTCCTCGGCACACAGGCGGACGACATCGCCGTCGCGCAGCTTGCCGATCGGGCCGCCGCCGATCGCCTCGGGCGACAGATGGATCGCCGCGGGCACCTTGCCCGACGCACCCGACATGCGGCCGTCGGTGACGAGTGCGACGCGGAAGCCCTTGTTCTGGAGCACGCCGAGCGGCGGGGTGAGCTTGTGCAGCTCGGGCATGCCGTTGGCGCGCGGCCCCTGGAAACGGACGACGACGACCACATCGCGGTCGAGCTCGCCCGCCTTGAACGCGTCCTGCACCTCTTGCTGGGTGGCGAACACGCGGCACGGCGCCTCGATCGTCCACCGATCGCGCTCGACGGCGCTGACCTTGATGCAGGCGCGGCCGAGATTGCCCGAGAGGATGCGGAATCCGCCCTCTTCGGAGAAGGGGGCGTCGATCGTGCGCAGGATGCTGTCGTCGCCGCTCTTCGCGCCATGGTCCTTCCAGACGAGCGTGTCGTCTTCGAGGACGGGACGCCTGACATAGTCGGCAAGGCTATCGCCCGCGACGGTGAGCGTGTCGCCATGCAGGACGCCGCCCTTGATCAGCTCGCGGATCACGAAGGTCGGCCCGCCGGCATCCTCGAACCCGTTCACGTCGGCCGATCCGTTGGGATAGACGCGGGCAAGCAGCGGCACGACGCGCGACAGGCGATCGAAATCGTCCCAGTCGATCAGCACCCCGGCGCAGCGCGCGATGGCGGGCAGGTGGATCAGATGGTTGGTCGATCCGCCGGTGGCGAGCAGCACCACGGCCGCATTGACGATCGCGCGCTCGTCGACGATCTCGCCGATCGGACGATAGTCGTTGCTGTCCCAGCCGATCTCCGGCAGCCGCTGGACCGCGGCCCTGGTCAGCGCCTGGCGCAGCTTTGTGCCCGGGTGGATGAAGGCGGCTCCGGGCATGTGCAGGCCCATCGCCTCGACCATCATCTGGTTCGAATTGGCGGTGCCGTAGAAGGTGCAGGTGCCCTTGCCGTGATAGGCGGCGATTTCGGAGTCGAGCAGTTCCTCGCGGCTGGCCTTGCCCTCGGCATAGAGTTCGCGGACGCGGGCCTTTTCCTTGTTGGCGATGCCGGTGGGCATCGCGCCGCCGGGGATCAGCACCATGGGCAGGTGGCCGAAGCGCAGCGCGCCCATCAGCAGGCCGGGCACGATCTTGTCACAAATGCCGAGCAGCGCGGCACCCTCGAAGGTGTTGTGGCTCAGTGCCACAGCGGTCGACATCGCGATGGTGTCGCGGCTGAACAGCGACAGCTCCATGCCCGCATAGCCCTGGGTCACGCCGTCGCACATCGCGGGGACGCCGCCCGCGACCTGCGCGGTGGCGCCGGCCTCGAGCGCCCAGATCTTCATCTGTTCGGGATAACGGTAATAGGGCGCGTGCGCCGACAGCATGTCGTTATAGGCGGTGACGATACCGATGTTCATCCGGTTGGCCGGCTTCATCACATCGCGCTGCTCGTCCGTCCCGGCATAGGCATGGGCGAGGTTGGCGCAGCCCAGCCGCCCGCGGCTGCTGCTGCCGGCCTCACGCTGGGCGGTCATCAGCGCGTTGTACGCGGCGCGGCGCTTCTTCGAGCGTTCGATGATGCGATCGGTGACCGCGGCGATCTCGGGGAGGAGGTTGGTCACGGTGGGTTACTCCAGCCAGTGCACGTCGACCGGAAGCTCGGTCTCGGCCAGCACGCGGCCGATCGGATATGCCGAGGACGCGCCCTGCGCGATCGCGGTCTCGAGCACCTTGCGCTTCTCCGCGCCGGTGATGGCGACCATCAGCGACTTGGCATTGGCAATCGCAGCCCCCGACAGGGTCACGCGTGCCACCGGCGCTTCGGGCGGGAGCGGATCTGGCATTACGCCGAGTGCGCGGCGCTCCTTGGGGCCGTTCAGCGCTTCGTCGAAATCCGGGCCGGGGAAGATCGAGGCGGTGTGGCCGTCTGCGCCCATGCCGAGCAGGACGAGATCGAGCGGCCAGTGGAAATCGGCGAGACGGGCGTCGGCGGCGCGGCCGGCCGCCTTGTAATCGTCGGCCTTCTCGCTGACGAGCGGGATGACGCGCGCGCCCTTGGGGATGAAGGTCTTGCCGAGGCCGGTGACGTTCGAGAGCGCGTCGCCGAGCGGGACGATACGGTCGTCGGTGGGCACGATCGTGACGCGCTTCCAGTCGATCTTGGCGGCGGCGAGCTTCTCATAGACCGGGGCAGGGGTCTTGCCCCCCGCCAGCGCGATCACCGCCCCGCCGCGCGCATCGATCGCGCTCTCGATGATGAAGCCGATGTCGCCGGCAAGGGCGTCGACCCACTCCTCGGCTTCCTCATACTCCCACCATTCGATTTCTTCGGCCATTTCAACAACTCCAGTGGGAAACTTCAATTCTCGAACGAGATGTCATTCGTTCCATGTCACGCCGTCGCGCTCGGTCAGCGCGATAGCTGCGGAGGGACCCCAGGTGCCCGCAGCATAGGGCTTGGGCTTGACGTCGGCGGTCTCCCAGCCGGCGCGGATCGCGTCGATCCAGGTCCATTGGGCCTCCACCTCGTCGCGGCGCACGAACAAGGTAGGGTCGCCCTCGAGCAAGTCCAGCAGCAGCCGTTCGTACGCGATGCGGCGGCGGGTGCCGGCAAATTCATGCTCGAGGCTGAGGTTGAGCGGCACTTCGCGCAGGCGGACGCCCTCGCGGTCGAGGCCGGGTTCCTTGGCCATCACCAGCAGGCGGACATATTCCTCCGGCTGGATGCGGATGATCAGCGTGTTGGACTGGAGCACCCCGCCGCGCTCGGCGAAGATCGAGTGGGGCACGGGCTTGAACTGTACGACGATTTCCGAGCGCCGCTCGGTCATCCGCTTGCCGGTGCGCAGGTAGAAGGGCACGCCCTGCCAGCGCCAATTGTCGACATGCGCCTTGATCGCGACGAAGGTTTCCGCGCGCGAATCCTTGCCGAGCTCCTCGGCATAGCCGGCGACGATCTTTCCGGTGGATGCACCGCCCGTGTACTGGCCTGTAACGGTGAGGTCGCCGGCCTCGCGGCCCGCGATCGGGCGGAGCGAACGGAGGACCTTGACCTTCTCGTCGCGGATCGACGTGCCGTCGAAGCGGGCAGGGGGCTCCATCGCGATCAGCGCGAGCAGTTGCAGGATATGGTTCTGGACCATATCGCGCAGCGCGCCGACATCGTCATAATAGCCCGCGCGCCCCTCCAGGCCGACCGTCTCGGAGACGGTGATCTGGACATGGTCGATGCCTGCGGCATTCCAGATCGGCTCGAACAGCGAGTTGCCGAAGCGCAGCGCGAGGATGTTCTGGACCGTTTCCTTGCCGAGATAATGGTCGATGCGGAAGGTGCGCTCTTCGGGAAAGACCGACGCCACGGCGTCGTTGATCTCGCGGCTGGTGGGCAGATCGGTGCCGAGCGGCTTTTCGAGGCCGATCCGGACGTTGCTTCCGGCGAGCCCCGCCGACGCGAGGCCCTTGATCGTCGGTTCGAAGAATTTGGGTGCCGTCGACAGGAAGATGGCGAGCCCGTTCGAGATGTCGCCGAGCTTCTCCGCCAGCGCGGCATAGCCGCCCAGGTCCGACGCATCGAGCTGTTGATATTGCAGCCGGTCGAGGAACGCGGCGATCGCGCCGGCGTCCTTGCGATCCTCGGGCAGGTGCGTGTCGAGCGCCTTGGCAGCGAAATCGCGGAACTCGGCATCTGACAGCGTTGACCGTGCGGTGCCGGTGATCGTCAGATCTTGGGGAAGCAGACCATCGGCATGAAGGCCGTAGAGCGACGGTATCAGCATCCGCTGCGACAGATCCCCTGTCGCTCCGAACAGCAGCAGTTTGCCGAATGGCTGTCGCATCGATCCTCCCTATCGCGTGGCGCGCCCGCCCTAGCAGCGGATTTCCGGGTTGCGAAGCGCCTTGCGCTTTATCGGGCTAAAGTAAGAGGCCGGATCGGCCTAAAGCACCAGTCCGGCGGTCTGGTCGAACCCGGCCATGATGTTCAGGTTCTGAACCGCGGCGCCGCCCGCGCCCTTGCCCAGATTGTCGAGCGTGGCGACGAGTCGTGCCTGGCCGCGCTCGGCATTGCCGAACACGCGAATGGTCAGGCGATCGGTGCCGGCATCGTCCTCGATCCGCACCAGCGAGACGTCGTCGCTGGGCAGGACGCGGACGATCGGCGAATCGCGATAGGCGTCGGCCAGCACCTGTTCGATCTGCGCCGGAGCCGGCTTGCGCGGCAGCATCTGGAGCGGGAGCGGCACCTCGATCAGCATTCCGCGATAGGACCGCGCCACGGCGGGCTGAAAGATCGGGGCGTGATCGATCCGGGCATGCTTTTGCATTTCGGGCAGGTGCTTGTGCTCGAGATCGAGGCCATAGGCGCGGAAGCCGGTCGGCTCGCTGCCGTCCTCGAACTCGGCGATCATCGACTTGCCGCCGCCCGAATAGCCCGATGCGCCGCCCGCGGTGAGCACCCAGTCGGGCGGGATCAGCCCGGCGCGGACGAGCGGGCGGACGAGTGCGAGAAAACCGGTCGGCCAGCAGCCGGGGTTGCTGACATAGCGTGCCTCGGCGATCGCGGCCGCCTGGGCCGGCTCGAGCTCGGCGAAGCCGTAGGTCCAGCCATCCGCGACGCGATGCGCGGTCGACGCATCGATGACGCGCGTCGTGTCGTTGGCGATCAGCGCCACCGCTTCGCGCGCAGCATCGTCGGGCAGGCAGAGGATCACGAAATCGGCGCTGTTGATCGCCTCGGCACGTTTGCCGGCATCCTTGCGGTGAGCATCGTCAAGGCCGATCAGCGAGATGTCGCTACGCGTCGCCAGCCGCTCGCGGATTTCCAGGCCGGTGGTGCCCGCAGCGCCGTCGATAAAGACGCTGACGCTCATGCCGCCACCTTCAACTGCGCTGCATCGACATAGCCGACCAGACCCGAACCCGGCGCACTGCCCCAGGCATTTCCGGCTGAGAGTTCGAGCACCTCGAACACATCGCCCTGCGCAAGCTGCGTCAGCACTTCCGCATCGGCTTCCTTGGCAGCGCGCAGCGGCACGGTTGCGGTCACGACATAGGTGACGGGGGCGGCGTAATGGGGGGCGAAGACACGGTCGGCAAGGCGAACATCGGCAAGGTCCCGGCGCGCCGCGTCGTGGAGCGGATCGATCCGCACCGAGCGGCCGGTCAGCGCGAATCGGCTACGCGCGATGCCTGGCTGGTTGTCCGACGTGGCTGTCGCCGGTGACGAATTGCCCGAATTCTGCAAGAAACTCCGCCCCTTCAGGTGTACGCGCGACAAAGATGTTCCGCTTGTCGGTTTCATCGCGCTGGCGGCGCAGATAGCCGAGGGCGCCCAGTCTATTCAAGGCGCGCGTCACGACGGGCTTCGAGACGTTGAGCGCTTTCGCCAATCCGCGCACGGTATGCGGCCCGGAATCGAGGTAGACGAGCAACATCAGCGCCATCTGCCGGTTGGTGAGATCGGGTTCGCCTGACCGGACATAGTCGATCAGCGTATTCTTCCAGTTATATAGCGACTGGTCGCTCACGGCGTTCATCGCATCGGACTCGTTTCTGGTTGCAGCTTTTTTAGTTACAGGCCCGCAAGGAGCGGGGGTTTCCGGGACATTAACGCCCCGACAGGCCTTCAGGTTTCAGTGCTGCGCCGAAATGTTCCGGAACGGTGACATTCGCGCTTGCGAAAGATTGAGGTCGCATCCGCCCGCCTTGCATCCGGCGACCCGCGGCAGCACGATGCGGCTGGCAGGGAGTTGAAGCGGGCGGATGCGGCAAAGCCGAGCCAAGGGCAGTTTGGCCAAAGGCACTTTCGGCGGTTGATCGCGGCGGCCACCTCCACTATGTCGCCGCTTTCCCGCGAAAGACCGACATGCTGTTCACCTTCCTCCTCGTCGTCCATGCCATCATCGCTGCGCTGCTCGTGGCGACGATTCTGATGCAGAAGTCCGAAGGTGGCGGCCTGACCACGGGCGGCAGCCCGTCGGGCCTGATGTCCGCGCGCGGTGCGGCGAACTTCCTGACGCGGGCGACCGCGATCCTCGCGGGCATGTTCGTCGTGATGAGCATCGTGCTGGCGGTACTGGCCGCGACGCGCGGCGGCGACACGATCGATACCAGCCGCGTGACCGCGCCCGCGCAGACGGCGCCGGCCTCGGGACCGGCTCCCGTGGCGCAGCCCACGGCGCTTCCGGTGGCTCCCGCGGACAACAGCGCCGTCCCGCTCGCCAAGTAAGCGGCTTTCGACAGATTTTTTCGGCGGCGCCCGGAGTCGGGCGCTTGCCCCAACTCGTGCATAAAGGCTAAGCGGTGACTCCCATGACGCGGTATATTTTCATCACCGGCGGCGTGGTCTCCTCGCTTGGCAAAGGCCTGATGGCGGCAAGCCTCGCCGCGCTGCTCCAGGCGCGCGGCTACAAGGTCCGCATCCGGAAGTTCGATCCCTATCTCAACGTCGATCCGGGCACGATGAGCCCGTATCAGCATGGCGAGGTCTATGTGACCGACGACGGGGCCGAAACCGACCTCGACCTTGGCCATTACGAGCGCTTCACCGGCGTCGCTTCGCGCCAGTCGGACAACATCACCTCGGGCCGGATCTACAAGACGATCATCGAGCGCGAGCGTCGTGGTGACTATCTGGGCGCCACCGTCCAGGTGATCCCGCACGTCACCGATGCGATCAAGGACTTCGCCCAGGCGGAGACCGAGGACCTCGATTTCGTGCTGTGCGAGATCGGCGGTACCGTCGGCGACATCGAATCGCTGCCCTTCATCGAGGCGATTCGTCAGCTCAAGAACGAGCTGGGCCGTGGCCGCTCGATCAGCATCCATGTGACCCTGGTCCCCTACATCGCTGCGGCAGGCGAGCTGAAGACCAAGCCGACCCAGCACAGCGTGCGCGAGCTCGCCTCGCTTGGCGTGCAGCCCGACGTGCTGGTGTGCCGCGCCGAGAAGCCGCTGCCCGCGGGCGAGCGCGCCAAGATCGCGCAGTTCTGCAACGTGCCGGCCAGCGCGGTCATTCCCGCGCTCGACGCGCCGAGCATCTATGCGGTGCCGCTGCAATATCATGCCGAGGGGCTGGACGGCGAAGTGCTGCGTGCCTTCGGGATCGAGCCGGGCGCCGATCCGGACCTCAGCCGCTGGACCGAGATCACCGACCGCCTGTTCAATCCGGAGGGCGAGGTGACGGTGGGCGTGGTCGGCAAATATGTCGGCCTGCCGGACGCGTACAAGTCTCTGAACGAAGCGCTGGTCCATGGCGGCATCGCCAACCGCGTGAAGGTCAACATCCGCTGGATCGATGCCGAGCTGTTCGAGAATGGCGACGACGCGGAGGTCGCGGCGAACCTTGAGGCGTGCCACGCTATCCTCGTCCCCGGTGCGTTCGGATCGCGCGGTGCGGAGGGCAAGATTGCCAGCGTCCGCTTCGCGCGCGAGCGCAAGGTGCCCTATTTCGGCATCTGTTTCGGAATGCAGATGGCTTGCGTCGAAGGAGCGCGGAACTTGGCGGGGATCGCAGGCGCGTCCTCGACCGAATTCGGCCCGACCAGCGAGCCGGTCGTCGGCATCATCACCGAGTGGATGAGCAAGGACGGGATCGAGACGCGCGAAGAGGGCGGCGACCTGGGCGGCACGATGCGGCTCGGCGCCTATCCTGCGAAGCTCACCGGCAATTCGGTGGTCGCGTCCATCTATGGCGGCGAAGCGATCAGCGAGCGCCACCGCCACCGCTATGAGGTGAACACCGGCTATCGCGACGCGCTGGAGCAGGGCGGCCTCGTCTTCTCGGGCATGTCGCCCGACGGCATGCTGCCCGAGATCGTCGAGCGGCCGGATCATCCGTGGTTCGTCGGTGTGCAGTTCCACCCGGAGCTCAAGTCGAAGCCGTTCGACCCGCACCCGCTGTTCGCGAGCTTCATCGAAGCGGCAGTGCGGCAGAGCAGGCTGGTCTAGACCTCCCGCCGTTCGCGGCGGGCGAGGACGATCACGCCGGTCACGCACGCGCCGAACAGCGCGCCTTCCAGCGTCGCGGACAAGGCCTGGCTGAGTGGGCCGAAACCCGCTTCGCCGAACAGGCCGCCGATCGGATCGAGACGCAGACGCGCGCCGGGAAACTGCCCGGCGAGCAGCGCGAGACTGCCTGCAAGCAGCCGCCCGCCGAACAGCGCCACGAGCAACCCGGCGATTCCGCCGCCAAGCCCGCCCAGCAGTGCGGCATCGCGAAAGCGGGGCGCGCCGCGGCGATGCGCGAGACACACCCCCAATCCTACGCCGGCGCCGAGCAGCGCTCCCTCCGCGCCGCCGGTGATATTGCCTGGCGATTGGCCGAGCAGCAGCGAGAAGGCGTCCAGCCCGAGCATCTTGCCGAGCGCGCCGACGACAAGTCCGCCCGCAGCGCCCCCGGCGACGCTCCAGCGCCAAGGCCGTTCCGACAGTGCGTTCGCGGCGGCGATGCCTGCGCTGACCCCGGCAGCACCGACGGTGGCGAGCAGGATCGCGATGCAGAGCAGCACCAGCAGCGCTGAGGCGGCACCGGCCTGTGCCGGCTGCGAGGCCGCGGCGAGGCCATAGATCAGCCCGCCGATCAGACCGGCGACGCTCCCGCCCAGAACGCCGAAGCCGGCGGTGAGCGCAGCCTCGTCCCATCGGCGGGGCAGGGGGCTGGCCAAGGGGGAGGGAGGGGCGATTCTCTCGTCCGCCCGGACGGCGGCGATGAAGCGGTAGCCGTGCTTGGGCACCGTTTCGATGAAGCGCGGGCTTGTCGCATCGTCACCGAGCTGGCGGCGCAGGGTACGGATGCACTGGGTAAGTGCTTCATCGGTGACGGGAATACCGCGCCACACCTCGCCCATGAACCGATCCTTCGGCACGAGCTGGCCCGGCTCGCGTACCAGCAGGAGCAGCGCGTCGAGATAGCGCGCGTTGAGCTCGACCGGCGCGCCGTTGCATGTCAACCGGCGATTGCCCGGATCGAGGTGGAAGCCTTCGAAGCGGAAGCCGGTAGCGGCCATATCTTTCGCGAAGCCTCAAGCTGGGACGTGCCCCATCGATGCCCCACAGCCAGCAGTGAGGCAAGGCGGCGATCCGTCGCGCTTGCGCAACGACCGGCCGGTTCGCTTGCATACCGGTGTTGCCGGCTTTCGCCGACAAGCTAGCCGGGGAGGGGAGCGCAGAGCAAAGGGGGCGTGTTTGAAGAGGGTCGTGTCGGGAGCCGTTGTGGCGGTATTGGCCTTGTCCGCGTGCGGCAATGCCGCTCCGTCGCAGCCGGCGGTTACCGGGCAATCCGGGGCTCCGGCGCAGCGCGGTGGCGGGCAGGCCTATGAGCTGCTCGGCACCGAGGTCTGGGACGTGCCCGATCCGGCCACCGGGCGCAGCTATCAGCTTTTCGTGAGCCTCCCGCCTTCCTACGGGAAGGAGCCGCAGCGCCGCTATCCGGTACTGTACGTCACCGACGCCGACTATGCCTTTCCGGTCATCCGTCAGATCGCCCGGCGCCTGAACGTCGAAGGCCCGAAGATCGAGGAGTTCATCCTGATCGGCATCTCCTACGCCAAGGGCGACGATCCGGTCGCGAGCCGGCGGCGGGACTATACGCCGACGCCCAACGGGCCGAGCGATACGCCCGCAGGGACGATCCACGGCGAGGGGGCGAAGCATCAGGTCTGGCTGCGCGACAAGGCGCTGCCCTTCGTCACCGGCCGGTATCGCACCGCGCCGGGGCGCGGCATCCTGCTGGGACACAGCTATGGCGGACTGCTGGCGGCGCAGATCCTGTTCAGCGAGCCGGAAATGTTCGGCGGCTATGTGCTGGGCAGCCCGTCGCTATGGTACGACAAGCGCCACATGTTCGGCGTCGAGGCAGCCTATGCCGCGCGGCATCGCGATCTGAAAGCAAAGGTCTTTGTCTATACCGGCGAGTATGAAGCGCTGCGCAAGGGCGATTCGCGATACAACCAGAGCGCGGACCTGGTTGCCGACAGCCGTGAGCTGGCCGACACGCTACGCAGGCGGGGCTATCCGGGGCTGACGCTGGAGGCCGAGATATTGAACGGTGAGGACCATGTGTCGGTCGCACCGCGCGGCTTTACCTGTGCACTGAAGTTCCTGCTTCCCGTGCAGAAATAGAAAAGGACGCCCGGACGGATATCCGGGCGCCCTCCGGGGGCGGTGCGCAAGGGGGTAGAACGCGCCGCCCTTTGAGACTTCGGCTGCTCAGCCGACCGAGCGATGCTCGATCGCGGCGCCGTCGTCAGTCTGGTCGCCGCTGCCGATGGCGATCTTCTTGGGCTTCATCGCCTCGGGCACCTCACGCACCAGCTCGATGACGAGCAGGCCGTCATTCAGGTTGGCGCTTTCGACCAGCACGAAATCGGCCAGTTCGAAGCGGCGCTCGAACCCGCGATTGGCAATGCCGAGATGCAGCATCTGCACGGGGTTGTTGTCCTGCGCCTCGGCCTTCTTGCCGACGACCAGCAGCAGGTTCTGCTGCGCGGTGATCTCGATTTCGTCGGGCTTGAAGCCGGCGACGGCGATCGTGATCCGGTAGCGGTCGTCGGAGATCCGCTCGAGGTTGAAGGGGGGATAGTTCTCGCTGCCCGACTGGCGCGCGGTCGCTTCGAGCATGTCGAAGAGCCTGTCGAAGCCGATCGTCGAACGGCGGAACGGAGTGAGATCGATCTGACGCATGGCATAATCCTCCAATGAGCAATTTCAACGTCTTGCGGCATCCAGTTGGACTGCGATGCCAGGTCTGCCCGGCCCCGAAGGCGCCGTGCATCGCTGATTTGGGAAGCCGGTGACGGGTTTCAAGAGCGCGACGAACTGTGTGGCGATTAAGGCGTAAAGCCTATTGATTAGGTAGGAATAGAATCGCTTTCTGGCTAAATCATATCAAGCTAGTGGAATTTGCCCCGGCACCATAAGGGGAACCAATCAGTGAGCCTGACCACGCTATCATTCCTGCTGCTTGTCAGCGCGTCGCCCGCGGCGCTCGGGCAGGAAACGCCGCCTGCCGATGTGACCGTGCAGGAGCCCGCGCCGCCGACCGTGCCGGGTGAGACCGGACGCGATGCCGAAGACGTGCAGCGCAGCTCGGCGGCATCGGACATCGTGGTCACCGCGCGCCGCCGCGCCGAGCAGGTGCAGGACGTGCCGATCCCGATCAGCGTGGTGGGCGTCAAGGAGCTGGACAATACCGGCAGCTTCAACGTCGCGCGCCTCGCGCAGCTTCAGCCGACGCTGCAATTCTACTCGACCAACCCGCGCAACTCCTCGGTCAATATCCGCGGGCTCGGTGCCCCCCTTGGCCTCACCAATGACGGCATCGACCAGGGCGTCGGCGTCTATATCGACCAAGTGTATCTCAGCCGTGTCGCGGTCGCGACGCTCGACTTCCTCGACGTTTCGCAGATCGAGACGCTGCGCGGCCCGCAGGGTACGCTGTACGGCAAGAACACCGTCGCCGGCGCGATCAACATCACCAGCAAGGCGCCGAGCTTCAATTTCGAGGGCCGGGCCGAGCTGTCGGTCGGCAATCTCGAATTCAAGCAGGCCAAGGCCTCGATCAGCGGGCCGCTGGGAGAGGATGTCGCGATCCGCCTCGGCTTCGCCGCGACCGATCGGCGCGGCACCGTGTTCAACGTCGCCACCGGCAACTATGTCAACGAGCAGGACAATATCGGCTTGCGCGGCGCGCTGTTGTGGCGCGCGACCGACACTCTCAGCCTGACGCTGAGCGCCGACTACAGCCGCCAGAACCCCGAATGCTGCGCGCAGATCTTCGTCAAGCTCGGTTCGACTCAGCGTCCGCTCAATCGCCAGTTCAACGCGCTTGCCGCGGCGCAGGGCTATGAGCCGGCCAGCCGCAACCCGTTCGACCGCCTCACCGATCTCGACGCCGATCTCAATGCCAAGAATGTGCTCGGCGGCGTTTCGCTGCGCGCTGAGTGGCAGCTGGGATCGGGCACGCTGACTTCGGTCACTGCCTGGCGCTTCTGGGACTGGCTGCCGGCGAACGACCGCGACTTCACCGGCCTGCCGATCACGACGCTGTCGCAGAACCCGACGCGGCAGGACCAGTTCACCCACGAATTCCGCTATGCTGGCGAGGGCAGCGGCTTCGATTATGTCATCGGCGCCTTCGGCTTCTATCAGAAGATCCATACCACCGGAACGCAACGTCAGGGGCCGGCCGCCAGCCGCTGGCTGATCAATCCCAGCAACGCGCTGTCGAACGACCCGACCGTGCTCGACGGGCTGACCGCCGAGAACGACATCCAGCTCAAGAATTTCAGCGGCGCGCTGTTCGGCAAGCTCAACTGGAAGCTGACCGACCAGATCACCCTCTCGCCGGGCGTTCGCGTCAATTATGACGACAAGGTCGGCAGCTATGTCTCGATCGTGCGCGATGCGCAGGGCAACCTGGTGCCCTATTCGGGCGGCACCGCGCGGCAGGCGGCGCAGCGCGAGGCGATTCAGCCCCAGGCGTTCACCGACGAGGCCTATCGCGCGTGGAACGTCACCTATGACCTGACCGCGTCGTACAAGCCCTCACGCGACGTGCTGCTCTATGCGACCTATGCCCATACTTTCAAATCGGGCGGCCTCAACCTGAACGGCGTGCCGGTGGTGGGCGGCGTGGTGCAGACCCAGCTCGCGCAGATCGAGCCGGAGAAGGTGGATCATTTCGAGATCGGGGCGAAGACCCAGTTCTGGGATCGCAAGGCGACGTTCAACGTCACCGGCTTCTGGACGATCATCAAGGATTACCAGGCGATCGTGAACAACAGCTCGACCTCCACCCTGCGCGGCTATCTTGCCAACGCCGGTGAGGTGCGGGTGCGCGGCGTGGAGGCGGATTTCTCGATCCGGCCGAGCGATCGCTTCAATCTCTACGTCAACGGCGCCTATACCGACCACGAATATGTCGACTTCAAGAACGCGCCGTGCCCGCCCGAGCTTTCGGGCGGCGGCAGCGGCGCGGTGATCGGGGCGCCGGGCGCGCCCGGGACCAACAGCCCCACCGTGTGCGACATTTCCGGCCAGTGGCTGCCGGGCATCTCCAACTGGGCCTTCTCCTACGGCGCGGAGTACAACCTGCCCGCCAAGCTGTTCGGCAAGGATGGCGAGGTCTATCTGGGTGCCGATGCCAGCTCGCGGTCCAGATTCTCGTCCAACGCCTCGCGCTCGATCTATACCGATATCGATGGCTACACGCTGGCGAACTTCCGCCTGGGCTTCCGCACCGACGAGGGGCTGAACGTCTTTGGCTGGGTCCGCAACGCGTTCGACAAGAAGTATCTCGAGGTGCTGGCGACCACACCGGGCAACACCGGCCTGATATCCGGCAATGTCGGCGATCCGCGCACCTATGGCGTGACGGTCGGTTTGAGTTTCTGAGACGTATCCGTCCCCGCGATTGACTCATGAACAGGCTGCGCGGGCGACGGATACCAGGGGAGGGGCCACAACCAGGCTCCTGTGGTTCCTCCCCGAACACTAGGAACCGTCAACCCAGCGCGAACTGGGGTCTCGTTCCACAAGGGATTCCGTCGCGACGTGCGGTTCCAGCTTTCGCTGGGGCGACGGGCTGGCTCAGAAATGCGAAACGCCCGGGCCGTTTCCAGCCCGGGCGCCTGCGTGACGATGCCTCGTCAGCCCCCTTGTGGCTTTCCTGCCCACACATCCTTTCGAGAAAGGACGGGACGGGAGAGCCTCCCCGAACCACGGCCATTGCCTGCGCTTCGTGGGGACGTGCTAGGATGGCGGGTGGCGCTTGTCACGGTCTATGACGTCACCCGGCGCGCTTTGCGTTCATCCTGTGTTTATTTGGCAACAGCGTATGTTTGCGCGCATCCGTTACGAATATTCCGCGGGCCGCTGCCGCCAGGGAAATTCGCTTCTTTGCGAATTTCCAAACAACCCCTAACAACCGCACCCTATGTTGCTTTCCCGATATGAGCGGATGATCGCCCGCCGCTACCTTCTGCCCGGGCGGGGGGAGGCGTTCATCTTCCTCGTCGCGTCGATCAGTCTGGTCGCGGTGATGCTCGGCGTTGCCGCGCTGGTGATCGTGATGAGCGTGATGAACGGCTTCCGCGCCGAGCTGTTCGACAAGATCACCGGCCTCAACGGCCATGCCGTGGTGCAGGGCTATGGCGGCCAGTTGCGCGATTGGCGCGATATCGTGGCGCAGGCGAAGAAAACGCCCGGCGTCACCGGTGCCACTCCGCTGATCGAGCAACCGTTGATGGCGAGCTTTCAGGGGCGGGTTGAGGGCGTCCTGGTGCGCGGCATGACCGTGCCCGACATCCGCATCAACCCGACGCTCAACAAGAATGTGCTGATCGGCGACCTCAAGCAGCTCACCCCGGGCTGTGAGTGCATTGCGATCGGATCGCGGCTGGCGCAGTCGCTGGGGGCGACGCCAGGGAGCAGCGTCTCGCTGCTCAGTCCGCAGGGGCTGACGAGTCCGTTCGGTACCGTGCCGCGTATCGTATCCTACCGCGTCGCCGCGATCTTCGAGATCGGGGTCTATGACTATGACAAGGCGTTCGTCGTAATGCCGATGGAGGATGCGCAAACGCTGCTGCTGATGGGCGACACGGTCGGGATGGTGGAACTCGACACCAGCAATCCCGACAAGGTCGGCGAGATTCTGGCGCCGCTGGCCAGGCAGGTCGCGGGCGTCGGCCAGCTGACCGACTGGCGCACGCTCAACGCCACGCTGTTCGAGGCGCTGGCGGTCGACCGGCTGGTTACCTTCACCGTGCTGTCGATCCTGATCCTGGTCGCGGTGTTCAACATCCTGTCATCGCTGATCATGCTGGTGCGCGCCAAGACGCGCGACATCGCGATCCTGCGCACAATGGGGGCGACGCGAAGCGGGCTGATCAAGATCTTCGTGACCGTGGGCACGGTGATCGGGTCGCTCGGTATCCTTGCCGGGCTGATCCTCGGTTTCATCCTGCTCTATTTCCGGCAGGGCGTGCTGACCTTCCTCGGCTTTGTCACCGGGCAGGAGATATGGGACCCCTCGATGCGCTATCTCACCGAACTTCCCGCCAAGACCGATCCGGTCGAGATTGCGGGGATTGCGCTGATGGCGCTGGTGTTCAGCTTCCTTGCCACGCTCTACCCCGCCTTCAAGGCGGCGAGCACCGATCCTGTTCAGGTGCTGCGCTATGAGTGAGCCGGTCCTTCAAACCTCGGGCCTCAAGCGCACCTTCAGCCAGGGCGGCGCGGACATCCATGTCCTGCGCGGGATCGACCTGACCGTCGGACAAGGCGAGATCGTCGCGCTGCTCGGGCCTTCGGGTTCGGGCAAGTCGACCCTGCTTCAAGCCGTCGGCCTGCTCGAAGGCGGGTTCGAAGGCTCGATCCGCATCTCGGGCGTCGAGGTCGGCAAGCTCGAAAGCCATGCGCGCACCGTCACCCGGCGCGACAAGCTGGGGTTCGTCTATCAGTTCCACCATCTGCTGCCGGACTTCAACGCGCTCGAGAATGTCGAGTTACCGCAGCTCATCCAGAATGCGACGCTCGCCGACGCCCGGGCGCGGAGCGAAGGCCTGCTCACCGCGCTCGGCCTTGGCGCGCGGCTGACGCACCGGCCGAGCCAGCTTTCGGGCGGCGAGCAGCAGCGCGTCGCGGTGGCGCGCGCGCTGGCAAATCGCCCGGCGCTGGTGCTGGCGGATGAGCCGACCGGCAATCTTGACGAGCATACCGCCGATATCGTGCTAGCCGAGTTCCTGCGGCTGGTGCGCGGCGAGGGCGCGGCGGCGCTGATCGCGACGCATAACGAGCGATTGGCGGCGAAGATGGACCGGGTGGTGCGGCTGCACGAGGGCGTGCTGGAGTGAAGTAACTCGCATGCCATCTCCGCGCTGTTATAGTGCCCTGCGCACGAATGGCTGCCATTCGGTGTCGCAGGCTCGGGAGAAGGCAATGAATCTGACCGACATCCTCGCACAGGCGGGCGGCATCGACTCGATGGCCCGCGATCTGGGCGTTTCGCCTGAAACTGCGAAGGCAGGCGCCGACGCATTGCTTCCCGCGATCCTTGGGGGATTCAAGAAGCAGGCGCAGACCGGGGGCGGGATCGAGGGATTGGGCGGATTGCTCGGCCAGCTGGGCGGCGGCGGGCTGCTCGACGCGGTGCTGGGTTCGCAGCCGACGCCGGTCGATCGAGGGAACGATGTGCTCGGCCAGATTTTCGGGTCCAAGGATGTCAGCCGGACCGTCGCGGGCCATGCCGCGGAGCAGAGCGGTCTCGATTCCGGACTGCTCAAGAAGATGCTGCCGATCCTGGCGATGCTCGTTGCCGGCTACCTCGCAAAGCAGGGTGGCCAAGAGGGTGAAGGTGGCGGGCTCGGTGGCCTGATCGGGGGGATGCTCGGCGGCGGCGGTGCGCCCGCTGCGTCCGGCGGTCTTGGCGGGCTCGGCAAACTCATCGACCTCAACGGTGACGGCAACCCGCTCGACGACATCATCGGCATGGCCGGCAAGCTGCGCAGCTGACAGGGGAGGCCGCCATGACCGCAATCACCGACATTCCGGTCACAACGCCGGAAGGGACGCAGATCGATCTGTCGGACTATGCCGGCAAGGTGCTGCTGATCGTCAACGTTGCGTCCAAATGCGGTTTCACCCCGCAATATGAGGGGCTCGAGGCGCTGCACCGCCGCTATGCCGATCGCGGGTTCGAGGTGCTTGGCTTTCCGTGCAACCAGTTCGGCGCGCAGGAGCCGGGGGACGCGGCGGAGATCGCGAGTTTCTGCTCGCTGACCTACGACGTGACCTTTCCGGTGTTCGGCAAGATCGACGTCAACGGCCCGGACGCGGCGCCGCTGTACCGCCATCTCAAGAAAGCCGCGCCGGGCCTGCTCGGGACCGAGGGGATCAAGTGGAATTTCACCAAGTTCCTGATCGATCGCAGCGGCAATGTCGTCGATCGTTACGCCCCGCAGACCAAGCCGGAAGATATTGCGGCGGATATCGAGAAGCTGCTGTAGTACCCGCGCCGGGGCGGATTAAGCTGTGGAAAACCCCGGCGCTTCCTTTGACCCCTCGGCACCCCCATTTATAACCGTTCCATGCCCCATTCCGGCTTCGTCCCCCTCCGCATCTTTTCCGCCTACACGATGCTGGAGGGCGCGATCGAGCCCAAGGCGATTGCCGGGCGCGCGCGCGAACTGGGATTTCCGGCGGCCGCCCTCTGCGATCGCAACGGCCTCTACGCGGCGATGTCCTATGGCGATGCCGCCAAGAAAGCGGGCGTCCAGCCGATCGTCGGCACCCTGCTTTGTGTCGAGCGGCCGGATGTGCCCGAGGGTATCACCCCTCCGCTCGACTGGCTGGCACTCTACGCGCAGGATCAGCGCGGCTACGAAAATCTCTGCGATCTCGTTTCCCGCGCACATCTCGAACGTCCGATCGAGAAGGATGCGCATGTCCTCTTCTCCGATCTCGAGGGCCGTACCGACGGCGTGATCGCGCTGACCGCGGGCAAGGAGGGGGCGCTCGCCCGTCTGTTCGCCGAGGAGCAGGACAGCGCGGCCTTCGCCTATGCCGACCGGCTTCAGGCGCTGTTCGGCGATCGCCTCTATATCGAGATCATCCGCCGACTTGACGAGGTCGAGGGCAGGGCGGAGCCGAAGCTGCTCGACCTCGCCTATGATCGCGGCATCCCGATCGTCGCGACCAACCCGGCCTGCTATGCCGAGCCCGATTTCCATCAGGCGCATGATGCGATGCTGTGCATCGCCGGTTCCGCCTATGTCGCCAGCGACGAGCGTGCCCGCTCCTCGCCCGACGCATGGATGAAGCCCGCGACCGAGATGAAGCGGCTGTTCGACGATCTGCCCGAGGCGATCGACAACACGCTCGTCGTCGCGCAGCGCTGTGCCTATGCGGCGCCCAAGCGCAAGCCGATCCTCCCCAGCCTTGCCGGCGATCTCGAGGGCGAGGCTGCGCAGCTGCGCGACGACGCGCGCGCAGGCCTCGAAGCGCGGCTGGAGAAGGCGGGCATCACCGATCCGGCGAAACGCGAGGAGTATTTCGCGCGGCTTGCGTTCGAGACCGACATCATCATCCAGATGGGCTTCCCCGGCTATTTCCTGATCGTCGCGGACTTCATCAAATGGGCCAAGCAGAACGGCATCCCGGTCGGGCCGGGCCGCGGCTCGGGCGCGGGTTCGGTCGTCGCCTGGGCGCTCACCATCACCGATCTGGACCCGCTCGAACTCGGCCTGCTGTTCGAACGCTTCCTCAACCCCGAACGCGTGTCGATGCCCGACTTCGACATCGACTTCTGCGAAACCCGCCGCGGCGAGGTGATCCGCTATGTGCAGGCGAAGTACGGCCGCAACCAGGTCGCGCAGATCATCACCTTCGGAACGATGAAGGCGCGCGCGGTGCTCAAGGACACCGGGCGCGTGCTCCAGATGAGCTATGGTCAGGTCGACCGGCTCGCCAAGCTCGTCCCCAACCATCCGACCGATCCGTGGACGCTGCCGCGCTCGCTCAACGGCGTGAGCGAGTTCAAGGCCGAATATGACGGCGACGAGGGGGTCAGGCACCTTATCGATCTCGCCATGCAGCTCGAAGGGCTGCCGCGCCACAGCTCGACCCATGCCGCCGGCGTGGTGATCGGCGATCGTCCGCTGGCCGAGCTGGTCCCGCTCTACCGCGATCCGCGATCGGACATGCCCGTCACCCAGTTCGACATGAAATATGTCGAGGGCGCGGGGCTGGTGAAGTTCGACTTTCTCGGCCTCAAGACGCTGTCGGTGCTGCAAAAGGGTGTCGAGCTGCTCGCCGCGCGCAACATCCAGATCGATCTCGCCGCCCTCGGCTGGGACGATCCGGCGGTCTACGAACTGCTCCAGCGCGGCGACACGGTCGGCGTGTTCCAGCTGGAATCGGAAGGCATGCGGCGCACGCTGACCGCGGTTCGTCCGACCAATTTCGGCGACATCATTGCGCTCGTCTCGCTCTACCGCCCGGGCCCGATGGACAACATCCCGATGTTCGGGCGGCGCAAGCAGGGGCTTGAGCCGATCGAGTATCCGCACCCTGCGCTCGAAGGGATCCTCAAGGAAACCTACGGCATCTTCGTCTATCAGGAACAGGTGATGCAGGCCGCGCAGATCCTGGCCGGCTATTCGCTCGGCGGCGCCGACCTGCTGCGCCGCGCGATGGGCAAGAAGATCAAGGCCGAGATGGACGCACAGCGTGCGCTGTTCGTCGAAGGCTGCGCCAAGGTGAACAATATCGCCGAGGGCAAGGCGAACGAGCTGTTCGACTTGATCGACAAGTTCGCCGGCTACGGTTTCAACAAGTCGCACGCCGCGGCCTATGCGCTGCTCGCCTACCACACCGCCTGGCTCAAGGCGCACTATCCGCACGAATTCTACGCCGCCTCGATGTGCTTCGAACTTGGCCAGACCGAGAAGCTGGCGATCTTCGTCGAGGACATGAAGCGGCTCGGCGTCGCTTGCCTGCCGCCCGACATCAATGCCAGCGAAGCCGAATTCTCGGTCGAGGCGGTCGATGACGGGTTCGCGGTCCGCTATGCGCTCGCCGGCCTCAAGGGCGTCGGCGAAAAGGCGATGGAACTGCTGGTCGAGGAGCGCCACGCCAAAGGCCGCTTCCAGAGCCTTGACGATTTCGCCCGCCGCGTCGATCCGCGCCTGCTCAACAAGCGTCAGGTCGAGGCGCTGGCGGGGGCAGGAGGCTTCGACAGCATCGCGCCCGACCGGCCCGGCGTCTATGCCGCCGCCGAGACGATCCTCGCCGTCGCCCAACGCACTCACGCCAACCGCGAGAGCGGGCAGGGCGGCCTGTTCGGCGAGGCCGAGCCGGTCGGCTCCGCAATCCAGCTGCCCAAGAGCGCGCGCTGGACGCTGGGCCAGAAGATCGAGGCCGAGAAGGATTCCTTCGGCTTCTTCTTCTCCGCGCATCCGCTCGACCGCTACCAGCATCTTGCCCGGCTCCATTCGGCGCGGACCATCGTCAGCCTCAACGACATCGACATCGCCGAGGGCGGCCGCGCCGGCGCGACCATCGCCGCGCTGATCGAGGACGCGCGATGGCGGACCTCGGCGCGCGGCAAGCGCTATCTGATGGCGACACTCTCCGACGCCAGCGGCACCGTGCCCTGCACCTGCTTCGACGACTTCACGGCGAAGGAGATGGAGGACGCGGCGCGGATTGGCGGCTGCGGCATCCTGACGCTTGAGCTCGATCGCCGCGCGGGCGAGGATTCGGCCCGCGTCACGGTGCGCAAGGTTCAGCCGTTCGAGGGAATGGCGAAGGACGTGCGTCTGACCCTGCGCCTGACCGTGACTGAACCGACCGCGCTTGCCGCCATCGCCCTCCAGCTCGCCGATGCGCGCGGCGGTCGGTGCGAGGTGGTGCTCGATGCCCCCCTGCCCAGCGGCGGCGAGGCCGAGCTGGTGCTCGGCCGCAACTTCCGCATCGACGGGGAGCTCGCCGCTCGGATCGAGGGCCTGCCCGGCGTCGCTGCCTGTGAGCTCAAGCCCACCGACCTGCCGAGGCTGGCTTTGGCGAGTTAAGCCGCACGCCCTCTTGCATCCATCCGTTCAAATCCGCAGGATGTGTTTACGGACACGGAAACCCGTGCGGATAAGGAGAGTGTGATGCTGGGCGCGATGCAGGATTTCGAGCTTCGGGTACCGCGGCTGATCGATCATGCGGAGCGCGAATATGGCGATCGCGAGATCGTCAGCCGCTGGTTCGACGGCAGTGAGACGCGGACCAACTGGGCCGGGATCGCGCGCGACTCGCGCAAGCTGGCGCAAGCCCTTGAACGCATGGGGATCAAGAAGGGCGATCGCGTCGCGACGATGGCGATGAACCACAGCCGCCATCTCGTCGCCTGGCACGGCACGATCGGCATGGGCGGCGTCATCCACACCATCAACCCGCGCCTGTTCGAGGACCAGCTCGCCTTTATCGGCAACCATGCCGAGGATCGCGTGCTGATGTACGATCGGATGTTCCAGCCGATCGTCGACAAGATGAAGCCGCAGTGGAAGACGATCGAGCACTACATCGTCTTCGACCCCGGCTCGGAGGCCGGGGCAGGCGCCGACGGCCCCGACAGCTTCGAGGCGGTGATCGGCGCCGAGGACGGCAACTACGCCTGGGTCGAGGGCGACGAGCGCGAGCCGTGCATGCTCTGCTATACCAGCGGCACCACGGGGAACCCCAAGGGCGTGCTCTACACCCACCGCTCGTCGGTGATCCACGCCATGGCGGAGATCCAGCCGGCGGTGTTCGACCTTTCGACTCAGTCGGTCGTCCTGCCCGTCGTGCCGATGTTCCACGCCGTCGGCTGGGGAATGCCGTTCGCCGCGCCGATGGTCGGCGTGAAGCTCGTCATGTCCGCGATCAACGAGGGCAAGGTGCTGTGCGAGCTGATGAACCGCGAGAAGGTCACGCACACCGCAGGCGTGCCGACCGTGTGGTTCGCGATGTTCCAGCATATGGACGAGACCGGTGACGTGCCCGCTTACCTCAAGGTCGTCACGATCGGCGGTTCGGCCGCGCCGCGCGCGATGATCGAGCGGATCATGAAGATGGGCGCGCGCGTCAACCATGCCTGGGGCATGACCGAAACCTCGCCGATCGGCACAATGGGCTCGCCCAGCGCCGACTGGGACGACCTGAGCTTCGAGGCCAAGGTCGACAAGATGGTCTGTCAGGGCCGCGCGCCCTTCGGCGTCGAGCTGCGCACGGTCGACGATGCCGGCAACCTTCTGCCGCGCGACGGGGAGAGTTCGGGTCGGCTCCAGGTTCGCGGTCCGTGGATCATCAAGCAATATTTCAAGGATGAGAGCGGCCCGTGCCTCACCGCGGACGGCTGGTTCGACACTGGCGACGTCGCCGTGCTGCATCCCGACGGCATCATGCAGATCACCGATCGCGCCAAGGACGTGATCAAGTCGGGGGGCGAGTGGATCAGCTCGGTCGAGCTGGAGAATGCCGCGGTCGGCTGCCCCGGCGTGGCTGAAGCCGCGGCGATCGGCATCCATCACCCCAAATGGGACGAGCGCCCGCTGCTGCTGGTGATCCGCAAGCCGGGGAGCGAGGTCACCGCCGACCAGATCCAGCAGCACCTCGCCAAGCATGTCGCCAAATGGTGGCTCCCCGACGAGATCCACTTCGTCGAGGCGCTGCCCCACACCGCGACCGGCAAGCTGCTCAAGACCGCGATCCGCGACCAGTATAAGGGGTTCCAGTTCGCGGCGGCGTGAGCCGCGAACCGGAAGCTCGCCTTAGGTTTCGCGCCGCAGCGGCATGAAGCGCGGGTTGCGCAGCAGCGCGGCGGAGACCAGCGAGACGAGCAGCCCGACCGGGAAGATCTCGCTGAAGGTGATCGGCAGGCGGATCAGCGGGTTGGCGTAGCTAACGCGGAACTCCGCCATCCATGTCTGCAATGCCGCCAGCTCCGCCGCACTCACGCCGGCGGCACGCTGGCGCTCGATCTCAGCCGCCATCATCGTCTCGACATAGCCGGGGCCGTGGATCAGCAGCAGCGCTTCCCAGGTCAGGACGTACAGGATCCCCGCGACCACGGAGATCGCGACCCCCAGCCCAAAGGCGGGCCAGAAGCGGATCGCCCCGCCCAGATCATGGTCGCGCCGCCGCTTGATCGCGACGAACACGGCGCTCAGCGCGATCAGCATGGTGAGATAGCCGAGCGCCATGCCCAGCGGCCCGGTCGGCGGATTGTCGCCGAACAGGGTGACGATCAGGAAGAGCTGGATGCTCACCACCACGCCGGCGATGAGGCCATAGGTCAGGATCAGGCGCCGCATATCATATCCCCTTGTGCAGGCGTTCGATGCCCCGACGGTCGGTCGCCGGACGACGCACGGCAATCGCCCAAAGGGGTGATTTGGGCGGTTTCGCCCAAAGGGACCTCAGGGCAGCAGGCCAAGCTCGCGGGCCCGCGCGAGCGCGTCGGTGCGGCGCCGCGCGCCCAGTTTCTCGAACAGCCGCGCGACATGCGTCTTCACCGTGTTGGGCGAGATATCGAGGTTGCGCGCGATCTGCTTGTTGGCGTGCCCGGCGGCAAGCTCGCGCAGCACGGTCATCTCCCGCTCGCTGATCCCCAGCGATGCCTGGGCCGCCGGGTTGCCCGCCGGGCGGGGTGGGGCCGCGCGACCCATCACCCGCGCCCCGATCACCAGCCCGATCGCAAGGAATGTGCCCGCCACCACCAGCAGATACAGCTCAGTCGAATGCGCCCGCACCAGCCAGCGATAGTCGAGCCATTGCAGCATCGCGGTGCCCGTCGCGAGCAGGGCGCCATAGAGCAGCACCTGCCACCACCAGCCGGATCGGGGAAAGCGCATCGCCTGCATGGACCGGATCATCGCGCGGGCCGTCGCTGCGCGCAACCGGGTCGTGGGCCGATAGACGGCTGGTGCCGCCGCGGGTGGAGCGCCGGGATCCGGGCGGATTCCGGAAATCGTCGGCGCACGGAAGCTGTCGCGAAGTTGACGAAGTTACGGGAAACGCGATTCATCCTGTCAACTTCGTCGCCTTTGTGCGCTGAGGTTCGGGGCCCTCATTGAACCAGGCGGATCGACGCGATCAAAGAGCGGCCGCGGGCGGCAAAACGACGCAAGCAAATGAAATCCAACATTGCAAGCGGCGGTTACTGGGGTGGTTAGCTGCCGTTCGCGCAGGAAGTAAAATACGCCATGTAGTCTGGGTGTTGCGCGAACAGGGCGGCAAAATTCTCCCCGTCCCTGAAAAACAGCGTCAACTGCGCGCCAAACTCGACATCAGCCCAATCCTCAATTGCTATCGATGCATCCAGAGCGCCGCGCTGATCGGCGATAGCAACTAATACGAGGCCCCTATCGCCTACATATTGGCCCTCAACCACGTTTGCATGTGCATCGCGCGCATAATCAGGGGTCGGTAAGAAAGGGCCAAATGCTACGCCCATCGGCGGGTCCAGATTCTTTAACGTGGCGCTGCCGACGAGAATCCCGCGTTCGAATATTTTGACGTGCATTATGTAATGCTCTCACGCTGACTGAGCGTCCGCAATGGGGGCGATAGCGGTCATCCGGCTTCTCCGTCATCCCGGCCCTGTGCCGGGATCCACCGAGAGCGGAGCGGGGAGCGAGAGTTTCGATCACCCTTCGCGGCACCGTGGATTCCGGCGCAAGGCCGGGATGAGGGGCTATGCCAACCCCGCCCTGGGGTGCTTCCTGCAAGCCTGCCTTTGCGAGACTATAGCCTAGAACAACTCGCCCTGCGGACCGGGCGGCGGGCGGAACAGGTCGCGGCGCAGCGGGATATACGCCTTGTCGAGCCCGAAGCGCCGGGCCGCGATCCTGAAGCGGGTGCGCAACAGATCGGCCCAAGGACCCTGACCGCGGAACCGGCTGTGAAAATCGGGATCGTTGTCGCGGCCGCCGCGGATCGACTGGATCGTCGCCATCACCTTGCCCGCGCGATCCGGGAAATGGGTGTCGAGCCAGGCGCGGAACAGCGGCGCAACCTCATGCGGCAGCCGCACGGGCAGGTAGAAGCAGCCCATCGCCCCGGCCTCCGCCGCGCGCTCCATGATATGCTCGATCTCGTGATCGGTGATCTGCGGGATCACCGGCGACAGCGAGACATAGGTCGGGACGCCCGCTTCGCGCAGCTTCGCCACCGCCGCCAGCCGCCGCTCGGGATGCGGCGCACGCGGCTCGACCGTGCGCGCGATCCTGGGGTCGAGCGAGGTGACCGAGACCATCACCGCCGCCAGCCCGCGCTCCGCCATCGGGGCGAGCAGGTCGATATCGCGCGTCACCCGGTCGGATTTGGTGGTGATGGTGATCGGGTGGCCGCACTCGGCCAGTACCTCGATACAGCCGCGCGTGACTCGCCACTCGGCCTCGATCGGCTGATAGGGGTCGGTGTTGGTCCCGAATGCGATCGGCTGGCAGACGTAGCCGCGCTTGGCCAGCGCCGCGCGGAGCAGGGCGGGGGCATCGGGCTTGGCGAACAGCTTCGTCTCGAAATCCAGCCCCGGCGACAGGTCGAGATAGGCGTGAGTGGGCCGCGCGAAGCAATAGATGCAGCCATGCTCGCAGCCGCGATACGGGTTCACCGAGCGGTCGAACGCGATGTCGGGTGACTGGTTGCGCGTCAGGACGCTCTTGGCCCTTTCGACCGTAACGGTGGTCCGCAGCGGCGGAAGCTCGCCGTCAATCCCCTCGCGCGCGTCGAGCCAGTCGCCATCGGCCTCCCGCGCGGGCAGGTTGAAGCGGGCGCTCTCGCGATTATGCGTGGCCCCGCGCACGGGGCGGGTCTTGGCCATCCACCGACGATAGGCCGTCGGACGGAACATTTCAAGAACAAAGGCGGTGCTAGACGTGTGTCGCTGTCCAGGTCGCGAACCATTCCAGCCAGCGCGATCCGGAATTGGCGCGTGGCAGGCTTGCCGCGCCGAAGCCATGGCCGCCGCGTTCGAGCAGATGCGTCTCGACCGGTACCTTGTGCCGGCGGGCCGCTTCCATCAGCGCGACGCTCTGCGAATAGGGGACAGTGCCGTCGTCCATCGCATGACACAGGAACAGGGGCGGCATCCCGGCGCCGGCGCGGGCCAGCACGTCGAACCGAGCCGCGGCGCCCGGCTGCGGATTCGGGCCGAGCAGATTGGGGCCCGAGCGGCTGTTGGGGCCGGCGCTCGAGAACTGGGTGACCGGGTAGATCAGTCCGGAAAAGGCGGGCCGCGCGGAGAGCCGGTCTGCGCCGTCGACCGGGCGATAGACCGGGTCGTCATGTCCCACGGTCAGCGTGCCGCCGAGATGCCCGCCAGCCGAAAAGCCGCAAATGCCGAGCTTGGCTGGATCGATCCGGAATTCCGCGGCGCGCGAGCGGATCAGCCGCATCGCACGCTGCGCATCCTGCAGCGGCACGTCGGTGCGGTTGAGCCAGCCTTCGCCGGGCAGGCGATAGGCGAGGACGAAGACGGTGATGCCGAGCGGGTTGAGTTCGCGTGCGACGTTCACCCCTTCATTGATCAGGCTGACGAAGACATAGCCTCCGCCGGGCATGACCAGCACCGCGCGTCCGTCCGGGCGGACGGGGCGGAACACGCCGACATAGGGATAGCGAATGCCTTTCTCCCAGCGCTGCGGCGTGCCGAGCGGGAGCGGGACGGGCACGTTCGAGCGCGCGACGCCTGGCGGGGTGCCGGGCGGCAGGCCGGGCCACAGCATGAAATGCTCGCGCGGTGGCCAGGGCGGGGCAGGGGCGAATATCTTCTGCGTGGATTGCGCGCGGGCCTGTCCGGCACCGGCAAGTCCGAGCGCCGCGGCGCCTCCAATGAACGTCCTGCGGTCGATCGTCTTTTGCATGTCACCTTGATAGCTAACAGGATCGGCCTTTGCATCCGGGGCGTTGCTCAAATATGGGGGCGCCAATCCCCCGGGAGACTTTTTTGAAAGGACAAGGCGTGAAGGACGTTCTCGTAATCGGCGCAGGCGGCGTTTCGTCGGTCGCGGTGCACAAGATGGCGAAGAACCCGGATCTGTTCGGGAAGATCACGCTCGCCAGCCGCCGCAAGTTCAAGTGCGACGCGATCGCCGAATCGGTGAAGGCGCGTTTCGGCGTCACCATCGACACGGCCGAGGTCGATGCCGACGACGTCGCAGCGACGAGCAAGCTGATCGAGGCGGTGAAGCCCAATCTGCTGGTCAATCTGGCGCTGCCCTATCAGGACCTCAACCTGATGGACGCGTGCCTCAACACCGGCACCGACTATCTCGATACCGCGAACTACGAACCGCGCGACGAGGCGCGGTTCCATTATGGCTGGCAGTGGGACTATCAGGACCGCTTCAAGGACGCCGGCCTGATGGCGCTGCTCGGCTCGGGCTTCGACCCGGGCGTGACCTCGGTCTTCGCGATGTACATCAAGAAGCACCTGCTCGACACGATCCGCACGCTCGACATCCTCGACTGCAACGGCGGCGATCACGGCCAGCATTTCGCGACCAACTTCAACCCAGAGATCAACATCCGCGAGATCACCGCGCCCGCGCGGCACTGGGAGAATGGCGACTGGGTCGAAACCCCGGCGCTGTCGTCGCGCCAGGTGTTCGAATTCGATCAGGTCGGCGCCAAGAACATGTACCTCATGTACCATGAGGAGCTGGAGAGCCTGGTCAAGTTCATCCCCGAGATCGAGCGCGCGCGCTTCTGGATGACCTTCGGCGAACAGTATCTGACGCACCTGCGGGTGCTGCAGAATGTCGGCATGACCTCGATCGAGCCGATCCTGTTCGAGGGGCGCGAGATCGTTCCGCTCCAGTTCCTCAAGGCCGTGCTGCCCGAGCCCTCGACGCTCGGCACGACGACCAAGGGCAAGACCAACATCGGCGACATCGCGACCGGCACCAAGGACGGCGAGGAAAAGACCTTCTACGTCTATAACGTCTGCGATCACGAAGACGCGTTCGAGGAGACCGGCAACCAGGCGGTGAGCTACACCACCGGCGTGCCGGCGATGATCGGCGCGGCGCTGATGCTGAACGGCGTCTGGCGCGGCGAAGGCGTGTTCAACATGGAGCAGTTCGATCCCGATCCGTTCATGGACATGCTGAACAAGCACGGGCTGCCCTGGCAGGTGCACGAGCTCCCCGAGCCGCTGAAGTTCTGATCGAATGAGCACGGACACGCGCGCAGCCCCGCCGGTCATGTCGACCAAGGCCGGTGATCCGGGCGCTTTCGCCCGGTTCGACCTGTCGCGCGTGCCGTCGCCCTGCTTCGTCGTCGATGCGGCGGCGGTCGAGCGCAACCTCCAGACGATCGCCGATGTTCGCGATCGCGCGGGGGTGAAGATCCTGCTCGCGCTCAAGGCCTTCTCGATGTGGTCGCTCGGCGATCTCGTCGGCAAGTATCTCGATGGCGTCGCGACGTCGGGCCTTCACGAAGCCAGGCTCGCCGCAGATCACTATCATGGCGAGATCGCGACCTATTGCTCGGGCTACAAGGCGGCGGACATGGCGCAGGTGTGCCGGATTTCCGACCACGTCATCTTCAATACCCCGAGCCAGCACGCTGCGATGAAGGGCGAGCTCGCCGCCGCCCGTGCGCGCGGGGATACCTTCGACGTCGGCCTGCGGCTCAACCCGATGCATTCGGAGGGCGAGGTCCAGAAATACGACCCCGCCCAGCCGCACAGCCGCCTCGGCTTCCCCGCCGACCAGCTGCGTCCCGAGCATTTCGAGGGCGTCGACGGCATCCATGTCCATTCGCTCTGCGAGCAGGATTTCCCGCCGCTGCGCCGCACCTGGGAAGCGCTGCGGCCGCGGATCGCGCCGTATCTCGGCCAGCTCAAATGGCTCAATTTCGGCGGCGGGCATCACATCACCCGCGCCGACTATCAGCGCGATGACCTGGTCGAATTCCTCAAGGAAGTCCGTGCCGAAACGGGCCTCGAAGTGATCCTCGAGCCGGGCGAGGCGATCGCGCTCGATACCGGCATCCTTGTCGGCGAGTTCGTCGACATTTTCGACAACGGGATGCCGATCGGCGTCGTCGATATCTCCGCCACCTGCCACATGCCCGACGTGATCGAGGCGCCCTACCGCCCGGCGATGCTGGGCGAGGGCGGCGATGTGCTGGTGCGCCTCGGCGGCCCGTCGTGCCTCGCCGGCGACATCCTCGGCGATTTCCGCTTCGCTGAGCGTCCGGTGCCCGGCCAGCGCTTCGCGTTCCTCGATCAGGCGCACTATTCGATGGTCAAGACCACGACCTTCAATGGCGTGCCTTTGCCCACCATCGCGCTTTGGAACAGCCGCAGCGACGAGCTGCGCATCGTGAAGTCGTTCGGCTACGAAGACTTCGAGGGCCGGTTGTCCTGATGTGGGCAGGGGTGCTAGGCGCCCCGCCATGCTGAACCTTTCCGCCATCACCGTCCGCCTTGGCGGCCGCGTCATCATCGACCGCGCCAGTGCCGCACTCCCGCCGCGCGGCCGCATCGGGCTGATCGGGCGCAACGGCGCGGGCAAGTCGACCCTGGTCAAGGTGATCGCCGGCCAGATCGACCCGGACGAGGGCAGCGCCGACATGCCGCGCGGCGCCCGCATCGGCTATGTCGCGCAGGAGGCGCCGGCCGGAAAGACCACGCCGTTCGAGACCGTGCTCGCCGCCGATACCGAGCGTGCCGCGCTGATGGCCGAGGCTGAAGGTCTCGAAGACCCTGACCGGCTCGGCGAGATCCATGAGCGGCTTGGCGCGATCGACGCCTATTCCGCCCCTTCGCGTGCCTCGCGCATCCTGGTCGGCCTCGGCTTCGACGAGGAGGCGCAGCACCGCCCGCTCGACAGCTTCTCGGGCGGCTGGCGGATGCGCGTCGCGCTCGCGGCCTTGCTGTTCAGCCAGCCCGACCTGCTGCTGCTCGACGAACCGTCGAACCACCTCGATCTCGAAGCGGTGCTGTGGCTGGAGGACTTCCTCCAGTCCTATCCGGCGACGATCGTCATCGTCAGCCACGAGCGCGATTTCCTCAACAACGTCGTCGACCACATCCTCCACCTGGAGCGCGGCAAGCTCACCCTCTACCCGGGTGGCTACGACTCGTTCGAGCGCCAGCGCGCCGAGCGTCAGGCGCAGCAGGCCGCCGCGCGCGAGAAGCAGCTCGCGGAGCGCGCCAAGCTGCAGGACTATGTCGCGCGCAACTCGGCCCGCGCCTCGACCGCCAAACAGGCGCAGTCGCGCGCCAAGGCGCTGGCCCGCATGCAGCCGATCGCCGCGGTTGTCGACGATCCCACGCTGGCGTTCGGCTTCCCCGATCCCGATCCGCTGCGCCCGCCGCTGATCACGCTCGACCATGCCAGCGTCGGCTATGACGGCAAGCCGATCCTTCAGCGATTGAACCTGCGCATCGATCCGGACGACCGCATCGCGCTGCTCGGGCGCAACGGCAACGGCAAGACCACGCTCGCGCGGCTGCTCGCCGCCCAGCTTACCCCGATCGACGGCGACAAGGCCGCCTCGGCCAAGATGCGCGTCGGCTATTTCACCCAATATCAGGTGGAAGAGCTGCACAGCGACGACACGCCGTTCGATCATATGCAGCGGCTGATGGAGGGCGAGAAGCCGTCCTTTGTCCGTGCCCAGCTCGGCCGCTTCGGCTTTGCCGGCGACAAGGCGATGACCAAGGTCGGCAAGCTCTCGGGCGGCGAGCGCGCGCGCCTTGCGCTCGCGCTGATCACCCGCGACGCGCCGCACATGCTGATCCTCGACGAGCCGACCAACCACCTCGACGTCGATTCGCGCGAAGCGCTGATCCAGGCGCTGACCGCCTATACCGGCGCGGTGGTGATCGTCAGCCACGACCGCCATATGATCGAGATGACTGCCGACCGCCTCGTGCTGGTCGATCAGGGAACCGCCAAGCCCTTCGACGGCAATCTCGATGACTATATCGCCTTCGTGCTCGCCAAGGAGCCCAAGGCCGAGGGTGCGGGCAAGGGCGGCAACCGCAAGGATGCCCGCCGCGAGGCCGCCGAGGCGCGAGAAAAGGGCAACGCCTTGCGCAAGTCGGCCAAGGCGGCGGAGGCCGAGATGGCCAGGCTCGGCGAGAAGCTCAGCGCCATCGACCGTGCGATGTTCGATCCCGTCAGTGCCGCACCCGACCTCGCCAAGCTGACCATGACCGAGCTGATGAAGCAGCGCGGCGCCGTGGCCAAGGCGATCGAGGCCGCCGAAGCCGCCTGGGTGGAGGCGAGCGAGGCGCTGGAGGCATTGGCGGCGTGAGCGCCCGAGGGTGAATGGCGTGCCGATCCCGGTCGTCCACCACCCGCTCTACGTCGCGCCCGCGCCCGCGCGCAGCCAGTATCAGTGGAACAAGAATGGCTTGGTCCGTGATCTGCTGCGCGACAGCAGCGCCAGCCTCGATTGGCACGAGCCGGAGCCGATGCCGCGTGCATGGATCGAGGCGGTGCATGATCCCGACTATGTCGCCGAGGTGATCGAGACCCGCGTTCCGCGCGAGAAGGAGCGGCGGATCGGCTTTCCGGTGACCGAGGCGGTGGCGCTGCGTGCGCTCGCGGTGCCCGGCGGCACCTATCTGGCGGCGAAGCTGGCACAGCGGCACGGCTTCGCAGCGAACACCGCAGGCGGGAGCCACCACGCGCTGCACGATACCGGCGCGGGCTATTGCGTGTTCAACGATCTCGCCATTGCCGCCAACCGGCTGGCGGAAGAGGGCGAGCGCGTGCTGATCGTCGATTGCGACGTGCATCAGGGCGACGGCACCGCGGCACTGATGGCGGGGCGGGGTGACGTGGCGACCTATTCGATCCATGCGGAGAAGAATTTCCCGGTGCGCAAAGCGCGCTCGACGCTGGATGTCGGGTTGCCCGACGGTACCGATGACGTCGCCTATATGGATGCGCTCACGACGAGCCTTCCGGCTCTGGTCGAGGATTTCGCGCCGACGCTGATCCTCTATCAGGCCGGCGTCGATCCATGGGAGGGCGACCGGCTCGGACGGCTCAAATTGAGCCGCGAAGGGCTGGTGGTTCGCGACAAATGGGTCGCATCGCTGGCGCGGGCGCGCGGGGTACCGCTCGCGAGCGCGCTGGGCGGCGGGTATGGCGTCGATGCGATGGAGGTTTCCGCGCGGCACGTTGCGTCGATCCTCGCGCTGGGCGGCGGCTAGCGGCTGCGTGTGGCCCGTCTGCCGCGACGCCAATGCGACAGGAACCACCACAATAGCGCGCCGAGCAGCAGTACCGAGGTGGCGGTGAACCAGCCTTTGTGAATCCCGGTCACGCCCAGGGTTTCGAGAAACTCCTTCACGCTCTTTGGAATGCCGATCACACCGACGATCGCGAGCACGAGCAGCAAGCCGTTGGTCCGGCGCGAAGCATAGGCCGATTTGAGGTTCGCCACGTCCTCGACCAACGATTCCATGCGATCGATCGTATTGTGCGCGCGGTCGAAGCGCGTTCCGGTCGCCATCGCCTTCTGGATCGCTTCGAGCGCGCCGCGTTCCTTGGGGTAGCGGAAGATGTTGCCCGAGCGATGTACGCTGCTCCACCGGAACAGCTCGAGCCGCTGGTGGAGATTGGCCTGCAGGATCGCCTCCTGCTCGCCGAACATTGCCTTCGCATGGATCAGGATGCTGCGCACGTCCGACATCGGGTAGGAACGCGTGCGCTGAGCGCCATGTGCGCCGGGGCGATAGATCAGATCGTCGATCACGCGCTCCATTTCGGCAACCACCAGCTCGTCATGCAGCGAGACGACGAACATCAGCAGCAGATACGGGCAGGTGCCGATTGCAGGGCGGGCGGTGTTGAACGAGCGCCAGCTTTTTGCGACTTCCAGGACGAAGCGGGGATGGGTGTAGATCGCGGATTCCACCGACATGAAGGCCGGGCGGGTCGAATCATGGACCTCCGATTCATCCTGATAGGGGAAATCGGGGATGCCCTGCGCAAGGCCGGCGAACACCAGAAAATCGCGATCGAACGAATTGTCGGGATTGTCGTGCGCGCGGCGTCCGCCAGTTGATGGCGCGTTGCCGAATGTTGCTTCCCACCGGCCCTTTACATCTTCGATCTCCTTGCCCTGCGCGATCCAGCCCATGCGGCTGGCGGCGGCCTGATCGGGCGGGAGGAACTTGCGGTTCACGCGATCGGCGGTGCCGAGCAGCGTATCACTTTCGATCCCGATGGCGAGGCGCTGAAGCGAATCCGCGGTCAGGGGCCGGCGCCGGCAGTCGTCGGCAATCATGTCACGCGCGCGCATCACATCGGCAATGCCGTTGGGACGGGCAGCGTTGTTCGCTTCGAGCTCCTGCAACCGCTGCTCGGCCAGCTGAATGAGCGAGAGGAAGCCGGTCGTATCCACCGGGCATTCCCTGTCCCGGCAGAAGGCCAGATAGGTGGCGTCGTCTGCATACTCGTCCGGGTCCAGCGCGAGCTGCTGGAGCTGGAGGACCGTGTACTCGTCGATCGGCGCGTGCTGCGTATCGCATGCCATGTCTGGGTCGGCTTGCTCGCTTTCTCCCTTCCGCGTGGCCTCATCGCCGGGGGCCTGCTGGGTCAGGGTGAGCAGATAGAAGATCCGCCCGCTCTCGAACGCGGCGAAACTGTCGCGGAGCCGGAAGTGATGAAAGCGCTGCGCGGGTTCGACCGCCAGTTCGCTCACTTCATTCTCATACTCGTACTGCCAGGTTTCCGGACGGCAAAGCCATACGCTTCGGCTCCGGGCATTGGGCCGCGCGCCGGATGCGGCGAACAATGCAGGGCGCCCGTTGGTGCCCGCGGGGCCCATGGTGACATCGTCGAGGAAGGAGCGGATCGGCTGAACCAGCGTCGCGAACGCCTCCCGCTCCCGACCCTCGCCCCCGCGGCTGCGGCTCATCGCGTCGCTGATCTCGCGCAGACGGAAGGCGCTGCGTTCGATCGGCTGGCCGGACCCGTCGTGATAGCTGAGCTCGAATGCGAAGGTGAAGGCGGCGGCGTCGAGATCCCGGAAGGCCGGGGCCTCGAAAAAGAGACGATCGGGCGGCCGGGCCTCAGCCACGCCCGCCTTCGGGCAGCGGTTTGACCGGGAGCATGTCTGCAGAGGCAAGCCATGACGCCATCGCGCTCGTATCCTGGAACGCGTCGAGGCGCGTACCGAGCGCGCGCGCCAGTTCATCGAGCAGCGCGAGAATGGTCGCGGCGGGCACCCGGTCCGGACCGCCGAACAGCATCAGGTGGAGGCGGTGCGGCAGCGTATCGGTCCGCAGGGGCGGCATGACATAGTCGAACTCGACCCAGCGTGCGCCCATGCCGGCGAGCTGGCGCTGGCGCAGAACGGTTGCGGCACGCTCGGCCTCGTCTCGCGCGTCCTCAAGCCGTTCGGTTTCCGCGAACATCGGCGTTGCGGGCGAACCCATCCGGTTGAGTGCCGCACGCGCTTCGGCGATCAGGCGCTTGCCGAGCCCCTGGCCACGGCGCGTGGCATCGACCGAGATATAGGTGAGCAGACCGGCGTTCGCCTCGCGATAGAGCTCGATCGTCACGCCGCCGGCAACATCGCCCGCGGGATCGACGAGCAACAGAACCTCGATCAGGGGTTGGGGCGGGGGCGGATAGGGATCGGCATCGAGCAGGCCGCGCCAATAGGCGGGGTCCTCGCGAATCTCAGCGTCGGGGAAGGCGGGGCCGTAGACCTGGATCTCGTAGCGGCGGAGCAGCGCGTCGCGCGATGCGGAGTCGATCGCCGAAAGGCGCACCGCCTGCAATGCTGGTCCGTCCAAACGATCAGCCAAGACCGGCCCCCTTCGCTATAGCGGTTAGCACCGGTTCGGGACGCCGCCTAGATGCCCGCAAAAGAAGCGGTTGCAACCGCCTCCCATCATTCTACCTTCTGTGATGACCACCCCGAGGCGTAGAGGGTGGATAGACATTGCAGGAAGAGACTGAATGGCCACAGCCGTCCATCAGGTCACGCCCGAAGAGGCTTCCGCTAATCCGCCCCCCGAAGCGGTCGTCGTCCGCTTCGCCGGAGACTCGGGCGACGGCATGCAGCTTACCGGTGGCCAGTTCACGCTTTCGACCGCACTGGCGGGCAACGACCTCGCCACCTTCCCCGATTTCCCCGCAGAGATCCGCGCCCCGCAGGGCACGTTGTTCGGGGTCTCCGCCTTCCAGATCAATTTCGGCTCGGCCGCGATCGAGACCGCGGGCGACGCACCGGATGTGCTCGTGGCGATGAACCCCGCGGCGCTCAAGACCAATGTCGGCGATTTGAAGCCCGGCGGCCTGATCATCGCCGACGAAGGCGAGTTCAACAAACGCAACCTCGACAAGGCCAAATACGCCGAAAACCCGCTCGAGGATGGCAGCCTGGCCAAGTGGCAGCTGCTCAAGCTCAACATCTCGCAGCTCACCCTCGATGCCGTGAAGCCCTTCGGGCTCGGCAACAAGGAAGCGCTGCGCTGCAAGAACATGTGGACGCTGGGCCTTGCGCTGTGGATGTTCGACCGCGAGCGCGGGCCGCTGATCGACTGGCTCAAGACCAAGTTCGCCAAGGCGCCCGAGCTGGCCGAGGCCAACATCGCCGCGCTCAACGCCGGCCATGCCTATGGCGAGACCGCCGAGCTGGGCGCGCAAGGGGTGGGGCAGCTCCACGTCCCCGCCGCCCCGGTCGAGCCGGGCCTGTACCGGACCGTAACCGGCGCAGATTCGATCAGCCTCGGGCTGGTCGCGGGTGCGCAGCTTGCGGGCTTGAAGCTCTTCTATGGCGGCTATCCGATCACTCCCGCCTCGGCGATCCTTCACCATCTCGCACGCTTGAAGGAGTTTGGCGTCACCACCTTCCAGGCGGAGGATGAGATCGCCGCCGTCGCGTCGGCGCTGGGGGCGTCCTATGCGGGAAGTCTTGGCGTCACCTGCTCCTCCGGCCCCGGAATCGCGCTCAAGACCGAAGCGATCGGCCTTGCGATCATGACCGAGCTGCCGCTGGTGATCGTCAACGCCCAGCGCGGCGGGCCCTCCACGGGCCTTCCGACCAAGACCGAGCAGTCGGATCTCTACCAGGCGGTCTATGGTCGCAATGGCGACGCGCCGGTCCCGGTGATCGCGACCCGCTCCGCTGCCGACTGTTTCGACTGCGCGATCGAGGCGGTTCGCATCGCCACCCAATATATGACGCCCGTCATGCTGCTCACTGACGGCTACCTCCAGAATGCGGCCGAGCCGTGGAAGGTGCCGGACATGAGCGGTTACAAGCCGTTCCCGGTGGAATTCCACACCGAGCTTCCGGCGGACGGCGAGAAGTTCCTGCCCTATGCCCGCGACGAGAAGCTCAAGCGCCCCTGGGTCAAGCCGGGCACGCCGGGTCTGCTTCACCGCATCGGCGGGATCGAGAAGGCGCTGGGAACCGGCAATATCGACTATGCCCCCGACACCCATCAGGCGATGACCGACATCCGCAAGGCCAAGGTCGAGGGGATCGCGGTGCCCGATCAGGAGATCGAGCAGGGCGAGGCGGGCGGCAAGCTGGTCGTGGTCGGCTGGGGTTCGACCTATGGCCCGATCACGCAAGCCGTGCGCCGTGCCCGCCGCAAGGGTCTCGACGTCAGCCATATCCACATCCGCCACATCTGGCCGATGCCGAAGAATCTCGGCGCATTGCTAAAGGGTTACGAGCACATCCTTGTGCCCGAAATGAACACGGGCCAGCTCAAGACGGTGCTGCGCGACCAGTTTCTCGTCGATGCCAGGCCGCTCAACAAGGTCAGCGGCCAACCCTTCCGCATCCATGAGATCGAAGCCGCCATCGAGGAGGCGCTCGCGTGAACGAGATCACCACCATCAAGCCCTCGACCCCCAAGGACTGGGAGACCGATCAGGAGGTCCGCTGGTGCCCCGGCTGCGGCGACTATGCGATCCTCAAGGCGGTGCAGCGCACGATGCCGGAGATCGGCGCGACGCCGGAGAACACCGTGTTCATCAGCGGCATCGGCTGCTCGTCGCGCTTCCCCTATTATATGGAGACCTATGGCTTCCACACCATCCATGGCCGCGCGCCGGCGGTGGCGACAGGGGTCAAGCTCGCCAATCCCGATCTCGACGTGTGGATCATCACCGGCGACGGCGATGGCCTCTCCATCGGCGGCAACCACACGATGCACCTGCTGCGGCGGAACCTCAATTGCCAGGTGCTGCTGTTCAACAACGAGATCTACGGCCTGACCAAGGGGCAATATTCGCCGACGAGCCGGGAGGGGACGCGCTCGCCCTCGACCCCGTTCGGCTCGGTCGATCATCCGGCCAAGCCCTGTGCCTATGCGCTGGGCAGCGGCGCGCGCTTCATTGCCCGCGGGATCGACGTCCACAAGAATCTGCCGTCGGTGCTCAAGGCGGCGCACGCCCATCAGGGTGCGGCGTTCGTCGAGATCTTCCAGAACTGCATCGTCTATAATGACGACGTCTTCGCCCCCTTCACCGAAAAGGCCAATGCCGGGAACCAGCTCTGGCTGGAGCATGGCCAGCCGATGCTGTTCGCGGGCGGATCGAAGGGAATAGCGCTGGATACTGAACGGCTTACACTAAAAACCGTAGATGTAGTGGAAGGTAACTGGCAGGCGGCGGGGGTGATCGTCCACAATGTCAGCAACCGCGCCATCGCCCATATGCTGGTCGAGATGCCGTTCGGCCCGTTCCCGATGGCCCTGGGCGTGCTCTACGACGATCCCGCCCCGACCTTCGAGAGCGCGGTGGTGGCGCAGAACCTGGCGGCGAGCGAAGGGAAGGTGCCCGATCTCCAGAAGCTGGTGAGCAAGGGCCAGACCTGGATGGTTGATAAAGAGCCGCATCCGATGTGATCGTTACGCAGGCGGCTATTGCCACTTGCCCAACTCGATCCCGCGTGGTTTGTGCGCGACATGCAAGCACCGGCTAAAAATCGCGGCCGCCGGGATGGCTGGGATCATGGCTCGCAGCGGCGCGGCGTACTGGCCACGCTCGCATCGCCCTTGCTGCACAAGTTGCTGGACCGGATCGATGCGGGGCTTGCTTACGGCGTGATCGAACTGACCTTGCCGGGCGGCAAGGGACGACGGCTCGGCGGGCGCGCGCCGGGGCCGGAGGCATGGGTCGATATCCGCAACTGGCGAGCGCTGTGGCGGTTGGCCACCGGCGGATCGATCGGCTGGTATGAGGCATGGCAGGCGCGCGAATGGAGCAGCCCCGATCCGGTGCCGCTGTTCGACCTGTTCATGCGCAACCGCGCGACGTTGGGCGATGCCGGGCGGGCGCAGGGATTTTCGCGGCTGGCGAAGCGCATGTGGCACTGGATGCGCCGCAACGATCGCGACGGGGCGCGGCGCAACATCGCCTATCACTATGATCTGGGGAATGATTTCTACGCCCCGTGGCTCGACGCAAGCATGACCTATTCCAGCGCGCTGTTCGCAGGACTGGACGTGACGCTTGAGGCTGCGCAGGCGGCGAAGCTGGCAGCGATACTGGAACGGACGGGCACGCAGCCGGGCGATGAAATACTTGAAATCGGCTGCGGCTGGGGATCCTTCGCCGAGACTGCGGCGATGGCAGGGCGCAGGGTTCGCGGACTCACGCTTTCGACCGAGCAAAAAGCCTATGTCGATGCGCGGATGGCATCCGCGCGGCTGGATGGCGTCGAGGTCTCGCTGACCGACTATCGGGATGTGGCAGGCCAATATGATGCCATCGCGAGCATCGAGATGGTCGAGGCAGTCGGCGAGGCATATTGGCCCGCCTATCTCGGTGCGATCGCCCGAGCGCTGAAACCGGGCGGCCGTGCGGCGATCCAGTATATCGCGATCGATGACGCCATCTTCGACGCCTATGCCCGCAACGTCGATTTCATCCAGACCTATGTCTTTCCCGGCGGGCTGCTGCTGTCCGAGAGCAAGTTCCGCGCGATCGCTGAGGAGCAGGGGCTGAGCTGGCAGGATCGGCGCGAGTTCGGGCTGGACTATGCCGAGACGTTGAGGACCTGGCGCGAGCGGTTCGACGAAGCGGTAGCGTCGGGCCGGATCCCGGCTGAGTTCGACCGGCATTTCATCGACTTGTGGCGCTATTATCTCATGTATTGTGAAGGTGGGTTCCGCGGCGGCGGGATCTGGGTGGCGCAGGTGACACTCATCAAGGATTGAAGGGAGAGGGGTATGCGGACGGCCTGGATCGCGCTTTCGGCGGTGGCTTTGTGGGGCTGCGCGCCCAAGGCGGAGGTCGCCGCACCGGTCCCTGTCCCAGCCCCCAAGGACGAGGCGCGGCTGCGCCAGGTCGGCGCAGCGGTGCTGTTCTGGTCGGCCGAGGAGCGGCTCAAGAACTTCCCGGCGATGGAGAAGATCTTTCCCGGCCATATCGTGAAGGCGGGCGGGAAGGTGAGGCCGTTGCCGGAAGGTACGCCGCTGCCGATCGCTGCCGCGGACGTTGATGCCTTCATGGCGGCTCAGAACGTCGCCGGACTATTGGTGCTTCAGGATGGCAAGATCCGGCTTGAACGCTATGCGCTCGGCTATTCGCGTGAGGGGCGGTGGACGAGCTTCTCGGTTGCGAAATCGGTGACATCGACGCTGGTCGGGGCCGCGATCAAGGACGGCTATATCAAGTCGCTCGACGAGCCCGTGACCAGGTACATCCCCGACCTTGCCGGCGGCGGCTATGACGGAGTGACCATTCGCCAGATCCTGACCATGACATCGGGTGTGCGCTGGAACGAGGATTATACCGATCCCAACAGCGACGTGGCGCGGATGTTCGCCGAGGCGGTGCCGCCGGGACAGGACCCGACCGTCGCCTATATGCGCAAGCTCCCGCGCGCCGATCCGCCGGGAAGCAAGTTCGTCTACAAGACCGGCGAGACCAACCTGATCGGCGTGCTGGTGCGGCGCGCGACCAAGAAGAAGCTTTCCGACTATCTGAGCGAGAAGGTCTGGCGCCGCTACGGCATGGAGCGCGATGCCTTCTGGATGACCGACCAGAGTGGCGCCGAGGTCAGCGGTTGCTGCCTCTCGGTTTCGCTGCGCGACTATGCGCGGATCGGGCAGATGACGCTTGAGGGCGGGAAAGGGATCGTGCCCGCCGGCTGGTTCGCCGATGCGACCAAGGCGCATGCGACGCATCCGGGCGGCGGCTATGGCTATCAATGGTGGACGATCCCCGGCGGCTATTATGCGGCGCAGGGCATCTTCGGCCAGGTCATTCTGGTCGATCCCGCGACCAAGGTCGTCATGGTCACCAGCGCGGCCTGGCCGAAGGCAAGCGACCGGGCACTGTACATGCAGCGGCTGGCGTTCGGGATGAAGGTGCTGGAGGCCGCGAAGAAATAACGGTCAGGTGCGCAGGCGTTCGATCGCCTGCGCCAGCGCCACATAGAGCTTGCCCATGTCGGAGGAGAGGAGGGTGACGCCGAGCGGCGAGCCGTCGCGCAGCGCGAGCACCTGACGCAGCATCGCCTCGAAATCGTGGATGTAGCGGTTGACCTGCTCGCGGAAATGCGGGTCGCTGTCATAGAGGCCCGCAATCTCGCGCGCGTCGCCGCTGTCGAGCAGGCGGACGGCGCGACGGGTGAAGACGCCGCGGTCGCCCTTGAGATAGGCCGACCAGGCGCTGTCCGACACCTCGTGCGCGAACGCCTTGGTGATGTCGATCGCGGCGGAATTGAGCGCCTCGACCAGCAGCGAGACGCGGCGGGCGAAATTGTCGCGGTCGGCCTCTTCGCGCTCGGCACGGCCTTCCTCGATGCGGCGCTCGACCGCAGCGGCGGCTTCGCCGATATTCATCATCTGCTGGGTAAGATGCTCGGAGGCGCGCCCGGCAGTCGCAACCGCATTCTCGGACACAAGGCTGAGCTCGACCAGCTGCTGGCGGACGCCCGCATCGACAGCGCGGCGCATCGCGGCGCTGCCGGCTTCCTCCAGCCGCCGCTCGGCCTCGGGAACAAGGCCCGAGAGCGTTGCGCGCGCCTGTTCGGCGGCGGCGGCGGCGGTCTCCCGGATACGGAGCAGGGCGTCGACCAGTTGCGGCGCGGCATCGTCGGCGAAACGCCGCGCATTGGCGATGGCGCGATCGACGGTTTCTTCGAGCTGGTCGGTCTTCTCATGCCCCGAATCGAGCGTTTCGATGAGCGCGGCCTGGGTCTTGATGAGCGTCTCGCGCTGGCGCGAGACGACATCGGCGATCGCCTCGATCGCGTCGTGCGTGCTTTCGGCAGCGGTGACGAGCGCGAGCAGCTCGGGCTTGGCGCTGGCGATGACGGTGCGGGTGGAGCCGATCCGGTCCTCGAGCCGGTTGAGGGCCTCGGGCATCGTCTCGTCGATCTCGCGCGCCGAGGAGTCGAGCGCGGTGAGCAGATCCTCCGCGGTAGCGATGACGCGGCGCGCGGTCTCGTCGCCGATCTTGAGGGTTTCGGTCATCGCGGCGGTGGAACTGTCGAGCGCGCTAATTGAGGCGGCAAGCGCCTGGGTGCGATCCATGCCCGCCGAATGGAGCGCGGCCATCGCGCCGTCGGCCTGGGCGATTCCGCCGGTGACCGAGGCGAGGAGGATGTCGATCCGCGTCTGCTCCTCGCCCAGCTTTTCGGCGATGCGGCTGATCGTTTCCTCGATCTCACCGACGCGGGTGCCGACGGCCTCGATGCTCTCACGGCCGGCGGCGTCGAGCGAGGCCTGATTGGCGGCGAGCATCGCCAGCATGGCTTCGCCCTGCGCGGCGATGCCCTTGCGCGCCTCGTCCACCGCAGCGGCGGTTCGATCGAGCATCGCATCGACGGTGCCGGACATCTGGTCGGCAACTCCCTCCAGACGGGCGCCCGCGGTCTCGCTGGTCGCCTCCATCTTGGCGATGTGAGCGGCGAGCCGCTGGGCGGCTCCGCCCGCCACCGTATCGGCTTCACGGCCCCGCTCGGCGAGCGCGGAGAGCTGAGCGTCGAGCGCGGCGGCATGCTCGCCCGCCTTGAGGCCCGCGGCATCCAGGGTGGCGGCCATGCCGATCATCCCCTCATGCGCCTTGGGCAGCGAGGCGAGGACGATGGCGACGCTCTTCTCGGCGGTCGCGGCGCTTTCCATCAGGATCTTGGCGCTGGCGTCGACCGAGCGCGCCTCCGCGGCCATGCCGTTGGACACGGCCTGAAGCCGTTCGGCGGCGCCGTCGCCCATCGCCATCAGGGCGGTGGTCTGCGCGGCGAGCGCGGCACGGTTCGCCTCGATCTTGCGCGCGAGGGTCGCGATGACGCGCTCGAGGCTCGCGGCCTCTTCGCGCATCGCACGCGCGGTGTTGCCGAAGCGGCGTGCCTCGGCGCGGCTCGACCGGCGCGCGAGCAGCCACAGGATGCCGATCAGGATCGGCGGGACGCAGAGTGCGGCGATCAGCTGGACGAGCTGCACCGGTGGCATCGGCTGGGCGAAGGCGGGCTGGAGCAGCCAGCCCATCACCCCGAACCAGGCAAGGGTAAGGCCGGCGGCAATCAGCGGAACGAGCCATTCGCCGGGCGCGCGATAGACTTCTTCCAGCTCGAGATCTTCCGCCGGATCATAGGCCGGATGCGCGGCGCTGACCTGCGCAATGGGCTCCTCGACAAGCGTAAGCCCGTCTTCCTCGTTCGCGGCAAAGCCGGCTGCGTTGGTTCCCCCGTTCATCGTCCCAATCTAGCACGGTTGGGCAAGATCGGAATAGCGCTGAGAAACCAGTCGTTAAGCACAGCCCGATACACGCACGGCATGGCTTATGATCCCGGTGCAATCGATGCGACGCTGGCGGCGGCGGTGGGCGACGAGCCCGGCCTGATCGCCGAGCTGCGCGAAGCGTTCCTCGACAGCGCGAAGCGCGGGCTGAAAGCGCTCGCGACGGCGGACGATCCCGAGGCATGGCGCAGCGCCGCGCTGCGGCTCAAGGGCCTGTCGGCAAGCTTCGGCGCGGTGCGGCTGATGGCGCTGGCGCAAGAGGCAGCGGACTCGCAGGCGGGAGATTCGGGCGTGCTCCGGAAGCTGCAGCGTGCGGTGGAGCGCCTGTAGCAGCGGCGGAAAGTCCCAAAGGTCACGCTGTCGCGCGTAGGTGAGACGGTTGACGATGCTGACACGAGCGGCATGTCTTCACGCGCCGGTGTCAAACGGGGCTGGCTGACGATTTCGAACAGCGGTGTCGATCCAGGCGGTTGAGGCAGGCCGCGGTGGCGATGCGAACCAGCATGACGCTGTCCCCGGTCACGTCTTCCGGCTCAGCTCGCGCATGGCATCGTCGAGTCCCGCCAGGGTCAGCGGGTACATGCGGTCGTTCATCAGCTCGCGCAGGATGCGGACCGACTGGGAATAGCCCCATTGCTCCTCGGGAATGGGGTTGAGCCAGACCGAGGCGGGATAGGTGCTGGTGACGCGCTGCATCCAGGTTGCACCCGCTTCCTCGTTGAAATGCTCGACCGAGCCGCTGGGATGGCTGATCTCGTAGGGCGACATCGACGCGTCGCCGACGAAGATCACCTTATAGTCATGGCCATATTTGTGGAGCACGTCCCAGGTCGGGGTGCGTTCGGTGAAGCGGCGGCGATTGTCCTTCCACACGCCCTCGTACAGGCAGTTGTGGAAGTAGAAGAATTCGAGGTTCTTGAACTCCGACGTCGCGGCGCTGAACAACTCCTCGCAGAGCTTGACCCACGGGTCCATGGATCCG